>JAKAKG010000095.1:20062-21494 GCA_021813555.1 Acidobacteriota bacterium
CATCTCGGCATCTCGGCATTTCCTCATCTCGTTTGAAAGCCCCCCGGGGGAATGCGGTATCCGCCGATCCGCCCCATGGTGGCGTTGAACTCCCCCATGATGCTTTGGATGATCTCCTCGCAGCTCGCACGGCGCTTCACGAGACCCGCCACTTGGCCCATCATGACGGAGCCCCGCGTGATGTCGCCCTCCATGACAGCCGCCCTAAGGCGCCCGATGGCCAAGCCCTCGATCTCCTCCCAGGGAGCGCCCGCCCCTTCAAGCGTGTGAAACTCCTGAGTGAGCATATTCTTGAGGGCGCGCACGGGCTTGCTGATGCTGCGCCCGGTGACGGCCGTGGCCCGGTCGTTGGATTTGACGATGACGTCCTTGTAATTGGCGTGGGCCCGGGATTCATGGGCCACGACGATGGCGGTGCCCACCTGGATCCCGCTGGCGCCCAGGGCAAAGGCTGCGGCCATACCGCGCCCGTCGGCGATGCCTCCTGCGGCGATGACGGGGATCTTGAGGGCATCCACCATCTGGGGCACGAGGGGCATGGTGGAGGTTTCTCCCACGTGCCCGCCCGACTCCTCGCCTTCGGCCACGATGGCGTCGGCCCCTGCGCGTTCAAGGCGCCGGGCCAAGGCCACCGAATTCACCACGGGGATCACCGTGACCCCCGCCGCCTTCAACTCGGGAATGAAGGGGCTCGCGTTGCCCGCGCCGAGGGTGATGACGGGCACGTGTTCGTCCTTCACGACCTCCACGCACTCCTTGAAATTGGGGGAGAGCAGAATCAGGTTCACGGCGAACGGCTTGTTGGACAAGGTGCGGTATTTTCGGATCTCCTCGCGCAGGAGTTCCCCCGGCATGTTGCCCGTGGCGATGCACCCGAGGCCCCCGGCTTCGCTCATGGCCGCCGCGAGGACGGCCTCCGAGACCCAAGTCATGCCGCCCGCCAGGATGGGGTAGCGGATGTTGAGCATGGTGCAAATCACGTTGTCGTCCATGGGAGTCCCTCCGCCGTCACGGGCCTTGGGTGCCGCCCTGGTCCTCGTCTCGCGCAGAGGTCCAGCCGGCCAGGCCCATGAAGTGTTGGAATTCTAGCATGGCGGGGCGCTCAGCCGGAGTGGCGTAGCGTCCCTGGACAGGTAGGTACCCCAGGTGAAGGCAGAGGCGCCAGGCGAGCACTTCCACCTTGGGGTCTTCGATGCGGCCCGCGGCACAGTCCAGGAGAATGTCACGCAGGGGCCGGAAACGCACGGGCGGAGCATCGGCCTCATTCACCGATCCGTCACCTTGGGGGCAGACGGCCGAGGCGGCATCAACCCGCGCGGCGCAGAGGTGGATCTTCTCTGAGGACTGGCCGTGGGAAGGGAAAAATCCTCCGCCGAGGGACTCCACGGCCGAAGGGGCGACGCCGAAGCCCGCCTCTTCCCATATTTCAGCC
>JAKAKG010000121.1 GCA_021813555.1 Acidobacteriota bacterium
TGGCCCCCAGCTCGGCCTTGGGCTCGGCGGGGAGGTTGGCCGCGGCTTCGCGCACGTCCAGCTTGCCCGTGACCACATCCGCCACCAGGCGGGTGCGGTATTCGCGGAGGAGGGAGATCTCACGGCGTATACGGTCAAGGCCCAAAGTGATCGTCTTTGAGCTTTCCTGAAGGTGTCCTGCGATAGCTTCTTGCACCTCAGCGGGTGGTACTGGAGCCCACAGATTCAATACCCGCTCGACTGCCAGCCCCGGTTGCGCTGCGGCGATTGAGTATTGGTTCAGATTCATTACCTCCAAGAGAGCTGCAAACCAATCGAGAACTTGGCCTTTGTAAAGCGAAGCAACTACAGCATGTTCAGAAGCCCAAAACCGTCCCTTGGCAGTATGAATATTGCCGCACAATGCGCCCTGCCTCCCAATTAGGACGTAGGCGCCGTCGTGGGTGAATTTCGATGTAAAGCCCCTTTGTCCATTACCACCGAAGACTGGATAGTCGCCCTTCTCCTCAATGGACATGGCTGTAATGCCGTCGCCACTTTTCATCGCGCACATCGTCTTTAGCCGTCGCACCTCCCAATGCTCCGGCACATCACCCAGCCATTCGACTCCGGAGGGCTTGTAGGCGGGGTAGGGGTTGCCGGTGCGGACGTCGATCTGGCCCGCGACGTAGCGGTGAATGAGGACCTGCTTTTGCTCCTCCAGGAGTTTGATCAGCTTCTGCTTCGCCTGGATCGCCCTCTGAGTTTTCCGGTCCACGCGGGACAGGAAACGAACGATTGCGGTCTGTTCCTCACAAGGAGGGAGAGGCAGCAGCATCTCGCCAAAGTTGGGAAACCTGAGCCTAGGTGCTCGTTCTCGGACCGCCGAGCATGACACCTGGATAAAGTTGAGATGGGCCGCGAGCCTGAGAGCTGTGGCGAAATAGGCGGGCTGTGAATCTGAACTCCGCGGGTTGCAGACTATGTACTCTGGGCTGCATTTTCCGTCGGAGTCCGAAACCCCGATAGCTCCAGCGAAGGCATCCATAGCATGAATGACCAATTGCCCATGCCGGACTCCCTGGTACCCAACTTCTTTGAGGGCGACCATGAAGCCTGACGTCCGGCGGTTGGCTCGCAGAGTAACCTGACCATCCCGAAAGCACGTCACGATTTGGTCTTGGTCGCGGACTGATAGCCTGGATTCTTCGAAAAGTGCCTTTCCACGCCGCACATCCCACTGCTCCGGCACTTTCCCCACCCACGGCACGCCGGAGTCCTTGTAAGCAGGATAGGGCTTAAGGTCCTGGGTCATTACTCCGCCCCGCCGTTGCCCATCTGCTTCTCAAAGGCCTGCCGGATGAGCCCCATCATGTAGGGGATGTCCTCTTTGGAGCTGAGGCCCACAGCGATGTCTCCGTTGCCCCATTTGCCGAGCCCCCTCACGTCCCGGCAAAGGGCGCGCGGGTCGCTAATTGCATGGAAGTCCATGTTGAGCCGAAGCACCAGGCGCTTCGCTTGCGGGACGATGTCCACGAAATTGGTCTCGGCCTTGTAGGCCACGTAGAGTTTCAGGAACTCCTCAGTCACGCAAGGATCGAGGGCGAGAATCTGTTTGCGGATTTCATCGAAGAGATCACGCACTCCGGCCCCGTACATGGAGCTGCCTTCCGCCAGGTAAGGATGATCGTCGATGCTGTACCCTTCGGCCTTGGGGGCCTGCGGACGGTAGGCTTGAATCCTTTCTTGTGGAAGGTCGGCAGAGGGCCAGACGGACAGGGCCATTCCGGCGAGGCTGCCCGCCCGTGTCTGGATGGCGGTTTCGTTCCAGGTTTCCAGGGTACCCAGCCTTTCATTCAGCCTGAGAGGACTCTCCCTGAAGCCGCCCTTCATGTCGCGCTTCTCTTTGAACGGGCGATCGCTGTATTCGGAGTTGTAGCCTGTGAGGGTCAGGTTGCCGAGGGTGTGCAGCCACGTCTTCTGGATTCTCTGCCAATCGGGCCCGAGGGCCTCACGCCACCCGGCCGGCAGGTTCTCGTTCTGCGGGAGAATATGCTCGATGGTGTACTCATCCACGGGTACCCGCTCTTTCCGACCGAAGTTCTCCATCTTTCGAAGCCAGTAGCTACGGCTGCGGAAGTTATAGAGATCTCGGGACTGGATGCTGGCGCGGAATTCGTCGTCGTCAGGAAACCGGCGATAGGAGGGCAAAAGCAGGAAATGCGCCTGGATGCTCTCGACATAGGTCTCCTTCTTGAGTGCCCTTGCAAAGCTCGCGAAGGTCTTGTTCATGGAGTTTGTGGGGATGGCGCAGATGGCCCGCCTGAATACGTACGATTCCACCAGGCGCACGGCTTTGGTCAAATCGTCCTTAGACAGCAAGCCGCACCTGTAGTCGTGATAGAGCCCAAGGAGGAACGGATAGGCGACATCCACGCGCAACTCGCCGAGGTCATGGAATGCCGCCGCGAGCTCCTTATCCGGTTCTTTGCCAAGAGCCATGGCGCAGTAGTAGCCCGCGAAGACGCGGATGTCCGCGACGAGGGCGTCTACCCCCGCCGACGCCGTAACGGGATTGCGCGCGTGGCCTTTGAATGCCTCGTAGACTTCCCCCAGCTTGGGAATCTCGCCTGTCTTGATCGTTAGGTAGTGCCGCATAAAACCGTCGAAATGCTCGCCGTAGGCCTCTTGGCCGAAGTCCAGCTCCATCGGCCTCCAATGATCCTCATAGAGCCGGGTCTGGTGTTCCGGCTCCAGACCCATCAGTATGAAATTGCGTATCAGGTCCGCCTGGCTCAGCTCCTTCCCGGTCGAGTTCATGCTCTCGAAAATGAGCTGCGGGTTGTCCTGGTCGCGGCTGAGGGCGATGTCCACGATGATGAGCTTCGAGAGCCCTCTGCACAGGGCCCCGAGCTCGCCGTTCAGACCGTTGATCTGCTGCTGAAAGAACGCGAAGTTCTCGGCGACCCGCAGGGACCTCTCGGCGGGCTCTGGCTTCTGTTGAACCAATGCAAGGAGGCTGGCCTTGTCGGTTTGGGTGAGCAGTAACTTGTAGCCGCGATCGCCTTCTTCCAAGGGGTTGAGCAGAAAGTAGCTGCGAATCTTCTTGGCCGAAAAGCCGTCAACGGGTTCGGAATCGCCGACATGCCGTGCGATGGCCTCAAGGAGCAGGGACACCGTGGTCAGGCGCTGCTGGCCGTCGATGACCAGAAGTTGCGACTGGCCGCTTACCTGGTAGAGCCCCTTCTCGATGTAGACGATGGACCCCACAAAATGCGCCGAAATCCCTTCGTTGCTGCCTGTGCGGAGGATGTCGTCCCAAAGCTGGCGGCATTCCCTTTCGGCCCAGGAGTAGGTGCGCTGGTAGATCGGGATAATGAACTGCGGCGACTTCTTCAGGAACTCCAGAAACCTTGCCTCGACGGCCTTCATCGCAAGTCTCCCCCGATGATCTCGCCCAGCAGTCCCTCGCTCTCCTTCTCCAGCGCCAGGATGTCGGCGCGGATCTCTTCAAGGGTGCGCAGCGGTTGGGGCCTGTAGAAATGGCGGTTGAAGTTGATCTCGTAGCCAATCTTGGTGGCACCCTCGTCGATCCAGGCATCGGGGGCGTGGGGCAGGACCTCCCGGCGGAAAAAGGCTTCAACCCCGCCCTCTTCCAAAAGGGGCACCTGCTCAGAGTCTCGGAGGTCGGAGTCCGGCTCGTACTCCACGGCGCACGTCTTTCCATCTGCCTTGGTCTCGTAACGCCCGTGAATGGGATCGGCTTCGGCCTTCCCGGGCTTACGCACCTTCTTGATGACCGGAGGGGCGGACTCCTCCCGCCAGCTCACGGCCCCGATGATGGCCTTGGCCTCGGAGGCGGAGAGCTTCATGCCGAGCTTGTTGACCGTCTCCCCGAAGAGGTCGCGGAAGTGGTTGTGATCTTCGAACAGGTCCAGACCCATCGCCTGGCCGAGCTGTCGCGCCGCCTCAAGGAGCTTCCGGTCGCGCCTCCAGGTTTCGGGGTCCAGAAGTTTCTTGCGGCGCTTCTCGGGAATGGCGGGTTTGGAGCTCTCGCCCCCGGTTTCCTCGCCTTCTTCTTGCCCCTCGGCCGGTGCTGTGAGGACCGTCTCCATCTCGGCCCTTATGCCCTGGAAATCATCGTAGAGTGCCTGGCCGAACTGGTCGAAAAGGCCTCGCCGCACCTCTTCATCTCCCGACGCAAAGCGGAAACCCTCCACGGCCTTGCGGGTAAACTGGCTAAAGAGCCGCAGGGGTCTCTCCACGCGGACCTTCCAGTAGCCGAAGGCCGCATTCTGGAAGATCTTGGATTCCTCCGTCTCCTTGAACTCCTGGAAGACCTGGGCGATGCGGCGGATGTCCTCCTCGGAAAGCTCGCAGTTCTTCTTGCCGAGGTTCTTGCGTAGGGGCTTGGACCAGGTCGTGGCGTCGATGAGCTGGACCCTGCCCTTGCGGTGAGCGGCCTTGCGGTTGCTCAGGACCCAGATGTAGGTGGCAATGCCGGTGTTGTAGAACATGTTCAGTGGCAGGGCCACAATGGCCTCCAGCCAGTCGTTCTCCAATATCCAGCGGCGGATGTTGCTCTCGCCCTGTCCGGCGTCGCCCGTGAAGAGGGATGAGCCGTTGTGAACCTCGGCGATACGGCTCCCTTGGGGCGTGCCGTGCTTCATCTTGCTGAGCATGTTGGCCAGGAACATGAGCTGGCCGTCGCTGGACCGGGTGACGAGGCTGAACTCGGGGTCGCCGTTGTGCTGGAGGATGAAACGCGGATCGCGGATCTCCCCTTTGCCGCCCATGCGCTCCAGGTCCGTCTTCCAGCTTTTGCCATAGGGCGGGTTGCTGAGCATGAAGTCGAACTCGCCGGCGGGGAAGCCGTCCTGGGACAGCGTAGAGCCCATGCGGAAGTTCTCGGCCTCCTCCCCCTCGCCCTTCAGGAGCAGGTCGGCCTTGGTGATGGCATAGGTTTCGGGGTTGATCTCCTGGCCGAATAGGTGGACCGCCACCTCCTTGCCGTGCTCCTGGCCCAGGGACTTGAGGCGCTCCTCGGCCACGGTGAGCATGCCCCCCGTGCCGCAGGCGCCGTCGTATACAAGGTAAGTCCCCGAGGTAATCTCTCCGGCGACCGGAAGGAACACGAGGTCGGCCATCAGTTTGACCACGTCCCTTGGCGTAAAGTGCTCGCCAGCCTCTTCGTTGTTCTCCTCGTTGAAGCGCCGGATCAGCTCCTCGAAGAGGGTGCCCATGCCGTGGTTGTCGAGGGCGGGGAGCTTCAGGTTGCCATCGGAGTCGAACACGGGGTTCGGGCTGAGGTTGATGTCGGAGGAGAGGAACTTCTCGATGAGGGAGCCGAGGATGTCGGCGTCCACCAGCGTGGGGATCTGGTTGCGCACCTTGAACTTGTCGAGAATTTCCTGGACGTTGGAGGAGAATCCGTCCAAGTAGGCCTCGAAGTCCGCCTTGAGCTGGTGCTGCTTGGCCCTGGCCTTCAGATCCCTCAGGATGAACGGCGAGGCGTTGTAGAAAGCCTGGCCATTGGCCGCCTGGCGCAGAGCGGCTTCTTGATTGGTGATCCCGGCCTTGTCGAGACGCTCCTTCATCTCCAAGACGGCCTTCTTGGTAGGCTCCAGAACGGCGTCCAGGCGGCGGATCACCGTCATGGGCAGGATCACGTCCCTGTATTTGCCCCGGACGTAGACGTCCCTCAGTACATCGTCGGCGATGCCCCAGATGAAGTTCGCGATCCAGTTGAGTTGGAGCTGATCCAAGGGAATCTCCTCCCAAAGTGCCTGAGGGGCCAGCAGAAATGCTCGGTTGTTCCCCCTTTAGCGGTGAGCGCCGAGAAAGAGATAAGAGTACATCAGCCCCTGGGTGGGTCCAAGGATCGCGCGAAAGGGCCCCTCTTTCGAAGGGCCCTTCGTGCTGCCAATCGGTTCCCGTTTTGGTCTCGGACGGGAGATTTCCGCCGAGGACGACTGCAAGAAAACTGTTAGTTCTGAATCACACTGAAGGGCACTCCTGGCAAATACCGACAAGATCGCCTTGGCCAATTCGCCATCCGCCGTATGACTAGAGTGGACTAGATGGCACTGAAGGGCACTCCGCTAAAGTCGGCCCTAGGTCTTCTCGAAAACCGTTAACCCGCAAGGGTTCGGGGGTTCGAATCCCTCTCTCTCCGCCAAGAATCTAAAGCACTTGCGGTCGGTCACGGGTTGCCCTCGTCGGGGGCGGCGTGGGCGATGGTCGAGCAGGCCACGCGTATTGAAGGCAGTCGATTGACGTGCGAGACTCGGCCCACGAGGGCAAGATGACCCAAGCCGGCCGGGCAAGCTACCCAGGGAGTCCCGTATCGGCCACGATGTAAGGCCCACTGCGCACCGGCGCTGGCCTGCACTGAAGGAGTCCCCAATGGAACTGCTCGGTTTACCCTTCGGCACGACGGATTGGGCCCAAATCGAAGCAACGAAGCACAAGGGCGAGACGGGTTGGGCCCTCTGGCGCACCCAGCAATTCGGCCGTATACGCGTACGCATGGTCGAATACGCGCCGGGGTATCTCGCCGATCATTGGTGCACGAAAGGTCATATCCTTCTTTGCCTAGAAGGGGAGCTCACGACTGAGCTCGACAGTGGGCGAACCTTCCAGCTCGGCCCCGGTGTGAGCTACCAGGTTGCTGATGGCGAAGAACCTCACCGATCGTTCACAGACCGTGGCGCCAGGCTGTTCATCATCGATTGATCAGCGCGCTCCATCTTGCCTCAGTTCCGAATTAGAACTGCGGGATCGATCCGGCTTCGGGGACGGAGCGATCTCCATTCTTTCTATCAGCCAGGCCGCAACGCGGTCGAAGATGCGCTCGCGCCCCGGCTCGTTGAACATCTCGTGGTAGAAGCCTTCCCACCAGATGAACCGGAGGAACTGGGGGGGCGCGGCTTCGGCCCAGCGCCGCGTGGCTTCGGGATCCACGAGCCGGTCTCCGCCCGACTGCATAAGGAGCATGGGGGTCCGCAGTGCCGGCGCCTGCGCGCGCGCCTCCGCGGCAGCGGCCATGGTGGCTGTGAACCATCGCGCCGACACCTTGCTGGACACCAGCGGATCGGCCACGTACGCCTCCACGACGGCCCGGTCATGAGAGAGGGCGCTCGAGTCGAGGCCGCTGGGAATCAAGAGGCCGGGCGCGACCTTAGAAAGCAGGCCCGCCGCCAGACGGGTCGCCGCGGAGGGCACGGCGCTCGGGTGCGGGGCGAGCAGGGGAGAAGAGACCACGGCTCCTGCCACCGCCTCGGGCTTGGCCAAGACGAATCGGATGGTGATGAGGCCTCCCATGGAATGTCCTACCAGAAAGCAAGGCAACCCTGGGTGGCGGGCGCCAACCAGGGCGAGGGCCGCGTCCACATCCTTCAAGTAGTCATCGAAAGCGGCCACGTGGACGCGCCGCCCCTGGCTGGCTCCGTGGCCACGCAGATCCAGGCCATAGCAGGCGAAGCCAAGGCCGGCGAAGTGCTCTGCCGTCCTCTGGTAGCGGCCCGAGTGCTCAGCAAGTCCATGAACGAAGAGCAAACCCCCCCGCGGATCTTTGGGCACCCACCCGCGCCAAGCCAGGGCCTGGGCATCGCTCGTCCTCAGCGTACCTGTCAGCGTCTGGATGTTGCTCATGGTCTTCCCCTCATCTCGCCCTCGCCTGCCGCACGGCTTTCTTCCAGCCTTCATAGAGGGCGTCCCTGTCCGGCGGCGTCATGGCGGGCATGAAGGTTTTCTCGCGCCGCCGTGCCTGAGCCAGCTCCTCGGGGCCCTGCCAAAATCCCACGGCGAGTCCCGCGAGAAAGGCCGCGCCGGCCGCCGTGGTCTCCACCAGTGCGGGGCGCTCCACGGGCACCCCCAAAATGTCGGCCTGGAACTGCATGAGCAGATCGTTGGCGGCGGCCCCTCCGTCTACCCTCAGATCGCGGATGGGAATGCCCGAATCGGCGTTCATCACCTCCACCACATCTCGCGTCTGGTAGGCCATGCTCTCCAGCGTGGCCCGGATGACGTGGGCCCGGCTGGCGCCTCGCGTGAGCCCCACCAGGGCGCCGCGCGCCTCCATATCCCAGTAGGGCGCGCCCAAACCGGTGAAGGCGGGGACCATGTAGACACCATCCGCATCGGGCACGGATCGCGCCAGGGCCTCCGTCTCGCCGGCGCTGGCGATGATGCCCAGGCCGTCCCTCAGCCACTGGACAGCCGCCCCGGCCGTAAAGACCGATCCCTCCAAGGCATAGGCGGGCTCGCCTTTGGGCCCGCAGCAGAGGGTGGTGAGCAGGCCGCCTTCGCTGATGGGATGGTGGCTGCCCATGTTCATCAGGAGAAAGCACCCGGTGCCGTAAGTGTTTTTGGTCTGGCCGGGTTCCCAGCAGTGCTGGCCGTAGAGGGCGGCCTGCTGGTCGCCCGCCACGCCGGCCAGGGGGATTCCTGCCGGAAGGCCGTCCGTCGCCTGCGTTTCGCCGAAACAGCCGGAGGAGGGCCTCACCTCCGGGAGCATGGCCGCAGGCACGCCCAAGAGGCCGCAGAGTCTCTCGTCCCAGCGCCGGGCGTGGATGTCGTACAGGAGCGTGCGGGAGGCGTTGGTGGGATCCGTGGCATGGACCTTGCCGCCGGTGAGCTTCCAGAGAAGCCAGGTATCCACGGTTCCGAAGAGGACATCGCCTTGCCGCGCCGCCGGTTCCAGCTCGGGCCGGGCATCCAGGATCCATCGTAGTTTGGTCCCCGAGAAATAGGCGTCCAGGAGGAGGCCGGTCTTGCGCCGCACCTCGGGCTCGTGGCCCTCCCCGCGCAGCCGCTCGCACACCTGCGCGTTCTGGCGGCTCTGCCAGACCACGGCCGGGTGAACCGGCTGCCCCGTGAGCCGGTCCCACAGGATCGTGGTCTCCCGCTGGTTGGTGATGCCGATGGCCTTCACCTCCCGCGGAGAAAGGTGCGCGCCTCGCAGGGCCTGAGCCATGACGCGGCGGCTCGTATCCCAGATCTCCTCGGCGTCTTGTTCCACCCAGCCGGGCCGCGGGAAGCGGTTGGCGATTTCGGCATAGGCGCGCCCGAGCACGGCACCCTCGCGCGAGAAGACGAGCGCCGTGCTCCCCGTGGTCCCCTGGTCGATGACCAGCACCCCGTCCGGCATGTGCCGCCTCCTCGGCATGGATCGAGCATACCCCGGCGGCGCCGGAGCTTCAAATGTTCACGGGCCCCCGGCCCCGCAGATGCATGAGAGGTGTATGACCAGCCGCTCGTACGGGGACAGGAGTCGCGTGCTTTGTTGCACTTGGACTCACCTGCCCACTGCCTGCGCTGGCCCCCTTTGCATCGGAGGGCGGCGAGGGCCACACTGTGGGACGTGGAGGCGCCATGGGCAGGACAACCTACCTGCAGGGGCAAAAAGCCGCGGGTCGCAAAGTGGCGGCGGTCTGGCCGGCCCGGTATCCGGCGGAGCTGCTCTGGGCGCACGGGGTCTGTCCCGCGGAGGTGTGGGATCCGCCCGCGGGCCAGGCGCTGGCGGGGGCACACCTTCAGAGCTACGTCTGCGGCGTGGTCAGACAGGGGTTGGAGTTCTTGCTGTCGGGTGGCCTCGCGGTAGCGGACTTCCTGCTGTTTCCGCACACCTGCGATTCGATTCAAAACCTGGGCTCGCTCGTGAGGGACCTGGTCCATGAGCCGAAGCCATGCCTCTTCTTCTACCCGCCGCGGTCGGGAGGGAGCGAGCGGGCGGCCGTCTATCTTGAAGCCCAGCTTCGAACGCTGTCGGCGGACCTCACACGCATCGCCGGCCCCCTCCGCGACGGGGCCCTTGAAGGAGCCCTCGCCCTCGGGAGAGGCCGGACTGCCGCGGTAAGCGAGCTTTACGCTCTCCGGGCACGTGGCGGCCTGAACGCCAGCAACGCGGAGTTCTACGGCGCGGTGCGCGCCTGTGAATACCTTTGGCCCGAGGATGCGGTCCTCCACTTGAAGGCCTTCACGAAGACCCACGCTGGGCGGCAGAGACGGGGCGTGCCCCTCGTGCTGTCGGGGGTCCTTCCCGCGCCCAGCGACTTGGCGCAGCGGCTGGACGGCCTGGGCGTCGCGGTAGTGGAGGACGATCTTCTGGTCTGCGGGAGGCGCTTCGCGAGGGCTCCCCTCCCCGAGCCCGGAGATCCTTGGAAAGCCGTGGCCGCGCGCCTGCTCGCCCTTCCTCCCTGCTGCACCACGGGCGACGGCGTGGAGGATCGCGCGGCTTTTCTGGCGGAGCAGGTGGAGCGGTCGGGCGCACGGGGCGTCGTGTTTCTGGCTCTCAAATTTTGCGAACCCGAGCTCTTCCAGATTCCTTCCCTCTCAGGGGCCATGCGGGCGCGCGGCATCCCCGTCTTAATCGTGGAGACCGAATTGGGGACCACCACCCCGGCGGGAATGATGACGCGCGTGGAAGCTTTCCTGGAGTCCCTGCCGTGAGGGTGGCCAGCGAACTGCGCTTCAGGTGGATGAAGGACGTGGCCCTCCCCGTCCTTTTGAAGGCCAGGGAGCGTCGGCCGCGCGAGCGACCCCGCGGCGAATCCCCCCTGGGGCCGCCTCTGGAGAGCACGAGGAGCCTCAAGCGTCTCATGACGAGGCATTACGCCCTCGCCCGCTACGCGGAGGGCGCCCGCCCCGTGGCGTGGGTGACCAGCGGCGCACCCGTAGAGCTGCTGCGCGCCTTCGGTTGCTACACGGTCTATCCAGAAAACCACGCGGCCCTGTGCGGGGCCAGGCGGATGGGACCGGAGATCTGCGCCCACGCGGAGGAGGCCGGATTCTCCCGGGACCTGTGCTCCTACGCCCGCGTGGACCTGGGCCACGCCCTTTCGGGCCTCACGCCCGTCGGCAGGCTTCCGCGCCCCGACGTGCTCTTTTGCACCAACAACATCTGCCAGACCATCCTGTACTGGTTCAAGGAACTCTCTCACGGGGAGGGAATCCCCCTGGTGATGCTGGACACTCCCTTCATCGCCTCGGGTGAGGGCACCCCCGAGGTCTTCGACTACGTGGCGGGGCAGATCAAGGACGCCGTGCCCGCCCTGGAGCGCATCACCGGCCGGGAGTTCCGGGAGGACCGTTTCCACGACGTGCTGCGCTCTTCCATACGGGCTTCGGCCCTGTGGGGAGATGTGCTGGCCACCATGCGCCACAGGCCCGCGCCCATGACCGTCTTCGATGCCTTCGTGCACCTGGCGCCCGTGGTCTCCCTGCGAGGCCTGCCGTCGTGTGAGCGCTACTATGAGGGCCTGCTCGCCGAGCTTCAGGAGCGCGTGTCCCGGGACGTGGCGGCGGTCCCGGGCGAGCGCCACCGGCTCATGTGGGACAACATCGCCATCTGGTTCGCCCTGGCCCCTTTAAGCCGCCTCTTCGCTGAGCACGGCTGGGCGGGCGTGGCGGGCACTTACCCCAACGCCTGGGCCGAGACGACCCACTACCTTGACCTCGCCGACCCCTTCGGGTCCCTTGCCAAGACCTATACCCTCATCTTCTTAAACCGGGGGCTCGACTACCGCCTCGGCCTCATGGAGGCCATGGGGCGGGACTACCAAGCGGACGGTCTGGTGCTGCATTCTGCACGCTCCTGTAAACCCTATTCCGTTGGCCAATACGACTTGAGGCAGGCCCTGGCCCAGCGCCTCGGAATCAAGAGCGTGGTTCTGGAAGGGGACATGACAGACTTCAGAACGTGGTCCGAGGAGCAGGCCAAGACCCGTCTCACGGCGTTCTTCGAGTCACTCGACGGCTGACGCAGCGGGCAGCGCAGATGGAGGCGGCATGGCGGAGAAACTCCTGGTGGCGGGCGTGGACGTGGGCTCGGCCACGGCCAAGGCGGTGGTCTTGGACCGGGACGGGCGTGTGCGCGGATCGAGCCTTCTCCCTTCCGCACCGAACCTGAGCGGCGTGGGCCGCGAGGCTCTTAATGAGGCCCTCGCGGAAGCGGGCGCGGAGGCCGGCGAGCTGGCCGCCGTCGCGGGTACGGGCTACGGCCGCGCCGCGCTGGACTTCGCCGCCCTGAGGATCACGGAGATCACCTGCCACGCCCGAGGAGCATCCGTCCTTTTTCCCGGCACCGCGCTCGTCGTGGACGTGGGCGGGCAAGACAGCAAGGCCATCCGGATGGGACCTTCAGGAGAGGTCCGGGATTTCACCATGAACGACAAGTGCGCGGCGGGGACGGGACGATTCCTCGCCGTCATGGCCGGCATCCTTGGAACGAGCTTGGATGTGCTCGGCCCCGCCGGCTTAAGGGCTATGAAGGCGCTCAGCATGACCTCCACCTGCACCGTGTTCGCGGAGAGCGAGGTCATCTCCCTCATCTCCCAGGGAGAGGCGGTTCCCGATATCGCTCACGCGGTCCACCAGGCCCTGGCCCAGCGCTTGGCGGGGATGGTGCGGATGGTGGGCGCCGACGGACCCGCCGTATTCTCGGGCGGCGGCGCCCTCAACCCCGATCTCGTGGACTGCCTTCAATCCCTCCTGGGCCTGGTCTTCCAGATTCCCGAGCGGCCCCAACTCACGGGCGCCCTCGGGGCCGCGCACCTCGCCTTGCGCAAGGCAGGGGCTTGATGCTTTCTTAGGGCCCCTCCGGCGGCGAAACTCCTGCCCCCGAAGGCCCTGAACGCCGGCGCCCGGGCTCTGCCTCCGGGGCGCTGGTACATCGCCTGGCAATCCGTTATGATCTCGAAAGATTGGGACCGACATCCAAGATCACCCGCCAAGGTGGGCGAGGCCACCCGCATGATGGACTTTAGTGGTGAAGTCATATACACTATGGCAGAAGGAGATGGGTCCCTGGTCACCAACAAACGGAAGAGGGGTAAATAACCCATGTCTATGCTGGTGTGGCCTAGACCCCTTTACAAGGAGGGCCACTTGCCCCAAAAGTATGCACACTGGTTGGGTAGTGTAGCGTGCCATGTTTCTGGAGAAAGGTGGTGGAGGATCTTGAGGCTGTTTCAGAAAGAGGGTGGAGGATTTTTAAGGAGATGACGGTGAAGCGAAGAATCCTAATGGGAGCCGCCTTGGGGCTTTGCCTCTTGGCTTCCGCCTCTTCGGTCCCGCTGTGGGCTCAGTGGACCGGCGAGATCGGAGCCGGCTACGTCTGGCAAAACTCTACGGGCAACGAAGATTCCTTTATCACCCAGTACGGGCAGCATAAGGGCTTCGTCCTGGACGACTTCACCCTGGCCTATGCCCCCAAGCAGGGGCAAGAGGTTTTCTCGGTGAAGGCATGGGGCTTCGGCGGCGCGGAACCCGCGCAGCACGGATCGTTGTTCTTCCGCCCGGGCGGCGGCTGGACTTTCAACCTGGGTTACGACAAGCAGACGGACTTCTACGCCCTGGCCTACGGAGACGAGGCCAACAGGCGCAGCCGGTGGGATATCGAACGCTGGCGCGGCTCGGTGGTCTACGACGGATGGTCCGCGGCGCGCCTCACCCTCAATCTGCGGTATTACAAGAAAGAGGGCTACGTGAACCGGGGCATCTTCGGTCAAAATAACGTTTTCCCGACCCGGAACACCTATGATCAGGATATGAAGGAGGCCTCGATCAAAATCGAGACCAAAACCTTGCCCGTGTACCTCTCCTTCGAACAGGCTTTCTCGCGCTACGAGCGCCAGGACCGGTGGTCGCCTAACGGCAGCCAGGCCATTTTCGGGACCAGCAACAGCAGCCTGGTGGGCCTGTCCACGCCCCGCAAGGACCGCACCGACATCCCCTCCAGCCGCTTCATCGCCAGCTACCATAACGACTGGGTGGATGTGGCGGGATCCCTGTTCTACAGCAGGTCGGACATGGACAGCAACGGGACGCGCCTGACGGTCTACGACGTGGCGCCCAACGCGGGCCAGTTCCGCTGGCTTGACGACACCGCCGGCTCCGCCAAGCAGGACAACAAGGCGGCCAACGTGGACGCGGCATTCCGCATCGGGGCGGGGTGGTCCGTCCGAGTCGCGGGTGATTATCGCGACACGACTCAGGACTCGAACCTCTTCGGAAACTATCTCCTTCAGTTGGGCGTGCCCGGCCGCGACCTTGTGCTCAACACCCCCGTGAACGACAACGGCTTCTTCGACGTGAAGGACACCACGAGCCGCATCGAGATCGAGAAGCAGGGCATGGGCTGGGCCGTCTTCGCCGGATACCAGGGCGGCTCCCGCGACGTCTCGTGGAGCCGGGAGACCGGAGACCCGGGCGAAAACGTGAACCGCACCGGCAACGGGTGGTACGTGGGGGGAAGCTGGTCCCGCACTCCCCTGCTCCGGGTCAACGCCGAATATGAGCACGGCACCTTCTCCAGCTACGTATTCCGCACCGACCCCGACTTGGTGGAGCGGTTCACCTTCAAGGTCTCCTCCCGGCTGGGTGCGGGATGGACCATGGGGGCCCGGGCCCGCTGGGAGTGGGCCGAGAACCCTGCCAGCCAAGCCCTCGCCAAGCGCCAGGCGCAGTCCTTCGGGGCCTTCGCCAACTGGGCCAATTCCACGGGCAACGCGGGATTCGGCCTCGCGGCCGACACCTTCACCTACGACTCGCACACCAACATCTTCCTCCCCGGCGGCCAGCCCGACATGTCCGTCTACGGCGTGGACATGTACACCCTCACGGCCAACACCTTCTTCACCGTCGGCAAGGTCCGCCTGGACGGCGACCTTACCAAGGTGAGGGACCGAGGGCAGAGCTTTCCCCTTGAGACGTGGGGTGCGGACCTTAGGGCGACCATCGACGGCCCCAAGGGGACTCAGTTCGTCCTGTTCGGGCAGTACCACTCTTACGCCGAAGACTTCTCTTCTCTGAACAACTACTACGTGAGACGCTACGGCGTGATTCTCCGGTGGAGGTTCTAATGGCGCGCGGACGATTGTTCATCGCAGTAACCACCGTCGGCGTGGCGCTGACCGCCCTCGCGCTGGGCCTGCGGGCCGAGGACGCCAAGGGGGGAGGCCTGGTAGGGGCCCAAACCTGCGCCACCTGCCACGAAGACACGGTGAAAGCCTTCCAGGCAGGAGAGCACGGCACCGCCATGGCGGCCCGGTCGAGCGACATGCTCAACAAGGCCTGCGAAGGATGCCACGGCCCGGGGGCGGCTCACGCCAACGACCCGAGCAAGACCAACATCAACCGCATCCCCAAGCAGGACGCTTGCATCGCTTGCCACCCCAAGGCCGAGGCCCTCATGGCCCTCAACCTCCCAGCCCACCCCCGGAACGGCGTGGTGTGCCTGGATTGCCACACGCCCGGACATACACCTGCCCCGGCTAAGCCCCTTCTTGCCGCAGCCCCCGCGGTCCTGTGCGCCAAATGCCACGGGGACATCGCGGCTGCCTTCAAGCTTCCTTTCGCCCACCGCCAGGGCGACAAGCCCTTCGACTGCACCGCTTGCCACACGGTCCACGGCGAGAACCGGACCGGGCGCCTGCGCGAGTGGAAGAACGGCGCATGCCTGGAGTGCCACCTGGACAAGGGCGGCCCCTTCATCTACCCGCACCCGCCGCGCAACGCGAACGGGTGCCTCCAGTGCCACACTCCCCACGGTTCGACCAACCCAAAGATGCTCACCCGCTCGCGCGTGGCGGACCTCTGCCTCGAGTGCCATATGGGTGTGCCGTCGTTCCACAACATCTCCAATCCCAAATTCCGGGCGTGCCAGACCTGCCACATCGCGATCCACGGCTCGAACCACGATCCCAACCTGAAGGATGACTGACCCTTGGCGCGCCAAGGTTTGAGAGAAGAGGAGGTTCTAATGAAGCGCATTTTGATGGCCATTCCGGTCCTGACCCTCGTCGCGGGTTCCATGGGGGTCAAGGCTCAATCCATGACAGGCGGCGCCGTCTACGTGCCGGTTGCGCAGGAGCAGAGCATTCAGAAGGCTCTGAACACCATGTACACCAAGGCCCAGCTGGAGGCCGGAGTATACGTGGGCAGCGCTACCTGCCTGAGCTGCCATACCCAGGCATCGGCCTTTCTTGGCACCAAGCATCCCAATGCCCTCCGGCAGCCCATGGGACAGTACACCCTCCAGCCCGAGAAGGGCGTGCTCGCCAATTCCCTCGGCGGGGCGCAGGACGATTTCATGATGGGCCTGGACTTCAACGCCAAAACAGGTACACCCTTTGACAGCCTAAAGCCCAACGCCCCCATCCTGTCTTACAACGCGGCCAACGACACGTACTGGGTTCAGCTCGGCCCCTCGGGCTTGAAGATGCAGGTGGTGGCCACCTGGGCCGGCATGGAGGCGGGCAACGGCCAGCGTTACATGGTCCGCATCCCCGTCACCGACCGGTCCAACGGCTCCAGCGCCGCCATCTACTTCGCTCCCTTGGCCTGGGGCGGGACGGCATGGACGAGCAACGCCAGCAGTTGGTACTCGGGCAACGTGCCCAAATTCGCACCCGGCATCGCGAGCTCGGCGCTGGTTCCCTTGCAGGGCCAGAACTACCTTGCCACCTGCGCGGGCTGCCATGTGACGGGCATCAAGAGCGTGGAAGTGACGGCCCAGGGCGAGAAGGTGATGCACCCTTACCCGGCGGTCCTCATTCCCCAGGGAAGCCCCGACTATCCTGACCTGGATGGCGACGGCAGGCCGGACATCGCGGGCATCGGCTGCGAGAGCTGCCACGGACCGGGCTCCGCCCACGTGGCGGGCAACGGCGACATCACCAAGATCCTCAACCCGAATGACATCACCAACAACCAGCAGCGCTCCGAGGTTTGCCTCCAGTGCCACGTCCAGGTGGCCTCCGCCCCCACCAAGTTCTGGGGCTTCCCTTATGATGAAGTGAACAACAAGCCCTTCATCATCTCCAACCCGCCCGATCCGCTGAGCCAGTACCAGGTGTTCACGGGCGGCAAGTGGCCGGATGGCGTCCACTACGTCTCGGCCCGGATCGACGACTTCACCAGCAGCGCACACTACCAGGGTTCCCACGGCATAGCCTGCAACGACTGCCACAACCCCCACCAGCTGACCCAGAACGATTCACAGGTGCGCGACTCCATCACCCGCAGCGGCGTCACCTACGCCAACACCAACGTGGACGACGACAGCCTCTGCATGGCCTGCCACCACGCGCCCTACTTCGTACCCACCAAAAACATCACCAGCACCATGATCGTGAAGTGGAAGAAATCGGGCTTCGAAGCCCCCATTCCAGACAACATCCGCGACGCCATTGAATCTCACACGCATCACCCTTACGGCGCGGCCAATCCGGATGGCACGGGCCGAATCCTGGGCCAGTCCCGTTGCGTCACCTGCCACATGGCTCCAACCTCTGGACACGGAGACGTGAGCGGCTTCTCTCACACCTTCCTCCCCGCCCGGCCCGAGGACACCATCGCTTACAAAGACGTTACTGGCTTGGCCTATGGCGGCACGGGCAACGTGAACGCCTGCGCCTCTTCCTGCCACCGCAACCAGGTGCGCATCTGGACCGACATCCCGATCGACAACAGCTCGCCCAACAACAAGTTCGGCGCGGGCTACATGAACGGAGCCTCGGTGGGCCTCGCCAACTATCTCGTGCAGTACTTCGGCCCCGGCGGCTCTTGGTGGAACACCACTCCGGCCGGTGCTGCGAAGCAGGGCACGAAGTAGATTCAGGGATCAGCTGACCATCCCGTCACCAAGGGGGGCTTCGGCCCCCCTTATTTTTTCCCTTCAAGCGCACAAAGGCCCCAGAAGGCGGGATGCCTTCCGGGGCCTTTGTGGTTCGCAAGAGAACCTTGTCCAACCCAACCCTCAGGATGAGGGGTGGTCCCCCCACACTTCCGCCTCGAACCATTCAACGAGGGTACCTTCCTCGCGCCACGCACCCGCTGGAAGGCCCGCCTTCCGGCAGGTGTGGTCAAGGAACTGGAGGCGGTTCCACCCCCATTCGGGCGCAACCTGGGGCAGGAGAAGGCCCTTTCGGCGTCCCCGGGTGACGATGAGGCCGTGGCGGCCCACCACGATCTGGTCCACTTGGGCAGGTTCGGGGACGGTCAAGGCAGAAATTTCGATCCTGAGGCCGGGGAGCTCACCGGGGGTAACGGGGTCGAATCTGGGGTCCTCCACGGCGGCCGCCACAGCCATGCGGCAAACCGTTTCATCCAGAGGGCCCGTGGGGACGATGGTGCCGATACATCCCCGGAGATCTCCTCCAGGCGAGTGGAGGGTGACGAAGGCCCCTCGTGGTTCGGGTGCCAGGACGCCGTAGTCAGCGCCCCTAACGAGCAGGCGCTTCTCCGTGAGGAGCACGTGGATGGAGCGGCGGGCGAGGCCGAGGAGGCCCTGTCGGACCTCCTCCGGCACGGAGCCGGACACGCCCTAGACCGCCTGGAGCTCGCCGAACTCGGGGATGTGGCGCTTGAGCTCGCCGTAGACCCCCTGGTACAGAGTGTAGGTGGCGCTCGGGCAGCCGTGGCAAGCGCCCACGAGGCGAACCTTCAAGTTGGGCTCGTCGATGGAGACGATCTCGATGTCTCCTCCGTCCATCTGCAAGGCGGGACGGATCCGCTCGATGACTTCACGAACGCGAAGATCAAAGGACTCAGCCATAAGGACCTCCCTCTGCCCAAGCATACCTTCCCCGAAGCCTCAAGGCGACGGGTCCCGGCCCGGCTCCAGCAAGGCGGGTGATTTCAACCACCGGGCGTAATTCGTTTCCCCCTCCCGAATAGCCTGACGGTACGAGGCCAAGGGCAGCTCTCCCCCCTCCATGAGGCGCAAAATTTCGGGACCGCCGTTGTAGACCGCCAAAGCAGTCTCGCGGGAGCCGTAGCGGTCCTGAAGGTAGGAGAGGAAAGAGAATCCCAGCCGGATGTTCAAGCCGGGGTCGAAGAGGTCCGCCCTGGAGGGCGGGTTCAGGCCTTCCCATTGCGCCACCACGGCGGCCGTGGAGGGCAGCACCTGGGTGAGGCCCAGGGCGCCCGCGGGGGAGACCGCGTCCAACTGAAATCGGCTCTCCTCCTGAATGAGGCTCAGAATCAGCGCGGGGGGAAACCCGCGGCGCTGGGCCACCTCCGTGACCGCCTCCACGGCGGCTTCGTAGGCGGGCCGCGGCCAATGCTGCCCGTTCCGGTCCAACGCGTGCTTGAGGAGGTCGGCCACGGTGAATTGGAGGGGGACGGGCGGCACACCGGGGCGCGGGGTGGCCAGGTTAAGGTCCGAGGTGAAGGGCTTGGCCCAGGCGTTGAGCAAGAGGGCCCCGGCGCACAGGGCGGCCACGAAGCACAGGGTGTGAATCCTCAAGGCGGTCCTTCCCCCCGGAAATCGTCTGCCCGGCTCGCCCCTCCGCTTTCGGGGAGGGAGCGAGACCAGGAGACCGCGGCCGTTACATTTTAACCCGCTGCTCCGTGTAGAGCACGAGGGGTTCCGACACCAGCGGCTTGATGGACTGGTAGTCCTGATAGACCTTGAGGAGTTCGGGAGGGAGCCCGCTCGGCACCTTGGCCCCGCCCAGTTCATCGGAACTGCCCTGGAGGAGAGCCTCAAAGAGCGTCTTGGGGCGCGGGTAGATCTGGATTCGCACCGGTTCGTCCTTGCCGATTTTGGCCTTCTCCTTCGCCATGGCGATGGCCGTGGGGATGCCGCCCAGACGATCGACAAGGCCGATCTTGAGGGCGTCCTCGCCGGACCAGATGCGGCCCTGGCCCACCTTGTCCACGGCCGCGTAGTCCATGTGCCGCCCCTGGGCGGCCTTGCTCACGAATTCGTGGTAGAAACTCTGCATCTGGCCTTGGATGATCTTCTCCTGGTCGGGGGTGAATCGGCTGTAGGCCGAGAAGATGTCGGCGTTCTGGCCCCGCTTGAGGGTCTCCTGGTTGTAGTCGATCCAGTCCATGAGGCCCTTGAACACGAACTTTCCGCTCACCACGCCGATGGACCCCGTGATGGTGCCCGGCTCCGCCACGATGGCGTCGGCCCCCATGGAAATGTAGTAGCCGCCGGACCCGGCCACGTCGGACATGGATACGACCACGGGCTTGGTCTTCCTCAAAACCTCCACCTGACGCCATATGACGTCCGAGGCGAGGGCCGATCCTCCAGGGCTGTCCACCCGCATCACCACGGCCTTCACGTCCGAGTTTTCCCCGGCCTTTCGAAGCCACTTCACCATGGTGTCGGACCCGATGGTCGTATCGCCCATGGCCACGTGCGCGGAGCCTTCTCCGGACATGATGTCGCCGCTCGCCAGGACGAGGGCGATGCTCTTGGTGGCCCCCGAAGAGGTTCCCGCGCGGTCATCCTTGAGGTAGTCGTCCATCGCGACGTGCTGCCACTTGCCCTTGTTGCCGTTGAGCTTTTTCAGGGCCTCCTCTACCTGGTCCCGATACCAGAGGCCATCCACGAAACCGGCTTTTTGGATCTCGCCGCCGAAGAAGAATCCCGTGTCGATGGCGGTTCTCACTTGGGCGGGGTCCATATGCCGCCCCGCGGCTATGCCTCCCGTGAGCTGGCCATAGAGGCTGTCCAAGATGGCGTTGGTGGCCACCCGCTGCGCTTCGGACATCTCCTTGAGCATGAAGGTGTCCGAGTAGGACTTGTAGGCGCCGATATGGTAGAGCTCGGGCTCCACCCTGATCTTGTCCAGGGTACCGCGGTAGAAGGGGATCTCGGCCGCGAGGCCGTTCAGGAGGAGGTTGCCGGTGGGCGGCGTGTAAATTTTGTCCGCCGAGGCGCACAGGTAATAGCCTCCGTTTCCGGCGTATTCGAAGTATGCCCACACGGGTTTCTTGCTTGCCTTGAATCGATCCACCGCCTCCCTAAGCTCCTGAATTTTGGCAAAACCCGAGGGGAACGCGCCCACGTCCAGGAGAAGGCTTTTGATGCGGTCATCCTTGGCGGCGCGGTCCAGGGCCGAAACCAGCTCGTAGACGGAGTAGACCTTGGCGTGAAAGATCTCCGTCATGAGGGGATTGGGAAGAGGCTCTTGGAGAGGACGGTCCATGGCCAGGACGAGGGTCGAGTCGGGCTTCACGGAGACGGCCTTTCCCTTCATGAGGGCCCCCAAGCCCGCCATCACGAGAAATCCTCCCAAAATCAGGAGGGCCACGATGGCCAGAAAGATCAGCAGTCCCCATCGAATCTTCTTAGGCGGGGCAGCCTGTGCGGTGGTTTCCGGCATGGACGTCTCCTCAAAGGACAGTGTGTCGGCTCTTCCGAACGCCTGGAACTGGCCCCGCGGGCCGAGGTGTCTCCTATTGTACGAAAAATCGCGGCCCGATGTTATTCCGCCCCTTCTCCCTCTCCCACGAGCCGCGCGAGGCGGCCCGAGGAGAT
>JAKAKG010000086.1 GCA_021813555.1 Acidobacteriota bacterium
AAGGAGTATCCCTCACTGGCCAGAAGGTCCCTGGCGCCCTGCTCAAGGATGAAGGCCTTGCCCTGGTGCGCCAGGCGCCCGGTGAGGTCTTCAAGCTGGAGGTCGACGATCTTGTTGAGGGAGCCCGCCGTCAGGCTCTTGAAGAGGACCACCTCGTCCACCCTGTTGAGGAACTCAGGCGTGAACTGGGCCCGTACCTCGCGCATGACGGCCTCTTCGTCCGCCAGGGCGCCGCTCCCCTCGCTGTACCCCACCCGGCCCTTGGAGAAGAGATGGGTGCCCACGTTGCTGGTCATGATGATGGTGGCGTTGTGAAACCGGACGGTGCGGCCTTTGCCGTCCGTGAGCCGGCCCGCGTCGAAGATCTGAAGGAAAAGGTTGAGGACTTGGGGATCGGCCTTCTCGACCTCGTCGAAGAGGACGACGCAGTAGGGGTTCTTGCGCACCTGGTCGGTGAGCTGGTTCTGGTCGTAGTAGCCGACGTAGCCGGGCGCCGTACCGATGAGGCGCGAGGTGGAAATGCGCTCCATGTACTCGCTCATGTCGATGCGGATGAGCTTTTCCTTGTCTCCGAAAAGGAGCTCCGCCAGACAGCGGGCGAGCTCCGTCTTGCCCACGCCCGTGGGCCCCACGAAGAGGAAGACGCCGTCGGGCCGCTGGGGGTTCAGATCGAGCCCGAGTTTGGCCGTCCTCACCAGGCGGCTGAGTTTGGCCACGGCCTCCTCCTGGTCCACCACGTGGTGAGAGAGGAGGCCTTCCATGTGGGCGAGCCGGTCCTTGTCGAGGAGAGACAGGCGCTCGTAGGCCACGCCCGACATCTCGGAGAGGGTCTGGAGGAGGTCATGGCGGGTCACCTCCGCGCCCTGGCGCCTGCCAAGGGCCATGGCCCTGGCGGTGCGCGAGGCCGCCCGGTCCATGAGGTCGAGGGCGCTCTCGGGAAGGGCGCGGTCGTTGATGGAGAGCCGGATCAGATCGAGGCTTTTCTCCACGAGGCCGCCGGGGAAGGTAACGCCGTGAAAGTCTTCGTACATGGACGTCCGGTTCCGGACCACTTCCTGCACCTGCTCGATGCTCAGCTCCTCGATCCGCAGGAGGTGGAAGTACTTGAGGAGGGAGGGATCCTTTTCGAGGATGGCGGCGTAGGATTCCTCGTCGGTGGTTCCGATCATCTGAATTTCGCCGCTCATTAGGTGCGGTTTGAGCAGGCTCGCCAAGTCCAGAGAGCCGCCCTTGGACCCTCCCGTGGCCACCATCTGGTGCATGTTTTCCACGAGAAGCACGTGGCCGCGCTCCCGCACTTTCCTCACCGTCTCCAGGGCCCGCTCTTCAAATTGGCCCCGAAATCGCGCCCCGGAAATGAGGGCGCCCAAGTTCAAGGCGGAGATAAACTTGCCCCGGATGGCCTCGGGAGCCGTCCGGTCCTGCAGGACGAGGGCCAGCTCCTCCACGAGGGCCGTCTTTCCCACGCCCGGTTCGCCCACCACCAGGACGTTGCGTTTTTCCCTGCACGCGAGGATTTCGACCATCTGGTCCAGGGCGCTCTCCCGGCCCACGAGAGGCAAGCGCGGCTTGAGCCGCACCCGGTGGGTGAGGTTGAGGAGGATGTCCTCGGGCGCGGTTTCGGCTTTCTCGGGTTCCCCCGCGGGTTTGGCCTCCAGGCGGTCCTGGGCCTGTTGCTTCCGGTCCGCCGCCTCGGGGTGGTGAGGGTTCAGGAGGAGAGCTTTCTCGTAGGCTCGCTGGGCCCGGCCGAAATCGTTCTTGGCCATGTACACGCCGCCCAGGGCCACGTACCCCTCGTCGCTGAGCGGATAGCGCTCCAGGAGCCGGTTGAGGACGCCCACGGCCTGGGCGAACCGCTTCTGGCCCAGATAATCGTGCGCGGCCTCGTAATAGAGGATGGGCACGTCCGGCCGCACCGTGAGGGCCAGCTCCCACTCGGAGCAGGCCCGCACCGCCTCGCCCCGGGACGAGTACTCCCTGGCGTTGATGCAGTGGTTCAGGGCAGACACCACCACCGCCGCCTCTCTGTTCTCCTGTTCCAGGAGCCTATACAGGCGCACGGCGCGGTCGTAGGCGCCGGCCCTGAACAGGAAGTCGCCAAGATCCGTGAGCAGGAGGGCCTTGAACAAGAGGCTGTACCCGTCCCGGCCCAGGTGCCGAAAGAATGCACCGTCCGAAGTGAGCATCCGGAACATGAAGCCCTGGTCCTCGTCCAGATAGAAGAATGGATGAAGGGGCACGGGCTGGCCCGCATCCGAAACGAGGTAGAGGCCCGGCCTGATCTGGTGAGAGAGGGAGCGCACTTTGCCCGTGGGGGCCGGCCCCGAGAGAATCTCCACGGAGGGCCCCTCGGGCGCGCGGGCGGAAGGCCGAAGGATGGCCAGGGCTCCGGCCCAGTTGTTCACCAGGAAGGTCAGGGCGTGCTCCAGGGACTGTTCGAGGTCTCTCCCCTTACGATCCTGGGTGGGCATGCGGGCGATCTGTCCCAGCTCCTCCAGCACCTGCAAATACTTCCGCAAATAGAGGGGGAGGAGGTCCTTCCCCACGTACTGGACGGGGAAGACTTGGGCGAAGGCGTCGCGATGCGTCGGGAAAAGCAGCGACTGGAACCGGATATGGCTCTCCATGGACGGGTCGCACAGCGCGTCCACGGAGGCTTGGGCAAGAGCGCGCTGGTCGTTGTTCTTCCGCCAGAGGATGGCCAGCCCCACCATGCTGACCGTGTGCAGGGCCTCGCCCAGCACGACCATGCACTGTTCCGCGCTCGGCACTTCCTTCTGGCCGCCCGCCGGGTCCGGCGGCAGCGCTCCGCCCATGCTCTCCCTCAGGCGGCTGGTGAGCCCCGCGATTACTTGATTCAAGACTCTACCTCGACTCTCGTACTCGAGCTCCGTACGACGAAGATTTTCAAGTTGTTGTCCAGGGGATCGGGCGGGAACAGAAAGAATCCGCTCGATCCCTCCGCCAGGTTCAACACCTTGCCCCTGAGAACCTCCCCGTCGGGAAAGGTGACCCTCACCACCTTCCCGGCCTTGGGTGAGTTTTCCGTGAACTCCGGGTTGGGGCGGTACCCGGGATTGCCCTCGTGTTCGCGAACGAAGAAAATGGCCTTCACGTCCTGCAAGTCCACCGTCTTGAGGTTGCCCACCGTGTCCAACACCTTGAGTTTTCGGTAAGCGGCGGAGAAGTGAGAGTAAATGGAGCACTTCTCCATGGCTCCGTCGCGCAACCTGAGAACGATGTTCTGGCGCATGGCCTTACCCCCTCCGCCCGCTACAGCGAATTCATCACGTCTTCGAGGGAGCAGAATCCCGAAAGCGCCTTAAGGGCCCCGTCTACTTTCAGCGACGTGAGGCCCTCGCGCTGCGCCCGTTGCCTCAATGCCTGGGCCGGCTCCTTGGCCACGATCATCTTGTTGAGCTCCTCGCTGGGAAGGTAGAGCTCGAAGATGGCCACGCTTCCCGCGTAACCGGTCCCGCCGCAGGCGCCGCACCCCTTAGCCCTGTAAAACCGGCCGTCCGCAGGCAACCTAAGGCCTACCTCCTTCTGCAGGTCCTCGGTCACCGGATAGGGCTCCCGGCAGTTCACGCACAGCCGCCGGATGAGGCGCTGGTTGAGAACCGCAGCCAAGGAGGCGGCCAGGAGGAAGGGCGCCACGCCCATATCCAGCAGATTCTGGATGGCGTTCAGCGTGTCGTTGGCGGTCATCCGGGCGAAGACGAGACGCTTGGCGAAGGCCCCTTGGATGGTGGCGCGGGCATCGGCATCGTTGGTGATGTCGCCGATGTATGCCACGTCCGGCTCCTGCTTCATGAGGGCCTGGATGCCCTCGGCGAAGGAGTACTCCGCCCGCTCGTCGGGCTTGCCCTGGATCATGCCCGGCACTTCGTACTTCACGATGGGATCGAAGGACATGGCCAGCATGTCCGGCCGGATCACCTCCATGATGGAGCCGTACACCGTCGTGCGCTTGCCCGAGCCCGGAGGTCCCGTGATGAGGTAGAGCCCCGAACTTTTCCCCAGGGCCTTCCTGTAGGCCGTGAGCAGGGCCGCGCTCATGCCCATTTCGCTGATCCGCATG
>JAKAKG010000094.1 GCA_021813555.1 Acidobacteriota bacterium
GTGGGGCCCGTCCTCGGGGGATTCGGAGGGCCGCTCAGTAGCACCCCCCGAGGCGGGCTCGGCGGCGGGCGCCGGCCCCGCGTTCTTAAACAGGCTTTCCTGGCGGACGCCCTCGCGGAAGACCTCTTCGATTTCCCTGAAGGACGGCAGGTCTTCCAGGGAGTTCAACCCGAAATGCACGAGGAACTCCTTGGTCGTGCCGTAGAGGAGGGGCTTGCCCACCACGTTTTTCCGGCCCGTGATCCGGATGAGCTTTTTGTCCAGAAGCCCTTTCACGACGGAGCCCGACTCGGTGCCCCGGATGGCGCTCACCTCGGCGCTGGTGACGGGCTGCTTGTAGGCTACGATGGCCAGGGCTTCCACGGAGGCGGGGGTGAGCTTGCGCAGGTTCTGGGCCTTGAGGAAGCTGCGGACGAAAAGGGCATGGGGCGGCCGCGTCACCAAGCGGAACCCCTCCGCCACCCGCTCCACCCGCAAGCCCTGGGACTCCTGATCGTAGCGGGACTGGAGGGCCTCCAGGAGGGCGAGGGCCACGGCGGGGGTTACCTCCCCGTCCAGGGCCTCCGTGACCTGCTGCGCCGTGACGGGGCCCGAGGAGACGAAGAGGATGGCCTCCACGGCGCCCAGCCGGTCCGATTCTCGCATGGCCACCTCCCGCCAAATTCCGATTCTACCAGAAACCTGCCTTCGGCACCGCCTCTCGGAGGGCCGGACCCTTGCCAGCCCGCCGCCGTCCTGGTACGGTACTTCCGGGCCGACGCGCCACTGCCCCGGAGGACACTGCCGTGATGAAACCCGTGATGCCCAAGTCCGTCCTGGTGATCGGCTCAGGACCCATCGTCATCGGCCAGGCCTGCGAGTTCGACTACTCCGGCGTCCAGGCGCTCAAGGCCTTGAAAGAAGAAGGCATCCGGACGATCCTCGTGAACAACAATCCGGCCACCATCATGACAGACCCCGATCTGTGCGACGCCACCTACCTGGAGCCCATCGAGCCCTGGGCCCTGGAGGCGATCCTGGAAAAGGAGCGGCCCGAAGCCATCCTTCCCACGGTAGGCGGCCAAACGGCCCTCAACGCGGCCATGGTCCTGCACCAGAGCGGGGCCCTGGACCGATTCGGATGCCACCTGATCGGGGCAAGCCCCCAGGCCATCCGAGCCGCCGAGGACCGGGATGCCTTCAAGGCCATCCTGGCCCGGCACGGCATGGAAACCTCGCGCTCCTTTGTGGCACGGTCCGTGGAAGAGGGGCTGGCCCGCGTGGCGGAGGTGGGCTATCCCGCGATCCTGCGCCCCTCCTTCACCTTAGGCGGGGCCGGAGGAGGCATCGCCAGAACGGAGGCGGAGTTCGGGCCCCTCCTGGCCTATGGCTTGGCCCTGAGCCCCTCGGGCAGCGTGCTGGTGGAGGAATCCCTCATCGGGTGGAAGGAATTCGAGCTAGAGGTGATACGGGACCGGGCCGACAACGTGGTGGTCATCTGCTCCATCGAAAACCTGGACCCCATGGGTGTGCACACGGGCGACAGCGTCACGGTGGCCCCCGCCCAGACCCTCTCCGACAAGGAATACCAGTGGATGCGCGACTGGGCCAAGCGGGTCATCCGCGCCGTAGGTGTGGACACGGGGGGCAGCAACATCCAGTTTGCCCTCCACCCCCAGACGGGCCGCATGGTCGTCATCGAAATGAACCCTCGCGTATCGCGGTCCTCGGCCCTGGCGAGCAAGGCCACGGGCTACCCCATCGCGCGCGTGGCCACCCAGCTCGCCCTCGGCTACACCCTGGACCAGCTCCCGAACCTCATCACCCGGACCACCCCCGCGGCCTTCGAGCCAGCCCTGGATTACGTGGTGGTGAAAATCCCCCGGTGGTCCTTTGACAAATTCCGCGAGACGGACCCCACCCTTTCCACCCACATGAAATCCATCGGCGAGGTCATGGCCATCGGACGCACCTTCAAGGAGGCCCTCCAAAAGGCCCTGCGCTCCGTCGAGATAGGGCGGTACGGACTGCTCGACGGCGTGCCTCCCGTGCCCGATGGGAACACCCTCAAGGCCAAGCTCGCCATCCCCAACTGGGAACGCCTCTTCTACACGGCTCTGGCCTTCCAGCACGGCCTCTGTGTGGATGAGGTCCGGGACCTCTCGGGGATGGACCCGTGGTTCCTGGAGCAGATGGCCCAGCTCGTGGCCACGGAGAACCGCCTTCGCTTCTTCAGCGCCGAGGCCTGCCCCGCGGACCTCCTGGTTCAGGCCAAGGAGGAGGGGTTCGCGGACCGAAGGCTTTGCAAGCTGTGGGACGTGCCCGAGGCGCAGGTTCGCCAGCGCCGGGAGGCCATGGGGCTGAGACCCGTCTACCTCGGTGTGGACACCTGCGCCGCCGAGTTCGAGGCCAAGACCCCCTACTTTTACAGCTCCTACTCGGGGACGTCCGAGGGCGTCCCCCTGGCGGGGAAAAAAGTGGTCGTGGTAGGGAGCGGCCCCAACCGGGTGGGCCAGGGCATCGAGTTCGACTACTGCTGCTGCCAGGCCGTCTTCGGGCTGAAGGACGAGGGCTACGAGACGATCATGGTGAACTGCAACCCGGAGACCGTGTCCACTGATTTCGACACGGCCGGGCGCCTCTACTTCGAGCCCGTGACCCTGGAGGACGTAAAGGCGATTCTGGACAGGGAGCGGCCCGACGGGGTGGTCCTCACCTTCGGCGGCCAGACCCCCCTCAAGCTGGCCAGAGAGCTGGAATCCCTCGGCTACCCCCTGTGGGGCACGTCGCCCAGCGCCATCCACCGGGCCGAGGACCGCCAGGAGTTTCAGGCCCTGTGCCAGAAGCTCGGCCTGAACGCCCCGCCGGGCAACACGGCGCGCAACCTCGAGGAGGCCCACGCCAAGGCCCGCGAGCTCGGATTCCCCCTCATGGTGCGGCCCTCCTACGTCCTGGGCGGCCAAGGAATGGCCCTCCTCACCGAGGAGGCCCACCTGGACCAGTACCTCGCCCAGGCCATTGAAGTCAGCGAAGACCACCCCCTCCTGCTGGACTCCTTCCTCCAGGACGCCGTGGAGATCGATGTGGACGCCCTGTGCGACGGGCGGGACGTGGTGTTGGCGGGGATGCTCGAGCACATCGAGAAAGCGGGCATCCATTCGGGAGACTCCTCCCAGGTCTTTCCGCCCCAGACTCTCCCCCAGGACCTCCAGGCCAGAGTGGAGGATCTCACGCGCCAGGTGGCGCTGGAGCTGGGAGTCGTGGGCATGCTGAACCTCCAGTTCGCCTGGAACCGGGAGGGCCTCTTCGTCCTGGAGGTGAACCCCCGCGTGTCCCGCACCGTCCCCTTCCTGTCCAAGGCCCGCAAGGTGCCCTTCGCCCGCCTGGCCGCCCGCCTCATGGCGGGGCGCATGCTTTCGGACCTGCCCGAGCTCAAGGGCTTGGCCGGGGACCGCCCAGAGGGCCTGGTTTTCGTCAAGGCCAGCGTCTTCCCCTTCGCGCGCCTTTTGGGAGAGGACCCCGTTCTGGGTCCCGAGATGAAGTCCACGGGCGAGGTCATGGGTGTGGCTCCCTCGTTCGGAGCGGCCTTCGCCAAGGCACTGTCCGGTGCGGGCGTGCCCCTCCCCCAAGGCGGGGCCGTCTTCCTCAGCGTCCGGGACCAGGACAAGGAGGCCCTCGTGCCCGTGGCCCGGGGGCTGGCGGACCTGGGGTTCGCCCTCGTGGCCACCCGGGGCACCCGGCTCCACTTGGAACAGCGAGGTGTCCCCGTGGGCGCCGTCAACAAGGTGGGGGAGGGTAAACCAAACGCCGCGGACCTGCTCAAGGCCGGAACCCTGCGCCTCGTCATCAACACGCCCATGGGCCGTAAGAGCCAGCGGGACGAGGCCAGCATCCGGTGCCAGGCCATTGCCTTGGGCGTGCCCTGCATCACCACCGTGGAAGGCGCCCGCGCTGCCCTCGAAGGAATTCGCGCGCTCAAGGGCGGCCGTCTCTCCGTCTCTCCTCTCCAGTCCTGGCCCTGACGCGAGCAGGGACCGGTGCCAGCCCCATCTTGGGCTACCCCTGGAGCCGGCGGGGCAT
>JAKAKG010000190.1 GCA_021813555.1 Acidobacteriota bacterium
TGGCCCTGGCCCTGGGTTTGGCGGCGGGGCCGTTTCAGGCGTGGGCCCAGAAGCCCGCCGCGAAAGAAGGAGCTAAGGAAGCCATGGACGACAAGGTCCTGCAGTTCACGATGAAACTCAACGACGGGAAGGAGAAACCCCTCGCCGACTACAAGGGCAAGGTCCTCCTCATCGTCAACACGGCCAGCGAATGCGGATTTACGCCGCAGTACAAGGGGCTGGAAGAGCTCTACCAGAAGTATAAGGACAAGGGGTTCACCATCCTGGCCTTCCCCGCCAACAACTTCGGCGCCCAGGAGCCGGGCACGGACGCGCAGATCAAACAGTTCTGCACGCTGAAGTACAAGGTCACCTTTCCCCTCTTTGCCAAGACGAGCGTGAAGGGCCCGGACATCAACCCCCTGTACAAGTTCCTCACAACGCAGGCCGGATTTAATGGCGACATCACGTGGAACTTCAACAAGTTCCTCGTGGACAAGGACGGCAAGGTGGTGGCCCGGTACGACTCCAGCGTGGAGCCCACCTCCGAGACCCTCGTCAAGGAAGTGGAAGCCCTCCTCGCTCAGTAGAGGAAAAGGCTTAACCGCAAAGGCGCGAAGAACGCAAAGGGGAAGATCGGTCCAGACAAAAAATTATTTCCTTCTTCTTTGGAATATCTCTTGGCGCGCTTTGCGCCTTGGCGGTTAAGTGTTCTTTCCCTATCTTCAGGGACTCCCCAGGAGCTGCTGGTACCGGTGCCTGTACCAAAGCACTTGGGCGGCGTAATGTCGGGTCTCGGCATAGGGGATCATGGCGATGAACTGCTCCTCGGTCACGGGGCCCCAGGCCGTCGTCCACCCGCCCACGATGTCCTCTCCGGCGTTGTAGCTGGCGGCGGCCCCCGCGGCGTTGAAGGTGCGGCGAAGCGTTCCCAGGTAGTGAATTCCCAGGTCCAAATTGGTGATGGGATTGAGCAGCCCGGAATCGGTGGGGGCGGGCTGGCCCATCTCCGCGGCCACTTTGGCGGCCGTGGCGGGCATGAGCTGCATGAGGCCACGCGCGCCCACGGGAGACACGGCGGCTTCGTCGAAATCGCTCTCCTGGCGGATGACGGCGTACACCAAGGCAGGATCGAGGCCTTCCGTGCTGGAAAGAGTCTTGACCCGGCCCGCATAGGGCGCGGGATAGGCCACGGCGAGCCAGGCGGGGTCTGAATCGTACTGGTCCGCCGCGGGGCCGAAGGCCTTTCGGAGGACGCCGAGCCCTCTTCCCGGATCTCCCGCACGCGTCAGAAGGGTGGCCATGGCGTAGGCCACGAGCGGCTGGGCGCGGCGAGCGGTGTAGATAGGCTGGAAGGCCGCCGCCGCCTCCGGCTCCAACCCGCACCAGTCCAGCTCCCTGGCCAGGGACGCCTCGGGCGCGGCGAGGGCCGCACGCCAGTCCGCAGGGACAGGAGGCAGCGCTTCGGGGGGAAGCGGTTCCCCCATCTTGGCCAGGATCTCCCGCGCCCGCCATCCCCAGTAGCCCGGAGGCCGGCCATCAGCCAGCGCCGTCATCCGCGCCCGGCCCGCCGCGGCGTCCCCCAGGAGGATGTCGCATCGCCCCGACCAGTAGGCGGAAGGATCGTGCAGTTCGGGGCCGGGACTCGAGCGGGCAAGACTGTCGAAAAGAGCCCGGGCTCCAGCCACGTCGCCCAGCATGAACAGGCACCAGGCCCGTTTGTAGCGTCCCGACGCCAGGGTGGCGGGATCGCCTTTCAACGGCTCCATCTTGGCCAGGGTTTTGGCCGCCTCCGCGAAGCGCCCGTGAACGTAGGCCGAGGTCCCCATGCAGTGGAGCGCTTCCACTCGGATGGCCTCCGCGTCGCCGGCTCCCGCTAGAATCTGGTTGCCCCTCGCCACGATGCCCGCGTGATCCCCCGTGCGCAGAAGGGCCCAGGCGGCCTTCAAAAGGGCCAGGAGGCTCGGCTTCGTGGGTCCCGCGTCCCGGAGGAGGCCGTCGGCTTCCGCCACCGCTTTGCCGTTCTCGCGCAGGGCATAGAGGATTTGGACGCGCAGGAGGCGCTCCCGGATGGCCAGGCCACCCTTGAGGGCTCGGGCCGGGATGGCGTCCAGGAGGTCCAGGGCATCGGCCGCTCGGCCCGCTTTGAACCATCGCTGGGCGGCCTCCACGGTCTGGAGGGGGGACAGCCTGCGAAGCGCGTAGCCGTGCTCGCGGGCCAGGCGAGAGGCCTCAAGCCCCGCTTCGCGCGCGAAGGGGCTCGACGAACGCTTCCAGTAGATGTCCTGATAGGCCTGAAAGGCGGCGAGGTGCTGGCCGGCGCTATCCAGGGCTTGCGCCAGGTGGAACCGGGCCGCCTCCGCCCGGGCGCCTCGGGGTTGAAGGACCAGGAGACGGCGCAGGGTGGCCGCCTCGTCGTTCCATCGCCGCTCAGCTCGCTGGCATCGCGCCAGGAGGCCGAGGGCACTCACCTCGCCGCGGGGCGAAGGCCCTTCGGCCAGGATGTGCCGGAGGGTGGAGACAGCCTGCGCGTTCTTGCCTTGGACGTGGAGACATTCGGCCAAGAGGGGCCGCGCGTAAGGAGCAAGAGGCCCTTCGCCCTCGGAGGCCGCACGCAGGGGGGCCTCGGCCTGCGCGGCGGCGCCGTTGAGCATGCACATGTGCCCGTAGGCAAGGGCCACCGTGAGGTCCGGCAGGGACCCCTGGGCTTCCCAGAGGGATTGAAGCTCCCCTTGTGCCTCCGCCCAGTCTCCGTTGGTTCGAAGTGCGGCCGCTCGCGCCAGGGCGGCGTCCCGGTCCAGGGGCGCAAGGTCCGTGGCCGAGAGGGCTGCCCCAAGCAGAATCCCCGCCGTCAGCACGAGCCAGCGGCGGGGATTCGATGTTCGGGCGGACGACAGGTTCTTCTCCATCGCCGCCATTATAGGGAAAATTTCACCACGGAGGCACTAAGGACACGGAGGAGGACTTCGGTGAGAACCACTTTTCAGAAGCCCTTGAATAGAAAATCCTTTCTCCGTGCTCTCCGTGTCTCCGTGGTGATATGGCCTCATTCTTAAAACACCGTCTCCATGGGGGCCACTTCGCCGGCGCGCAAGGCCACGGCCTGGGCGCCCACGAGGGGAAGACCGCGATGGGCGAAGAGGACCGCCGCCTGAACCTTGTTGTTGTAGAAGGCCGCTTCGGCACTGTCTTTCAGGGCCGCGCGGAGGGCCGCCTTGTCGGAGGCATCCACGCCCTTGTCCTTCAGGAGGGCGGCCAGCTTGGTCTTGGCCACGGCGGCCTGCTGGAGGAGCAAGTACCCCGAGACGGTGTGTCCCATCATGTCCAGGAGGGGCACGGCATTCAGTAGGGTGAGGAGCATGGCGTTGTCCTTGGCGGGGATCTCGGTGAGGACCGCGCCGAGAGCCTTGACGGCGGAGCCGAGCTGCATGGCCGATGGGCCGAGGACGGGGTCCGCGGCCAGGTCCTGCGCGGTCTTGCCCGCAAGGCCCAGAAGGTGCTTGACGGGCTTGCCCTCCTGAAGGCGGAACTTGCGTCCCACCAGGTCCAGCGCCTGGATGCCGTTGGTGCCTTCGTAGATGCACGCGATCTGGGCGTCCCGCAGGTACTGCTCGGCGGGGTACTCGCAGGTGTAGCCGTACCCGCCGTAGGTCTGGAGGGCCCACTCAGTGACGCGGAATCCCCAGCCCGAGCACCAGGCCTTGCAGATGGGCGTGAACAGCTCAACGAGGCCCTGCCAGCGGTCGTGCTCCTCTCCTTCCGTGATGTGGGCCATGTCCATGCACCAGCCCGTGTAGGAGGCGAGGGCGCGCATGGCCTGGCAATAGGCCGACTGCATGAGGAGGGAGCGCCGCACGTCGGGGTGCTCGATGATGGGCACCTGGCCGGTCTGGGGTTCCCTGTTCGTCATGGAGCGCCCCTGGAGGCGTTCCTTGGCATAGGCCAGGGCCGCCTGATGGGCGGCGGAGGCGATGCCGAGACCCTGGACGCCCACTTCGTAGCGGGCGGCGTTCATCATCTGGAACATGAGCAGAAGGCCCGCGCGCTCCTTGCCCAGGAGGAAGCCCTGGCAGGCGCCGTTGCTTCCGAAGACGAGGCTGCACGTGGGAGAGCCGTGGATGCCCAGCTTGTGCTCGATGTTGGAGCACACCACGTCGTTAAAGGCGCCGAGGGAGCCGTCGGCGTTCACGCGGAATTTGGGGACCACGAAGAGGCTCAGGCCCTTGGCGCCCGTGGGGGCGTCGGGAGTCCGGGCCAGCACGGCGTGCACGATGTTGGGCGTGAGGTCCTGGTCGCCGCTGGTGATGAAGATCTTTTCGCCGACCAGGAGATAGGAGCCGTCCTCCTGCTTCACGGCCTTGGTCTTGATGTCGCCCAGGTCGCTGCCGGCGCTGGGCTCTGTCAGGCACATGGAGCCGCCCCATTGCCCCGTGTACATCTTCTCGCAGTAGATGGCCTTGAGCTCGTCCGTGGCGAAGCTTTCGATGAGGTGCGCGGCTCCGCGGGAGAGGAGGACCGTGAGGCTCATGGAGGTGTTGGCCCCCATGATGAACTCGCTGATGCCCGTGCCCACCGATTCGGGGAGGCCCATGCCGCCGAAGTCGGGGTTGGCCGTGGGAGCGATCCACCCGCCCGCGGCCAGATCCTGATAGGCCTTATCGAAACCGGGCGCGAGCGTCACCTTCCCGGCATCAAAGGTGGCGCCGATCCTGTCCCCCGACTCGTTGCACGCGGCCACGCTTCCCCGGGCTACCTTGAGGGCCTCGTCCAGGACCGAGTTCAAGGTCTCCCTGTCGAACTCCTTGTAGCGTTCTGCTTTGAGGAGGGTGTCCAGGTCCAGCCACTCGAACAGGTTGAACTTCACGTCTCGGGCGTCATCGAGGTATTTCATCGGGCCCCTCCTTTGCGTGCCAGGTATGCGGTCAAAGTTTCAAGAAAACAAGCCTAGCACGATGGGGAGTGTAAGTAAATACTCACAAGAGGAGGGGGCGGAAGGAAAGTCGGAATGCGGAAAGCGGAATTCGGAAAGAAGAGAATTAGGCCGCGTTGGTAAAGGCCGCGCTTGCTTCCTAACTTCCTACCTGACTTAACAGCCTGTTAAGGACAGCACGCGAAGCATGGGGTGGGGGAGACGGAGGGCCTTCTGCTCCCCCGCTCCCCGCTCCCGGTTTCCGCATCTCACACCGTTCGGACCACGAATTCCGGCGGGTCCTGGATGGTCCGCTTCACGGCGCACTGGTCGGCGGCACGGATGACGGCATCCTTGTACTTTTCGGGAAATCCTTCGGGAAGGTGGATATCCAGGTGTACCCGGGTGAGGCGGTGGGTGGCCTGGTCCCATTCCATGTGCTGGGTAAGCTTCATGCCCTCGGTGGGCAGGCCCCGGCTCTGGCAAAAGCCCAGCACGTAGATGCCCGCGCAGGTGCCCATGCTGGCCAGGAAGAGGAGATAGGGTTCGGGAGCCGTTCCCGTGCCGCCCGATTGCGGCGATTGGTCTGTTTTCAGGGTCTGCCCGGCGATGCTCGCGTCTACGCGTTTGCCACCGGGAAAGGTGATGTCCATGTCCATCGTATCCTCCAAAGTCCTTCGCGACGGCGAAGGTTCACATGTCCAAGATGCGGCCACCGCGCCAGGGTAACCTCGCCGCGCCCGGAGGTCCAGAGCGACGAGGAGGCGAGCACGTTAGAAAGCGAGGAAGCGAGGAAAGGACACCGGCCTTCACCACGGCGGGCTGTTCCCTTCATCTCCGAGTTCCGCTTCCAGAATTCCGCATTTCCTGTTCCCGTAAACGGAGTGAGGAGCGAGAAGTGAGCAGTGAAAACAGGTGCGCCCGAAGCGGCGTGTCATTCCCAAATCCCAAATCCGAAATCGTCCCCTCCGCTTTCCGAATTTCCCTCCTGTCCGCTTTCCCCTCTCCTGGTGTATCCTTCCTGGCTGGAGGTTCATCGATGCACAAGCTTTCCCCGACGATCCTGACGCTTTCCGCCCTCTGCGCCGCCTTGGCGCTTCCCGCGCCCGTTCCCGCCCAACAGGCTCGCCCTCCCCAGGACAAGGCCGTCTACCGCCCGCACGTGGAAGACCCCGTCCTGAAAGAGTTGGAGGACCGAGACAAAAAGGCCGGCGAAGACGCCCTCGCCGCCACCAAGAAGATCGAGGACGAGCAGGAGGCCCTCGCCAAGAAGGAGGGCGAGGCCAAGCAGGACCTGCGCGTGGACATGAGCGGCCTCGTCAAACCCTCGAGCCCGCAGGCCTTCAAGGTCCAGGCCTGGCACTTTCCCCCCGTGGCCCAGTACCTCACGGGCACGTGCTGGTCCTTCTCCACTACCTCCTACTACGAATCCGAAATCAAGCGGCTCACGGGCCAGGAGGTCAAGCTCTCGGAGATGTGGACCGTGTGGAACGAGTACCTGGACAAGGCCAAGCGCTACATCGCCACGCGCGGCAACTCGGTCTTCGAGGAAGGCTCCGAGGCGGAAGCCATTCCCAGAGTCTGGAAAGCGTATGGCGTAGTGCCCGAGGCGGCCTACCCCGGCGTCCTCGCCAAGGACGGCCGGTACGACCACGCGGGCATGCTCAAGGAAATGAAGGCCTACCTCGCCTACTGCAAGGCGAACAACCTTTGGGACGAGGCCCAGATCCTGCCGGCCCTCAAGGGCATCATGGCCAAGACCATGGGCGTGCCTCCCACCCAGGTCACGTGGGAAGGCAAGACGTATACGCCCCAGGCCTTCCTGACGGACGTCTGCAAGCTGAACATGGACGACTACGTCTGCTTCATCTCCACCACCTCCATACCCTTCTGGACCCGCGGGGAGCTCAAGGTCGAGGACAACTGGTGGCATGACAAGGAGTACTGCAACGTCCCTCTGGACGTCTGGTACGACACCCTTGTCAAGGCCGTGAAAGCGGGTTCCACGGCGGCCATCGGCGGAGACGTGAGCGAGCCCGGCTACGATGGCTTCGCCAAGGTCGCCATGGTGCCGAGCTTCGACGTCCCTCCCGGCTACCTCACCCAGGATGCCCGCGAATACAGGATTGACAACGGTACCACCGCCGATGACCACGGCATCCACCTCGTGGGCTGGATGAGCCTGGGCGGCCAGGATTGGTTCCTCATCAAGGACAGCGCCCGCGCCGCCCGCAAGGCTCCCCCCGAGGGCTACCTTTTCTACCGCGGCGATTACGTCAAGCTCAAGATGCTCAGCTACACGCTCAACAAGAGCTTTGTCAAAGACGTGCTGGCGAAGTTTGGAAAGCCGTGAGTAGGGGAGCAGGGGAGTAGAGGAGAGCCGCCGCGCCCTCCCGGCGAAAGGGCCAACCCCGCGCCTGTGACGGTTGATCGGTTTATCAGGTGATCAAGTAAGAAAAGCAAGATGACCATGACGGGCGGCCTTCGGGCCGCCCGTCGTGCCTACGAAGGGATTGATCCACGGTCAGGGCACGTCGTCACCGTCTTCCGTGGTTTGCTGGGCTGCTTCGGCGGCGGCCTGCGCGTCGCAGCGAAAATACCTTTTCCAGCCCTTCGTGGCCACATCCACCGCCCGCACAAGCGTGACGGTCAGCTCGCCGCCCGCAACGGCCGGATCAATGCGCAGGATGAATTCGCTCACGCCTTCGTGGTTGCCGCCCGTCTTCCCCCAATCGTAGGTGTACCCCAGGCGCGTCCACGGGGCTCCCCAGGTGGAGACGTTTTGAGGGTCGGGCATGGCGTAGGAGCTGGTGGCGTTCCAGGCGAACCACTGCCGGAAGCTCATCGGAGTGGCGCCCTGGTAGTCCGAGTAGGTGGCGGACGGGTTGAAGGCGAGGAAGGGATTGGAGTCGTTTTGAAAGGCCCACGCACCTCCCGGCTCGGATGCGGACGTGGTCGCCTCGTGGTCCGTGATTTCCGGGTCGGGAGCGGGCCTGAAGAGGGCGTTGGGGTCCACGTACATCTCCAGAACCACCTCGTACGACTTGGCGGGGTTCAATCCCAGAGCCTTGACGACGCGCTTGGGGTTCGGCGGACACTCCTTGCCGATGAAGTAGTTCTTCAGCTCGGGCACCACGGTCACCCAGAGGCACTTGGTGAGCGTGTAGGCGGGCAGGTGCTGGTCCAGGTTGCTCCGGTAGTAACGCTCGTAGGACTGCCGGCTCATGAACGTGGCCACGAGGACCCGGTTGGAGCCCGGCACCCGCTCCCGTTGGATGGCCCCGCCGTGCAGCTTTTGGGTATTGACACGGTCCTTCCCTCTCACGATTGCCAGCAGGTCGCGACAGACTTTCTTCTGGTTGGCCGCCGACTGGGCGTCGATCATGGCGTCGTAGTACGCCTTCGCATCGGTGGAAGATACGGCCTCCTGGGCGGCTGCGGACAGCGCCGCTCCGGCCGCGAAGACTGCGAGGGCGGCGCACAACGATGCACAAAGACGTCGAAACCAGGACGGGTTCCCGGATCTCTCGCGCATGGACCTCTCCTTCCTTTCGCCGTCCCGCACGGCGCTTCTGGATTTCTGACGGCCCCGCCGGCTCCCGTCCCCGCGAAAGCCCGCCTCCGTCCGCTAGGGCGCGCGCCGCAGGGCCATGAGGGAGAGGTCGTCGGCGACGGGAGTGCCTGCGCGGAAGCGGTCCAGCTCGTGCATGAGGGCGGCCAGGAGGTCCCTGGGCGGGAGGCCGGTGTTCAGCGCGAAGAGGGACGCCAGGCGCTCGCGGCCGAATTCGGCGCCCGCCGGATCCCGGGACTCGGTGTAGCCGTCGGTATACAGGAGGAGCGCGTCGTCCGGGCCGAGGACCACCTTGGAGACCGAGAATTTCGCCTGGCAGAACATGCCCACGGGCAGCCCCGTGGCGGCGATCTCCGCGACCTTTCCTCCCCGGACGACGAGGGGCGGCATATGGCCGGCGTTGGCCATCTCCACCTCGCCGGAGGGGTGCGCTCTGCCGCAGGCCAGGGTGGCGAAGTGAGCAGGCAGCGTGGTCTCGCACAGAGTCCGGCTCACCTTTTCCAGCAAAAGGCCGAGGGGCGTATCCGCCTCCAGGAGGACCCTCACCATAGCCTGGAGGTGCGCCATGAGCATGGACGCGGCGATGCCCTTGCCGGCCACGTCGCCCATGGCGAAAAACAGGGTGCCGTCCGCCGCCGGGGCGAGATCGCAGTAGTCGCCGCTCACGGCTCCCAGAGGATGGTAGAGCCGGGCCACTGACCAGCCGCCCGCCTGCATCTCGGCCTTCGGCAGCAGCCCTGCCTGAATGCGCGCGGCCAGCTCCAGATCCTCCTGGAGCGCCCGCACCTGCGCGTCGGACAGGTCGCCCTTGCAAAATCGGGCGAGGGGGTCCGCCAGGAGCAGTTCGTCCTCGATGGGATCGTGGCAGATTTCGCAGCGTCCGTAGGTGCCCGCGCCGAGGCGGTCGAGGGCCGCGTCGACCTCCTGGAGAAGGTCTTCGAGCGCGGGCTCCGGCCCGGCAGCCGCCAGGGCGTCCTCCAGCCTCCTGCGCCGGCCGGCCAACTGATCCCGGATCGCCCATCGGCTGTCGTCCTTCATGAGATCCTCCTTCAGGCTTCCCTCATGATCTTAATACCTCCTGGCCCCTTGGCGCGAGGCCACCGGGGCGCTCCGGCCTTCGGCTGACGCAGGCGAGGCCGCCCGCGATGAGGGCGAAGCCGAGTGCCTCCTGCCAGGTTCCGCGCTCGCCCAGGAGGAGGATCGCAAGGAGGGCGGCGGCCACGGGCTGGAGGGTGGTGTAGGTGGCCACGAGGGCGGGAGAGGAGCGGACCATGGCCCACGAGTTGAGGGCGTAATTGACGCCGCTGGGTATGAGGGCGATATACGCCAGCGAAACCCAGGACATGGGGGACAGGGAGGCGAAGTCCGTGCGGGCGAGGGTGGGGGCGGCTACGATCAAGACGCCGAGGCCGCCGAAGCCGAAGGCCCACGAAACCACCGTGATGGGGTGGTAGCGCAGGAGCACGTCCCTTTGGAGCACGAGGTACAGCGCGTACACGATGCAGTTGCCCATCAGGAGGGCGTTGCCCCACAGGCTCCCGCTGGCGGAGGCCAGCTTCGACACGTCGAGCATCGCCGCCGCTCCGGCCACCGCGAGCCCCACGCCGAGCACCTTGAGCCGCGTCATGCGCTCCGCGCCCCTGGCCCAGGCCAGGAGGGCCACGAATACGGGGATGCTGGGCATGAGAATGGCGGCGTTGATGGCGGTGGTCATCTCCAGCCCGTAGATGTAGAAGAGCTGGTTCGCGAAGATGCCCAGGAATCCAAGGACGGCGAAGCGTGCCAGATCGCGCGGAGGCGGGATGGAGCGGTCCACGCGCAGGGCCAGCAGGAGGAGGAGGGGCGCCGAGACGATGGTCCTGGACGCCACGATGGCGAGGGGCGGCAGCGCGTTCAACAAAGATTTTCCGAAGACGTGGAATGCCCCGAAGGTGACCTGAACGAAGAGGAGGGCCGCGTGGAGCTTCCAATCGTCGGGGGTGTGCGACTCAGATCTTCCGGTCATCGGAGGTGGTGCCCGTGAAAGGAATCGGGAGCAGGGAGCAGGTAGCGGGGAGAAGGAAGGGGAAAATCAGGGTAGAGCGCTTTGAGCGGGAGGTATGCCCTCAGGTTCGGGTCACTTCCTACCTCCGGCTCCTCGCTCCCCGCTCCCGGCTTTCGGCTCCCCACTCCCGGCTCCCCGCTCCCCGTTCCCGGTCTCACAGCAGTGGCCCCAAGAGGTTCGCCGCCGATTCCTTGATCTGGGTCCAGGTTCCGCGCCGCTCGAACGGGTCGAACAGGATCTCCTCGGCGTGTGCCAGGTCCCGCTCGTAGAGGGCGGCCATCTCGGCGGCGGCTTCCGCGCTCCTGAGGAAGCAGGTGATTTCGAAGTTGAGTTTGAAACTCCGGTTGTCGAGGTTGGCGCTGCCTATGGCCAGGTGCTCCCGGTCGAAGATCCAGGTCTTCCCGTGGAGCACGGCGGGGAGATATTCGTAGACGCGGACGCCCGCCCGGAGCAAGGCGGGGTAAAAGGAGCGCCCCGCGAGTTGGACGAGGCGGCTGTCGGAGCGCCTGGGGACGAGCAGGCGAACGTCCACACCGCGGTAGGAGGCTGTCCGCAGGGCCGTGAGGACGTCGGGGCTGGGCGCGAGGTACGGCGTGGTGATCCATACGCGTTCGCTGCTCATGGTGATGCCCATGAAGAAGGTGTCCAGCGTGGGGTTGTCTATGGTGTCTGGCCCCCCCGCCAGCATGGCGCAGGTGGCCGCTACGCCCTCCGCGCCGCCGGGCGGGGCCGCGGCGCCTTCGAAGTAGGCCGGGTCAGCGCAGGCTTCTCCCGTGGCGAAATACCAGTCATCCAGAAACACTTCCTGCAGCTGCGACACGGCGGGCCCGGCGAGCCTCAGGCCCATGTCGCGCCACTCCCCCATGTATTCGTCGCCGATGTTGAGCCCGCCCGTGTAACCGAAGCGGCCGTCTACCACGGCGATCTTGCGGTGGTTTCGGAAGTTCAGCGAGAGGGACCGGCGGAGGTAGCGGGTGGGCATGAAGACGGCCACGCGTCCTCCCGCCTCCCTCAGCGGATCCATGAAACGCCCGGCCGCGCCGCCCGCTCCCATGGCATCCAGGAGGACGCGAACCTGGACGCCCGCGCGGGCCCTCTCGGCCAGGAGGTCGCGGAAGTACCTGCCCGTGGCGTCCTTCTGCCAGATATAGAAGAGGAGATGGGCGTGGTGCCTTGCGGACAGGATCATCTCCTGGAGCGCGGTGTAGGTCTGGGCGCCGTCCACGAGCAGCCGGGCGCGGTTGCCCTTCACGGCGGGGAAGATGCCCCCGGCGTCCTCCTCGGGAAAGCGGAGGGCGGGGAAGAGAGCGGCGCCGCCCTCGTCCTCCACGCCCGGGGGACGGAGCGTGACGAAGCCCTTCGTCACCGTGAGGCGGGCGGTGCGCCGCTTGCGCCGCTTGCGCTTGAGATGGGACCGGCCCAGGCCCCACCACAAAAGGACGCCGAAGAACGGAAGCCCAATCAGACAGAGAATCCACGCCAAGGCCGAAAGGGATTGTCCCCTCCGCTGGAGGAGCACCGAGGGAATCGTCAGGAGAGACAGGATCTCGGCCACCAGCGTGAAGGCCGTCCAGCCGTTGAGTGACCAGTTCAGGTCGCCGAGACCAGAGATCAGGGTGTGCATGCGGAGGAAAGACGAGTCCATAGCGGGGTGCGAAAGGGAAGCTCGGTGTTCCACACCATGGACACCAAGCGTGGGCATGAGCCTTCCTGAGTTTTGTATCTTCGGCTTTCACTCCGCACTTCGAAGTTCGTAATTCGCAAGGCCGCCCTCACCTGGTCGTGAACGCGTAGGGAGGCAGCGCCGAGGCGTTGCCGAGGTAATCGCTCACGGTGGCGACGAGGATGTGCCGGCCAGAGGACATGCGGCTCAGGTCCACGCGCACCGTGCCCGTGGCCACGTCGTAGTCGAAAAAGGCCGCATGCCCGTCCAGCTTTACCTGGAGGGACCGCACGTTGGGGCCGCTGCCCTCGTCGCCGAGAGTAAAGCGCAGCTCGGGCGCGTTGATGTGGGGGATGCGAGTGAGGAAGGGTTTGCCGATTCGCGGGGGGCTTCGGTCCTCTTCTAAGCGATAGAGGCCGTCGGCGCGGAACCCAACGGCCTTGCCCGACCAGCGGTCCAGAAAGAGGACACCGCCCGCGAAGGCGCCCACGCGCGGCCTCGGGGCGACGCCCGGGAACTCGACGGTGGCGCGGGCCTGGTAGCAGTAGGGGCCCACCGCGAGGCGGGCGGAGCTCCCCGGCGGCATGCCCGGAGCGGCGGGCGCTGACGCGGCCGTTCCCACCGCCCCTTCGGGTAGGTTGAGCCGAACCGATCCCGCGGTGATATGGCCAGGCCCGGCCGCCGCGAGGAACGACGACGGCGAGCCGCCCAGGAAGAGGGGCGCGCCCTCGTGGGGAAGATCCTCGCGGGGGAGGAGGGCCGTCACTTTGTCTCCCGCCTCCGTCACCCGCAGGTCCTGGATGAGGGTCCCGCCCACCGCCACGGGCGTGACGCCGGCCCTGGAGCTTCGCGCCAGGACGAGGACGAGGCCCGCGGGCGTGATCTGGTGCTCCACGATCCGGTAGCCGCTTCCCGGCAGGGCGAGGCGCTGATGCGAGGTCACGCCGTTCCCTTCGAGGACGCCCGTGACCACCGAGTTCTGTCCCGCGCGGTTGGAGGCCACGATCTTGAGTGCGTGGGGCCCTGGGCTCAGGGCGCCGGGAAGGCCTCCGCCCTCGAACTCCGTCACATGCATCCAGGGGAGGCACCGGAGGCGGTAGGTGTAAGTGCCCGGCCGGTCAAAGTTCGGCTCGAAGAGGGCGGTGGATTCCTTGAAGTGCGCCAGGCTGATGGCCCGCAGGTCCATGTGAGAAAAGACGGTTCCATCCAGGGAGGCGGTGATGACGGGCACGCCCGTCGTGTGCTGGGGCACCCCCAGGTGGTCCCCCGCGCAGAGGAACGCATCGACGGCGCCGGTTAGGGCCACGGGCCGGGCCAGCGTGTACCCGCCCGCCTTCTTCACCGCCTGGACGAAGACGGGGATCAAGCCGCCGTCCACCGTTGCGCCCGCGTCCCTCGGTTCGAACGTGACGCCCGCGATGTTGGGCGCGGCCACCCCGTCCGGAAGGGGCAATCCCTCAAGAAAGGGGTCGAGCTGGTCGTCCCCGCGCCGCACTTCGAAGTGCAGATGGGGTGTGCCGATGCCCAGCTCTCCCGAGTAGCACACAGTGTCGCCGGCCTTCACGGGAACGGGCGGGTTCAGGACGACGTCGCCGGGGAAGGAGGTCCCGGCGCGCTCGCACGCTCTGACCAGCGCGTCGTCCAGGTGAAGTTTGGCGTTCTCGAAGCGGCACACGTGGCCGTAGACGATGGTGCGGCCGTCGTCGAGATCCAGGTAGAGCACCCGCCCGTAGCCTCCGGGCTCGCGCCGCAGGCGCACGACCTTGCCGTCGGCCGGCGCGAAGCACGCCCACCCCTCCTCCTGGTGCGTGCGCATATCCACTCCGCCGTGAAAGTGCGTGCGGCGGTACTCCCCAAAGCTGGACGTGATGCCCTCGCGGATCGGCAGCGGCCACAGGAGGGGAGGGGCGAGTCCGCCGGGTTTGGCGTCGAGGGAACCCAGGGTAAGGAGGGCCAGACCCAGGAGCCAGAGTTTGGAATGCGGAATGCGGAATGCGGAATTCGGAATGAGAAGGCCCCACTTTTCACTGTTCACTTTTCACTTCTCACTTTTTTCTCCTCACTCCTCACTCTTCACTCCTCACGTTCCACCTTACCCCATCTCCCCCACGATTCTTCGAAGGTAGGCCGCGAAAGGTTCCTTCAAGTCCGGCCGGGTGAGCGCCGTTTCCACGGTTGCTTGGAGGAAGCCGAGCCGGTCTCCCGTGTCGTAGCGCCTTCCCGCGAAGCGGTAGGCGAAGACGCGCTCACGGGCGAGGAGGGAGCGGATGGCGTTGGTGAGCTGGATCTCTCCGGAGGCGTCTCTCCCCGTCTTCTCAAGCTCCTCGAAGATGGCGGGCGTGAGGATGTAGCGCCCGATGACGGCGGTGTTGCTCGGGGCATCCTCGGGCTTGGGTTTCTCCACGATGTCCGACACGGCAAGCAGTCGTTCCCCGGCGGGCGATCCCGCCACGATGCCGTACTTCCGTGTGTCCTCCCGAGGTACGTCCATGACGCCAAGAACGGTCGCATGCTTCTGCTCGAAAACGTCCATCATCTGCCGGATGCAAGGGGTGGCGGAGCGCACGATGTCATCGCCGAGAAAGACGGCGAAGGGCTCGCCGCCCGCCCAGTTCCGGGCGCACATGATGGCGTGGCCCAGGCCCAGGGCTTCCCGCTGGCGGGTGTAGGAGACCTCCACCATGGAGGCGATGTCCCGCACGATGGCCAGCTCCGCCTCTTTGCCGCGCTCCTTCAGAACTTGTTCCAGCTCGAAGGAGACGTCGAAGTGATTTTCGATGGCTTCTTTCCCGCGGCCCGTGATGATGAGGACCGCTTCAATGCCCGCCGCCACGGCCTCTTCCATGACGTACTGGATGACGGGCTTGTCCACCACGGGCAGCATCTCCTTGGGAGACGCCTTGGTGGCCGGAAGAAACCGCGTTCCCAGGCCCGCCGCCGGAATGACCGCTTTACGGATGCGCATCATGACCTCCTGACGGCGGGCATTTTAGCACGGCGGACGCCGCAGGTCCCAAAGGCGTGGCCATGGGCCGCCGGGCCATGGGGGTTCTGAAGGAGGGGTCAGGGAATATAGGGGAACGGCACATGTGTTACAATTTTCGGACCGGACAGAGCGCCCGGTTGGGAGGTGGTCGTGCGCAGTCGCCTGGGAGGACGGGGGGCCCTTGCCGGGCTTCTTTCTTTTTGCCTCCTGATGCTGGTCCTCCACGGCCATACAGATGGCCAAGGCCAGGTGCGCGGCCCCGTCCTGGCCACGTCCGAGGTCCACTGCCCCGTCTGTCTTGCCCTCCATGGCGGGATGGAGGCTCCTCCGGCCCCCGTGGTTCTGCCGTCTCTGGACGCTCCGCCCGTCCCCGTTGTTCCAGCCCTTGATTCCAGCCTCCTGCCAGGCCAGCCCCCCGAGCTGGCCGTCCGTGGTCCTCCCCGCCAACCGGCCTAGAAGGCGTTCCATCGGGCGATCAGGCCCGCCGGTTTGACGTGGAGGAGGAACCATGAAAGCGATGACGATAGCTTTGTGCGCTCTTGCTGTGGTGGGCACAGGGGCGCGAGCCATGGCGCAAAGTCCCACCGCGGACGATCTCCAGAAGCAACTCCAAGCCCTGCAAAAGCAGATGCAGCAGGTAGTCCAGGACTACCAGTCCCAAGTCAAGAAACTCCAGGATCAGATTACCGCCCTGAAGGCTGGACAGGCCTCGGCTGGCGCTCCGGCTCCCGTCCAGGGGGACCAGGGGTCGGTGCCGCCCATCCCCGCGGCGCCCCCCTCTCCGGCGCTACAAAACCCCGCCATTTCCGTTCTGCCGGACTTCACCTATTCGGGCGGAAACGATCCCTACTGGAAGAGCCAGGACGCCTTCCAGGTCCGGGAGGTGGAGCTGGCCTTCAGCGCCGCCATTGATCCCTTTGCCACGGCCAACGTCTTCCTCTCCCTGGAGAACGGCCACCTTAACGCGGAGGAAGCCTACGCCGCGTTCCCAGGGCTCCCCGGCGGGTTCTCCATGAAAGTCGGCAAGTTCTACGCCGATTTCGGCAAGCAGAACTCCATGCACACGCACATGTGGTTTCAGGCCGATCAGCCCCTGGCCCTTCGGACCATGCTGGGAGACGAAGGTTTCAACGACATGGGCGTGAGCCTGAATCACCTCCTGCCCACGCCCTGGATGAGTGACCTCACCGTGGAAGTATCGGGTGGCCGGAACACCGATCTCTTCGGCGGCAAGCGTTCGGACCTCTCCTACAACGTGGCGTGGCGCAACTTCTGGGACCTGACGGACAACGCCAACCTGGAGGCGCAGCTTTCTCTGGCGGGCGGGAAAAACGCCACGGGCCACGGGACGGGGCTTGGCAACCTGTCGGTGACCTATCGCTTTAAACCTTTGGCCTCCGGGACAAGGGCCTCTTTCCTCTGGCGCACCGAAGTCATCCGTGAAAACTACCGGGCCATGGACGGCCTCACGCGGTCCACTGGGGCATTCTCCTACGTGGACTGGCAGTTTACGCGCGGGTGGTTCGCCGGCCTGCGGGCCGATTACGCCGAGCATCCCGCCGATCCGCGCATGCACGACAAAGGGGGCGCGCTGGTGCTGACCTACTTCCCCAGCGAATTCCAAAAGTTCAGGCTCCAGTATGAGCGCATCAATTACGCCGGCCTGGGTCTCAGGAACGCCGTGGTGTTCGAGTACGGCTTCGCCATCGGGCCCCACGGGGCGCATCCGTTTTGACGGGAGCCGGGAGCGGGAAGCTGGGAGCGGAACAGCAGATTGGTCACTATGCTGTTCTTCTCCTCCCGGCTCCCTGCTCCCTGCTCCCGAAAGGAGAATGAGATGAAACGAACCATCATGACGGCGCTAATGATCGCCGGAACCACCGCCTCTGTGCTGGCTTCCGGAAAGCTCAACGTCGTATCGGTGTATCCCGACTACGGCTGGCTCGCCTCGCAGGTGGGCGGTGACCACGTGGCCGTATCCGTGCTGGCCAAGGGGACCCAGGACCCGCACTTCGTGGACGCGAAGCCGTCGTTTCTCGTGGCCCTCCACAAGGCGGACCTCCTGCTCGTGAACGGGCTGCAGCTCGAGGTGGGCTTCCTGCCGCCCCTCCTCCAGCAGTGCGGCAACGCCAAGATCCAGCCAGGCGCGCCGGGCTACGTGGACCTTTCAACGTTCATCAAGCCCATCGAGGTGCCCGTGGGCGGCGTGGACCGCTCCATGGGGGACATCCACCCCTACGGGAATCCCCACTACCACCTCGATCCCAGGAACATGGCCGCCATCGCCACGGGCCTGGCGGGAGTGTTCGCCGCGGCGGACCCCGCCCACGGGGCGGAGTACGCCAAGAACGGAGAAGCCGTTTCGGCCCAGCTCATGAGCCTGGACGCCGAGGTCGCGCACGACCTGTCCCCCTTGAAGGGCGCCCCCGTGGTGGCTTACCACGCCACACTCGATTACTTCTTCCTTCACTACGCCTTCAACGTAGTGGGCTTCGTGGAGCCCAAGCCCGGCATCAAGCCCTCTCCCGTGAGCCTGATGGAGCTGGAGAAAGCCATGCGGGACAAGGGCGTGAAGCTCCTCATCGTGGAGAACTACGAGGACATCAAGATCGCGGACAAGATCGCGGGAGACACGGGCGCCCGCGTGGCGGTGATCCCTTCCTACACGGGCGGCGCCCCCGATGCCCAAACCTACCCCGCGCTCATGCGGGCCATCGTTCACGATCTTCTGGGGGCCTCCCGTGGATGACGCGCTCTTCGCCGCCGAAGGCTTGGCCATCGGCTACGGCAAACCCCTCCTGTCCGGCCTCACGTTTTCCATCGGGCGGGGAGAGTACTGGGGCATCTTCGGGCCCAACGGAGCGGGCAAGACGACGCTCATTAAAACCCTCCTGGGCGTTCAGCGGGCCCTGGGGGGGACGTTGAAGCGGGCGGAGGGTCTGCGCCTGGGGTATGTTCCGCAGCTCACGAGCGTGCGGGAAAGCCTGCCCCTCTCCGTCCGGCAGGTGGTGGAACTGGGAGCCTTGGACCTGAAGGGCCTTCCACCCGTTGGGGAGGCCCTTGCCCGCGTGGGGTTGAAGGATTTGACGCGGGAGCCCTTCAGTTCCCTCTCCGGGGGACAGCGCCAGCGGGTCATGGTGGCCCGCGCCCTCCATCGCAGGCCCAGCGTGCTCGTGCTCGACGAACCCACGAACGGAGTGGACCTTCTGACGCGCCACGCGCTGCGCATTCTGATGCGGGAACTCAACGGGGAAGGGGTGGCGGTCCTCCTCATCACCCACCTCCTCAACGAGATCGGCTCCGAAGTGGGGCACTTCCTGTGGCTCGATTCGCGGGAGAGCCTCTTCCTCGCGGGGGAACGGGAGTCGGTGCTTGGGGACTTCCGCCTTCGGAAGGCCTACGGCGCAGGACTGAGGGCCGTGGACGTGGCGGGCGAAACGGTGCTGGCGTGGACCAACGGGGGGGAGGCGGAGCATGCTTCTTGACACGCTGGCGCTGGTGAAATGGCCGCTCCTGGGCGCCGTCCTGGCTTCTTTGCCGCTCGCCTATTTCGGAGTTTTTCTTCTGGAAAGGCGTATGGTCTTCGTGAGCGTGAGCCTCGCGCAGGCGGCTCTGTGCGGCGCCTCCATGGCCTTCTTTTTCGGCTGGGAGCCCCGCCTCACGGGCCTTGCGGTGGTAGGGGCGGTGATCGCGGCGCTGGCCCTGCGGGGCCGGGACGGGCGGGGTGCGCTCCCGGAGGACGCCGTACTGGGCATCCTCTACGTGGTCTTGGGCGGCCTTGCGGTCATCTTCCTGAGCAAGAGCGCGCAGGGAGGGCTGGACGAGGCGACCCTCCTCTTCGGCTCCCTCCTCGGGGTATCGCCCAAGGACGTGGCCGTCCTCGCCGCCGTGTGCGGCCTCCTCCTCATCATGGGACTCATCCTTCACAAGCGCTTCCTCGCCGTGGCTTTCGATCCCGAGACGAGCCGGGTGCTGGGACTGCGGGTGGGGTTGCTGGAATTGGCTTTTTTCTCGGGGCTGGGCGCCCTCCTGGCCGTGGCTATCGGCCAGATCGGGGTTCTCTTGTCCTTCGCCTATCTCGTTCTTCCCGCCGCCGCCGCTCGCGGGCTGGCGAGAACGACGCGCGGCGTCTTTACAGCCGCGGCGTGCATCGGCGCCCTCGGAAGCGCCGCCGGAACGTTGGCCTCCATCACGTGGGACGTGCCCACGGGCGCCGCCATCTGCCTCGCCCTCGCCGTACCCCTGCCTTTGTCCCTGGTGGTTCACCGGCGGGAGTAAGCGGGCAGGAAACGCACTGTTGCCTGCGGTTTCTGTGCGGCACGCCTCCGTTCCGGTATAATGGCGCCAAGGGAAGGGGCCGTCCATGGACCGTAAAGTCTTTTTCTCCCTGGTGTACTTCGGCGCGCTGGTGGCCATCCTGTACCTCATGCTGCGGCTCCTCTCGCCCTTTCTTTCCTCCATCGCGTGGGCGGCGGTCGTCGCCCTCGCCGCATTTCCCATGCACCGGCGCTACCTGCGGCTCTTCAGAGGAAGGCGGACGGCGGCATCGGTCTTCTCCACGACCACCGTCGTCCTTGTGGTTGTGATCCCCCTCACGGTCATGGCCGTGCTCTTCGCGGGGCAGGCGGTGAACGTGTACGACCTGGCGCAGAAAGCGGCGGTTACGGGCCATCTCCCGGGGAAAGATGAATTTCTTTCCAATCCCCTCGTGGCGAAGATTCTGGAGAAAGTCCAGCCCTACGTGGCCGAAGTGGATCTGAAGCCTCTCGTGCTTTCCGCCATGAACGGCCTCAGTGCCCTGGCCGTGGGCGCCTCCAAGGCCCTCCTCATTAACACCCTGGCCTTCATCGTCAAGTTCTTCGTGATGGTGGCCCTGGTTTTCTTCTTCTTCAGGGACGGCGAAACCATGGTGAGCCGCTTCTGGGAGATGGTCCCGCTCAAAGATGAGGACAAAATGATCCTGGGCTCCACGGTGGACCGGGTGGTTTCCGCCGTCCTCTACGGCATCGTTCTCACGTGCATCGTGCAGGGCATCCTCGGGGGGATTGGCTTCGCCCTGGCGGGAGTACCTTCGGCGGTATTCTTCGGCGCGGTGATGATCGTCTGCGCCTTCATTCCCCTGGTGGGTACGGCCCTGGTCTGGGTTCCCGCGGCCCTCTATCTCTTTGCCACGGGACACGAGGGCGGGGGCCTATTCCTCGTGTTCTGGGGAGTCGCGGTGGTCTCCAGCATCGACAATTTCATCCGCCCCTTTTTCATCAGCGGGAAGGCCAAGATCCCGCTCCTCGTGATCCTCCTGGGTGTCCTGGGCGGCCTTGCCACCATGGGCTTCCTCGGCGTCATCGTGGGGCCGCTCCTCTTCGCCGTTTCCCTTGAGCTGGCCCGCGTCTACCGTACGGACATCATCTCCCAGCTCAAGGCCGAACCTTCTGAAGGCACCGCTCCCTCGCCCTGAACTGCGTTCCTCTCCTTCCAGAGCGAAAAAAGAGGGCGGGACCTCGGGGCCCCGCCCTTAATGATGGAACCTCTGGAACGGAGGTCGATTCAGAACCTGATCACGATCTTGCCGCCTTCCTTGGTGACGCGGAGAGTGTCCCCGGTATTGCCCTGGAGCTGGTAAAAGACCAGGGGCGGAGTGTCGGCCAGGTCGGAGGTGTCATAGGGAGGGAAGGGCGCCCCCGAAAGGAAGCCGGAGACAATCGTATCGTGCGCCGGATCCAGGGCGGGATCAACGGGGTATTGGGCCACGAAGATCGTGGAGGCCGCGGGTGTCAAGGGCGAGAGGCTGGTGACGCCGCCGAAGCGGAGCAGGTTCACGGGGGCCGCTACGGTGAAGGCGACGGCCGCGGAGGGCTGGGAGACGTTGCCCGCGCCGTCCGTGGCCACGGCG
>JAKAKG010000011.1 GCA_021813555.1 Acidobacteriota bacterium
GGTATTTCGTGCTCCAGTCGGACATCCTCGTGATGGGAGCCTTCCGCGGCCTTGCGGAAGTCGGCATCTACACCATAGCCTCGCGCCTGGCCCAAGGAGTAAGCCTTCCCACCGACGCCCTGGGAGTATCCTTGGCTCCCTCCTTCTCGGTCCTCGTGGGCCAGGGTGACACCGCGGGTCTCAAACGCCTTTTCCACGCCTCCACGAGGTGGCTCTTTCTGCTGGGATGCGGCGTGGGCCTTGGCCTCATCTTCGCGGGCAAGCTCATCCTGCACCTCTTCGGAAAGGATTTCGGAGCGGGATTCGTGGTGCTCTGCATTCTCGCGACGGGGCAGATGTTTTCGGCATCCTTGGGGGCCAACGGCACCCTCATCACCATGACCGGGCATCCCAAGGTGAACCTCGCCAACTCCCTGTGCATGGGGCTCGGCAACCTGGGCCTCATGGTCCTCCTGGTGCCCCGCTACGGGGCCGTAGGCGCCGCCACGGCCGCGGCGTCCTCCTTCATGATCGTCAACATAGCCCGCGCCCTGGAGATCTGGTTCATCCTCAAAATCGGTCCCTGGGACCGCACCATCCTCAAGCCCATGATCGCCCTTCTCATCGCCGCCATCGCCGGCGGAGGCACCTTTTGCGCCTTCGGCCCCTGGGCCGCCGCCCCCGTCGGCCTAGGCGCCTTCCTCCTCCTCTGGTGGACCCTCGGCCCCGAACCGGAGGACCTGGACATGACCCGGAGGGCGTGGGGCAAGGTTCGGAGGAGGCCGGTGGAGCCGAGATGAGGGAATTCCGGGATGAGGGGATGAGGAAATGACAAAAACCGCAAAATCGACGATAGTTTCTGAAGAGGGATCACCCTACGGACGAACAGGCCTACGAACGAGGCCCCATGAACGGCTTGATTCTTGGAATCGGTCGATAGAGTTGGTTGTATCGGTGTATGGCGCTACAAAGGCATTCCCCAAAGAGGAGACCTTCGGGCTTACGTCTCAAATGCGACGGGCCGCGGTCAGCATTCCCTCGAACATCGCGGAAGGATCCGCCCGAAAGAACATCGCGGAGCGCAAGGGCTTCTACTATGTTTCCAGAGCGTCATTGAGTGAGCTGGAAACACACATCACGATTTCGCACCGGCTCGGATATCTTTCAAAGGATGCTTCGGTGGCTCTCTTTGAGCAGTGCGCGCGAGTCGCGGCTATGTTGAACGGAATGATACGAAGGGAGCGAGATTAGGAAATGAGGAGATGAAGAGATGAGGGGAAAATCGGGGCACACGGTGGGGGGCACCAAGTCCATCGAAGGCGCCCGTTGTTCGAGATGAGGAGATGAAGAGATGAAGAGATGAGGGAAAATCGAGACGCACGGTGGCAGGCACGTCTTATCGGCATCCCGGCATCCCGGCATTTCCCCATCTCGGCATCTCGTCATCTCGTCATCTCGTCATTTCGTCATCTCCTCATCCCGGCATCCCGGCATCTCCTCATCCCGGCATCTCCCCATCCCGCTCCTCAGAGGTCACCATGCGTAAGTTGCTGATCATCGGTCTCGACGGAGCCACCTGGGACATCGTGAAGCCCTGGGCGGATTCGGGCGAACTGCCGCTCTTCAAGAAGCTCATGGCCGAAGGCGCGTGGGGACCTCTGCGCTCGGTCACGCCCAACCTCACGCCTCCCGGGTGGACCACGGCCTTCACGGGGGTCAACCCGGGCAAGCACGGCATCTTCGACTTCTTCACCCTGGACGACGGCGCCGAAAACCCGAGGGTCATTTCCTCCGCCGACCGCAAAGCCCCGGCCCTCTGGGAAATCTTGGCCGCGGCGGGGCGCCGCGCGGGCGTCTTCAACGTGCCCACGACCTACCCCGCGGATGAGATCCCCGGCTTCTTCATCACGGGGATGGGAACACCGGGCCTCACGGGGCCGTGGTGCCACCCCGCACAGGAGGCGGAGGCCCTGCGGCGGCGGCATCCCCGCTTCAAGATCGGCGCCGACCACCATCTCATCGAAACGGGCGACTACGGCGGATTCCTCGACGAACTCTACGCCCTCACGGATGCCCAGGAGGCGCTGGTCCTGGACATGCTGGAGCGCCACGATCCGTCGGCCCTCGTGTTCATCTACGACGACCTGGACCGGGTCATGCACTTCTACTGGCGCTTCATGGAGCGGGCCCATCCCCGCTTCCAGGAGGCGGCGCCCCGCATCAAGAACGCCATCCGGGATTACTACCACCGTATCGAGGAGGGTATGGAGCGCCTGCGCGCCGCCATGGGACCGGAGACGGACCTGTGCATCCTGAGCGACCACGGCTTCGGCCCCCTCCATACGGACGTCTACTTCAACCGGATCCTTGCGGACTGGGGCTACCTGGGCACCAAAGGAGCGGCCCGCGAGATCGTCGCCAAACCCCTCTGGAAGCGCGCCCTCAAGGCCGCCGTGCCGCAGGGCCTCCGAACGTGGCTGCGCACCAACGTGAAGGCTTCGCCCCTCGCCGGGCCGCTGGGCTTCATCGAGTGGGACGCGACCCGCGCCTTCTATGCCTCCGTGTCGGGCCGGTCCATCTACATCAACCTCAAGGGGCGCCAGCCCCACGGCACCGTGGAGCCGGGGCGGGAGTATGAGCACCTTCGCGCCGAACTGAAGGCGCGCATCCTGGCCTTGAAGGACCCCCTCACTGACGATCCCGTGGCCCAGGCCGTCTACGGCCGGGAGGAAGTCTACGCCGGGCCCTTCCTCGACCGGGCCCCCGATCTGCTCATCCAGGAAGACGGACGCTACGCCTACCGCGTGGATTGGAGCACCGAGCGCTTCGCCCCCGCCTCCCAGTACGGCGTAGACAAGTCCGGGTCTCACCGGACCTTCGGCATGCTTCTTCTGCACGGCCCCTCCTTCAAGCCGGAAAAGATCGAGCATGCTCATTTGCAAGATGTGACCCCGACGCTCCTCGCGGCCCTCGGCCTCCCGGTCGGGGACGACATGGACGGCCGCATCGTGCGCGAGGCCTTCGCCGGCGCTCCCGCCGAAAGCCGCACCTCCTACGCCGGCCTGCGCGGCGGCTCCGGCGCGGCCCTTCGCAGCGACGAAGAAGCCCAGCTCGCCGAGCGGCTCAAGGGGCTGGGGTATATGTGAGCTTCGAAGGGGGCCGATGAAGGCCGTGAGTAGGTGATGAGGTGAGTAGGTGAGTAGGGAAGGCCAAGAGCAGCCGAGATGCGCGAGGCCGCATGAACGGCTTGATGCGTGGAAGATATCCATGGCCCTCGCACTCGACGTTTATCGGGTGACAAAATCATTTCCAAAAGAAGAGACATACGGCTTAACGTCCCAGATGCGCAGAGCGGCTGCGAGCGTGCCGGCCAATCTTGCAGAGGGTAGTGCGCGAAAGGGTAACCAAGAAACGCGGCAGTTCTTCTACATCGCTCGGGGTTCTCTCAGCGAGCTTGAGACCTACTTCACCCTCTCTTTAGGTCTCGCTTACCTTTCGGAAGAGGCGTACTCCGGCCTCATGAATACATCGGGGCGGGTGAGTGCACTTTTGAATGGCCTGATTAAGGACTGATTGGGTTGCTCGGCAGGTGACGCAAGGGCCGTCTATGCTTTCCTGCTCACCTCCTCACCTCATCCCCTGCTCACTGCATCACCCGAAGCGACTACCACAGCGCTCTCATCATTTAGGTGGATCAACACATGTCACAATCTGAATGTCGCAGTAGGACCGTTTATGACATTTCCTGTTCATCTACTCACCTCATCACCTTCTCACCTCGTTACCTACTCACCTCATCCCCTACTCACCTACTCACGGCCTCCCCCCGCCTCCCCCGGAGGACCTCATGACCCCCCGCGTCATCGTTCTCGGCTGGGACGGGGCGACGTGGGATCTGGTGGACCGGCTGGCGGCGGACGGGAAGCTGCCGAACGTGGCGGCCCTGTGCTCCCGCTCGGTGCACGCGGCCATGGCCTCGGCGCACCCTCCGGTGACGGCGCCGGCGTGGGTGTCCATGGCCACGGGGGTCAACCCGGGGCGCCACG
>JAKAKG010000145.1 GCA_021813555.1 Acidobacteriota bacterium
CCACGTGGACTCCCGAAACACCCGGCTCGTGCTGTTGGCGGGAGTGAGCCTGTCGTCGTAGCCGTAGGACGTGCGGTCGGTGCGCGCCCCCGCGAAGAGGTGCAGAGGCCCGCGGCCCACGTCACCCTCCACGAACGCCCCCGCCAGGTGCTGGTCCGTGGCGGTCCGCGAGGCGGGCGATTTGTGGCCCCCCGCCACGTCGGTGTAGTACCCCTCCGCGTCGTAGCTCCCCGCGGAGGCCTCCGCGCCTCCCGATACGTCCCACGTCCAGGACCCCGATTTGCCCGTGTTCCTGGCCTGGGCCGTGAGGCCCGAGAGGCGCTCCGAGCCGGAGGCGAGGAACCCCGAACCATAGCGGCCCGTGGTGAGGGTGTCCCGGTCGTTCAACCGCGTGAAGGATTGGGCCGAGAGGCTCCACCCTGCGCCGGGCGAGGCGCTGTACGCCAGGCTGGCCATGCGCTGGCGGCCCCGGGTGAAGTCGTACTTGTTGAAGGGAGATTGACGGGGATCCCGGGCAAGCTCCTGGGCCGTGAGGGAGCCGGGGTCGTGCTCGATGCCCCCGTTGTAGGTGAGGAGGAGAGCCAGCGACTGGGTGTCCCCGAAGGAGACGTTGAGGCGGGCCAGGCCGTCGTCCAGGCGGTACCCGTCGTTCTGGCGCCATCCCCGGGCATAGTCCGTGGTGCCGGCCGCGTAGAACTCCACGGGGCCCGTGGTGCCGCTCGTGTGGACCCGCCCCATGCGCTCGCCGAAGGACCCGGCCCCGGCCTTCAGGTCCAGGCGGGGGATGCCCGGATCGTGCCGCGTCACGATGTTGACCACCCCCGACAGGGCGCCGCCGCCGTACAGGGGGCCCGTGGCGCCGCTGTAGACCTCGATCCGCTCCACGTCCTCCAGGGGGATCGTATCCCAGCGCACGGAATTGTCCTGGATCTCGTTGAGGCGCACGCCGTCCAAGAAGACGGCCGCGCTCGTCCCTTGGGGAAAGCCCCGAAGGTCCACGGTGGACTCCCTGGGATTGCCCGTCTGGTCGTGGAGGAAGACGCCGGGGAGCTCCGCCAGGACCTGCTGGAGGGTGGCCGCGCCGCTGGCCTGGATGTCTTCCCGGGTGACGACCGCGATGGGCGCGCCCGTGTCCAGGATCTGCCGTTCGGTCCCGGGAATGCGGTCCCCGTACACGGTGATGACCGTGCCGTAATCCTGGAGGAGGCGCCTCGCCTCCTGGGCCCTTGCCGGCGCGCCGGCCACCGCCACGAGAACCCCCAACACCGCCATCGTCATCCGCTTGCTCACGTCTCCACCTCGCCGTTTTCTGGGCCCGCGGCGCCGCTTCTCCTCGGCGCCGCGGCCATGGGGGTTAACACCAGCTTGCCCTCAGCCGTTCACGTCCCGTAGGCGAGGATACCCATCCTCGCACCGGCCGGGATGTGTATCCCGGCCTACAGAAAAGAGGAATCGCTCCAGCATTGAAGGCAAGGTGATATAGCATCCGATTACTCGCCGTTTAAAGTCCCTTTCAAGGGCTTCATTTAACCTTCGGAAACCAGCACGTGACGCCCGAGAGATCCCGGGCGATGAAGCGCACGCCGAATACGTCCTCCAGGAGCCGCCCCTGCGCCTCCTCCTCCGCGGGAAGGGCTCTCAGAACCCCGCCCCTGTCCAGGATGAGCAGGCGCTGCTCCGAGAGCCGCGACAGATTGATGTCGTGGGTGGAGAGGAGAACGGCCCTGCCGCGCCGGGCGAGGGCCGCCAGGGCGCAGTAGAGGGCCATCTGGTGCCGCAGGTCCAGGTGGCTCGCGGGTTCGTCCAGCATGAGGACGGGGGCGTCCTGCACGAAGGCCCTGGCCAGGGCCACTCGCTGAGCCTCGCCTCCGCTGAGGGTGCCCGCGGGGCGGTCCCAGATGGCCTCCAGCTCCAGCGCCTCGCGGGCCTCGTGCAGCCTCTGCGCCAGGGGCCTGGGCGCCGGCGGCGCCTCTTGGTGCGGGAAGTCGCCCATGGCCACCAGCTCGCTCACGGGCCAGTCCTCCGGCAACATGGGCTTCTGGGGAACGTACGCCAGGCGTTTGGCGCGGACCACCCGGTCCCAGGCGGCCACGAGTTTGCCATCCAGTTCGGCCCTTCCTGACGTGGGACGTAGGAGCCCCGCGGCGATCTTCAGGAGGGTCGTCTTGCCGGACCCGTTGGGACCGGCCAGGGCCACCACCTCGCCGGGACGCACGCCGAGCGTGCAGCCCCTCAAGACCTCGCCTCCCCGCGGGTAGGCAAAGCGCAGGTCCTCCAGGCGGACCATCACCACGCCCTCCGCTGGGTCCGCACGAGCAGGACCAGAAAAACGGGCGCCCCCACCAGGCTCGTGTAGACGCCCACGGGGAGGAACCACGTGCCCGAAAGCACCTTGCCCAGGGCGTGGGCCGCCAGCAGGAAGGCCGCGCCCAGGAGGAAGGAGGCGGGAACCAGCACCCTGTGGCGCCGTCCCGCCGCCAGGCGGGCCACGTGGGGCACCACAAGGCCCACGAACCCGATCATGCCGCACAGGGCCACCGCCGAGGCCGACAGCAGGGTGGCCAGGACGAGGGCTTCGGTCCTCATGCGGCCCACGGCCAAGCCCAGGGAAGAGGCCTCGTCGTCCGAAAGGAGGAGGAGGTCCAATCCCCTGCCCCTGGCCGCGAACCGGGCCAGGGTGTAGAGGGCCGGCGGGGCCAGAAGAAGCGGGGCCCAGAGGGGCGGCGTGGGAATGAACCCCACGAGAAAGGCCGTGACCCAGGCGAGCTGGGAGGGCGAGAGCCACGCCGTGAGAACCCTGGCCCCCGCGGCGAAGGCCGTGTTCGCCACCACTCCGCCCAAAAGAAGGGCCGTCACCTTGCCGGAGCTGATGCGCAGGAGGCCGAACAGGGTCACCAGGCCCCCCGCGAAGGCGGCCAGGGCAGTCATGGGCAGGCCGAAGGCCGTCGCCGCGCCGCCGAGGGCTAAGGTGGCCAACACAGCGCCGAAGGTGGACCCTCCCGCCACGCCGAGCACATACGGGTCCGCCAGGCCGTTGCGCAGGACGAGCTGGAAGAGGAGGCCCGCGAGTCCCAGGCTTCCCCCCACGAGGGCCGCCGTGAGAGCTTCGGGCACGCGCACGCCCCAGAAAATCCCCGACTCGGAGACGAGCCCCCTGGGGAGATTGAGGAAGAGCGCCGCCCCGAGCGCCGCGAGGGCCGCGAAGGCCGACAGGATCAAGACCCGTCCCTCCCGGGCGGTCACGGCGCGGCCTCGTGGACGGGAGGCTGGTAGCCGGTGCATGGTTCGGCCAGCCAGACGCGGGGCACGGGGCGCGAGACGCGAGACGCGAGATGCGAGACGCGGGACGCGGGACGCGAGACGCGAGACGCGAGACGCGAGACGCGAGACGCGGGACGCGAGACGCGAGACGCGAGACGCGGGACGCGGGAAAGGCCAAGCTCCCATCTCCCCCTTGGTGCCTTGGTGCCTTGGTGGTGCATTGCGCTTTCCGAATTCCGAATACCGGAGTCGTCCCCCGGTCCCTCGTGATGAAGAGATGCCGAGATGAGGAGATGCGGCGCATCGGGCACGACGGGCCGCGCGAGGTCCCCGGCTCCCCGCTCCCTGCTCCCCGCTCCCTGCTCCGTCCGCCGCCTCGCCGCGGCCAGGATCTCCACGGCCTGGGCGGTGCGCGGGCCGGGCCTGACCAGCAGGTCGGCGGGGACGAAGACGGAGGCCACGGCGCGGCCCTCCATGTGCCCCAACATGGTGGTCAAACGCTCGCAGGCCGCCGGGGGGAGCTCCCCTTTCGGAAATACCACCGTCTGGGGCTCCGCCTCCGCCGCCGCCTCCAGCGAAAGGAGGGGGTAGGCCTCACCCGCCCCCGAGAGGGCGTTCACGTACCCTGAGGCCTTGAGGACATCGCTGAGGAAGGACCCCGGGCCGGCCACCACGAGGGGGTCAAGGCCCACCACCACGAGGGCCCTTCTGGGAGGACCCGCGAGGCCTTTCCCCGCTTTGGCCACGCGCTCCTGAAGGCCGGCGGTGACCCGTGCACCCTCCGCGGCGTGGCCCGTCCGCGCGGCCACCGCGTCCATGCACGCCCACAAGTCGTGAAGGGACCGCATGGGGTAAACGTCCACCTCCAGCCCCAGCCGCCGAAGGGCCGAGAGGGCGTAGGGAGCCTGCATCCCCTCCACGGTGAAGCAGGCCTGGGGAGCGAGGGCCACCACGCGCTCCACGTCCAACCTGTCCCACGAGGCCACCACGGGGAGCGTTTTGGCCTGGGGCGGGTAGGACACGGGCTCACAGACGCCCGCCACCTCGGGGCCCGCGCCTACGGCGAAGAGGATCTCCGTCATGGAGGGAGAGAAGCTGACCCATCGTGCCTCTCCGGGGGCGGAATGTGGGGCGGGAGAGGCCGTGCAGGCTAAGAGGAGGAAGAACGGGAGCAGGGAGAAGGGAGCAGGGAGAAGGGAAAGGAAGAACGACGCAAGGTGCCGAAGGTACCAAGGCGCGTATGGCCTGGGCGGGTTGGCTCCACCCGGTGTTCGAGGAGCTGATGAACGATGGAAACGAAGGCTCGGGTCCGAGGAATTCTTCCCCGCTTCCTGCTCCCCGCTTCCTGCTCCCGAAAAGAAAACGCGCCTCACGAAAACCTCCGATGGTTCACCGGGGCTTTCGGGGCGCGCGCTCGGAACGCCCTCCCGCGAGGGTTCCGGTACGTGCATCCTTCAGGCAGGTCTCCTGGCTTGCGGGTCGTTCTACTGGCGGCGCCTTCCCATCCCTGGCCGGGACAGTGGCTTCGTGCCGTTTTCGTCACCGCTCACAGTGGCGGGGCCGCGGCCGAATTTCACGGCCTTCCCTTTTCACCCCGGTAGGGGCACCCTGGACGTAGTAAGGTATGAGTTGGGAGTTTTGGGTTTTGAGTTAAGAAAAGCGCCCGTTCTTGGCCTTCAACTCAAAACTCATCACTCATCACTCACAACTCTGCTACTCTCCTTCTTCTTCGAACTCGTTCTTCGTTCCCAGCCGCATGCACGTGGCGGAGTGCATCTGCAGGGCGGCCTTCTTGGCCTCTTGCAGGGCGGCGAGGCGCTCTTTTACCTTGGCCAGCTCCTCTTCGATCTGGCCGTCGATCTCCTTGATCTCTTCTTTGGTCTGCCGGTGCGCGTCCTCGTAAAACTTCTTCTGTTTGTCGGTCAGCGTAGCCACGGTCACCTCCACTCCTATTGGCCCTGAATCTTGAACACCATGGGGTAGGTATACGCCGTTTTCACGGGCACCCCGTCTTTGATCGCGGGCGAGTATTTGGTCTGAAGGGCCGCCTTGAGGGCCGCGTCGTTCAAACCGTAGTCCGGCTTGAGCCCGCGCACGATCTTGGCGCTGGTCACGCGGCCGGTCTCGTCGATCTGGGCCTCAATGTAGACGGTTCCCTGCGCCTTGTTGGCGCGGGCGAGCGAGGGGTAATCGAGCTTTGGTTTCACGAGTTCCTTGGGCTTCACATCCACGGACCAGAGCTCCGCGAAGTCTCCGGCCTTGACCTTGCCTGCGGCGGCCGCTTCAGCCTTCTTGGCCGCCTCGGCGTCGGCGGCCTTTTGGGCCGCTTCGTCCTGGGCCTTTTTGGCGGCCGCGGCATCGGCGGCCTTCTTCTGCGCGGCTTGGTCGGCGGCGGCCTTGGCTTCAAGGGTCTGAGTCTTCACCTGCGCGGCCTGGGCGGTGCCCTGGCCCGCGAGCTGGAGCACCGCCTGGAACTCTTCTTTGGTCTTGGCCTTCCGGAAGAGGGCCGTGATGTTCTGGTGGCTCTTGTTCAAGGAGGCGAGCGATGCGGAGGCAACCTGACCGGCCCCGGCCTGCTCAACATCCGCGATGGCCTTGGTAAACGCGGCAAGGGCTTCGTTGGCGCTCTTCTTGGCGGCGGCGATCTCCGCTTCGGTGGCCGCGGGAGCGCCGGGCGCCGGCTCGGGCGCCTTGGGCGCCTCAATGACCGGAGGCGGCGCGGGTTTGGGAACGGCCTCCGCTTCTGTCTTAGGCGGCGCGGCCTGGGAGGCTTGGGGGGGCGGAACGGGAGACTTCTTCCCTCCCAGGACGAAGAACAGGACCACGCCAACCACCGCGGCCGCGGCGATGCCGCCGATCACGAGCATCCGTTTGCTTCCGCCCTGGGGCTGTTCCTCGGCCGCTTCGGCGAAGATGCTGGACCCGGACGAATCGGGCCCCTTCGGGCGCTCGGCCTTGGGCTCAGCTTTGGGCTCAGCTTTGGGTTCGGCTTTGGGGGCGGGTTTGGGCTCCGGCTTGGGTTCGGGCTTGGGAGCGGGCTTGGCCTCCGCCTTCGCTTCGGGCTTGGGCTCCGCCTTGGGCGGCTCCGCTTTGGGAGCCGGAGGAGGCGGCGGCGGCGCCTCCTTCTTGGGCGGAGGAGGCGGCGGAGGAGGTGGCGGAGGAGGAGGAGGTGCGGCCTTGACGGGCGCGGGGCGCCCTCGCTGGGACTTGGGAGGACGGCTGCCGCGGGCCGGCTCCACCGGCCGCTCGGTTTGCGAGTCGCTGGAACCGGGCTCTCGCTTGAGGGTGTCCAGGACCTCCTTGGTGTAGACGGCCGGGAAGATCTCGTTCAGGAAGGCCGCCGTGTCATAAGCCGAGGGAGCCGTCTCCCACTCCTCGTAAGCGAAGCGCTCCAGATCGGCCTGCATGGCGCGGCAGTCCTTGTAACGCTTCTGCGGATCCTTCTCAAGGGCCTTGAGTAGGATGCGCTCCAGCTCCTCGGGCATGTCCGGCCGCAGGTCGTGAGGCGGGGTGATCTTGGCCTCGCGAACCTTCTCCAGGATGGACATCTCCGAGTCGCCGTAGAAGAGCTTCTGCCCGGAGAGCATCTCGCTGACCACCACGCCGAGGGAGAACACGTCCGTCCGGTGGTCGATGGTCTTGCCCCAGGCCTGCTCCGGCGACATGTAGAGGAGCTTGCCCTTGAGCGATCCCGACTGCGTGTGGCTGGCCTTGGAGGCGGCTTTGGCGATGCCGAAATCCACCAGCTTCACCACCCCGTTCGTGGAGATGAGAATGTTCTGGGGGGAGATGTCCCGGTGCACCAGGTCCATGGCCCTGCCGTCCACGTCTTTGGCCGTGTGCGCGTACTGGAGGGCGTCGCATACCTTCTGGGCGATGTAGACCGCCACCCGGATGGGCATCTGGCGATGGCGTCCGTCCAGCTCCCTGAGCACCGTGCGCAGGTCCTTCCCTTCCACGTACTCCATGGCGATGAAGTAGGAATCCTCCATCTTGCCCAGGTCGTAGATGTGGCACACGTTGGGGTGGTTGAGCTGGGCGGCGAGCTTGGCCTCGTCGATGAACATGGTGACGAAGTCCTGGTTGGCCGCCAGGTGAGGCAGGATGCGCTTGATGGCCACGATGCGCGAGAAGCCTTCGAGGCCCTTCTGGCGGGCTTTGAAAAGCTCGGCCATGCCGCCCGTGGCGATCTTGTCCACGAGGAGGTAGTTGCCGTAGGTGATGCCGCCTTCCTTCTCGGCTTTGGCCTTGTCGATGGAGGACGAGGGCTCGGGAGGCGGGGCCGGAACCGCGGGGGGCTCCTTCGCGGGCGCTTCGGCGGGCTCTTTGGCTTTGGGCGGAGCGGGAGGCGGAGCGGGCGCCGCCGCCTCGGGAGCCTTCGGCACCGGCGTCGGGACTAAGGGGGCCGGCGGTGCCTGTTTGGCGGACGCGGGGAACTTGACCCCGCCCAAGGTCTCCTCCAGCTTGCGGCTGAGATCGTTATCGGACCTGGCCTTCATGCGCCGGACCTGGGAGTCCTCGCCCGGCGCGGATGCGCCCAGAAGGCCCGCGCCCAAGGCCTTCTCCACGTCCACCATGGGACGCTCCCTCACGGGAGGCGGCGCCTGCGCCGCGGGCTTGGGCGGCGGTGGAGGGGGCGAAGGCGGAGGAGGCGGGACGGGCACGGGAGCCTTGGCCGGCTCTGCCTTGATCACGTCCTGGATCACATCTCCGAAGAGGTCTTCCGAGGTAAGGGCATTCTCCGCGGAGGGAGGCGCCGGAGGGTCCGAAGGGGGCGAAGGAGGATCGGCCTTGGGGGCTGGTCCGGGCTTGGCCGAGCCCATCAGATCATCGAAAGGCACGGTCGCTTCCGTGGAAGGGACGGCGGGGCGGACCCGGCGGCCCGTTCCCAGGTTCATCCCCGAAAGGGTCTCTTCCAGGGCCCTGTCCACGCTCGACATTCCCGAGGCCTTGGCCTTAACAGGCGGCGGGGGGGCGGGGGGCAGAATCAGATCGGGCGCGCCGCCGGCCGCTGTCTTCGATGCGGCCGTAGGCTGCGGGGCGGCCTGAGGCTGGCCGAAGAGGAAACGGTCCAGGACGTCCTTGAGGACATCCTCCTGAATCGGGTCCTCCAGGTACTCCGCGGCGCCGTAAACCTTCACGGCGTCGTTACGGTACTTCCGGCTCTTGTAGATGGAGCAGTGCATGACGATGGGCACGCGGCGCGAGCCCGAGTGCTCCACCATCTCCTGGCACACCTGAAACCCGTGCTTCTTGGGAAGCATGGTCCGGAGGAACACCAGGTCCGGGTGGAACCGGTCGAACTCCTCTATGGCCGCGAACCCGTCGCGGGCCGTGGCAAGCTCGAATCGGTCATCCTCGAGCATGGACTGGAGCCGATCGAGAAGCTTGGGTTCGTAGTCGACTAGAAGTACCCGTTTCTTGGCCATCCCGCCCCCTACCTCAAACACCAGTCCCCGTCACCAATCTAGCATGGGGTCCAAAGCCGGTCAAGGTATCGAGCACGAGGGAGGAAGCCGCGGAGAACCTGCCCCCTGTCCTTGCTTTCACTTCCTCATGGCCCCCATGGATCTCATCATGCCTTTCAACCCGGAGCGCTTGAGCTGCTGCATCATCTTGCGCATGGTCAGAAACTGCTTCATGAGCTGGTTGACCTCGGAGACCGAAACCCCGGCCCCGCGGGCGATGCGTTTGCGGCGGCTCCCGTCGATCACCTGGTAGTGGGACCTCTCGCGCGGCGTCATGGAGTTGAGGATGGCTTCCGTGCGCGCCACGCGCTTCTCGTCCAGGTCGGAGACCTCCACGTTTTTCATGGCGCCGCCCACCCCGGGCAGCATGCCCAGAATTTGTTGAAGGGGCCCCATCTTGCGCATGGCCTTGAGCTGGGCGCGGAAGTCTTCGAGGGTGAATTCGGAGTGCCGGAGGCGCTCCGCCATGTCGGCGGCCTCGCGCTCGTCCACGGCCTCCTGGGCTTTTTCGATGAGTCCGAGCACGTCCCCCATGCCGAGGATGCGGGAGGCCATGCGGTCGGGAAGGAAGGGCTCAAGGGCGTCGTACTTCTCGCCTACTCCCACGAATTTCACGGGGAGGCCCGTGACGCTCTTCACGGAGAGGATCGCGCCGCCTCGCGCATCGCCGTCGGCCTTGGTGAGGATGACGCCCGTTAGGCTCACGGTCTCGTGGAAGGCCTTCACCGTGGCCATGGCGCTCTGGCCCGTCATGGCATCGGCCACGTAGAGGCTTTCGTGGGGCTTGATGGCGGAGGCGATCTGGGCCAGCTCTTCCATGAGGGCCTGGTCCACGGTGAGGCGCCCGGCCGTGTCGAGGATGAGGCGGCGGATGCCCTTCTTGCGGGCCTCTTCGAGCGCCTTCTGGCAGATGGCCAAGGGCTTGTCGCCGGGTGAGGGCTGGAAAACGGCGACCCCCACGGCCTTGCCCACCGTTTCGAGCTGCTGGCGGGCCGCGGGGCGGTAGACGTCCGCCGGAACCAACATGACGGGATGGCCGTCCTTGGCGAAGTACTTGGCGAGCTTGCCCGCCGTGGTGGTTTTTCCCGAACCCTGGAGGCCCGCCAGGAGGATCACGCCGGGGCCGAAGGCGGGGAATTTGAGGCGCGGGTCGCCCTCTCCCAGGACCCTGGCCATCTCGTCGTAGAGAATTTTGATGAAGTGCTGGTCCGGCGACAGGCTCTTGAGGACCTCCTGGCCCAGCGCCTTGGTCTTGACGCCCTCCAGGAAATCCTTCACCACCGCTACGTGCACGTCCGCCTCCAGGAGGGCCATGCGCACGGCGCGCAGGCTTTCCTGGACGTTCGTCTCCGTGATGCGGCCCTGGCCCTTCAGGCTCTTGACCGCCTCTTGGATCCTCTCGGTCAACCGTTCGAACATGGGTCAGCTCTCGTCTAAAATACGGGGAGAAAGGGAGCAGGAAGCAGGGAGCGGAACATGGTGCTGTGGAGAGCGCCCCTGGTCACCTCATCACCTAATCCCCTCATCACGATTTTTTCTCACGCGGCCTTCTTGCCCGCGGCCGATTCCTTAAGCACGGCCTCCGCTTTGAGCAGTTGGTTGTCCATGGGGATCATGGCTTTGTATCCGCTGGCCGGGCCGTCCAGCATGGTCATGGCTTCCCGCTCCAGGGCGCATTTGATGTAGGGTTCGCTCTGGGCCCACTCGGCGCTGGTGAACTTGCCCTCGGGTGTCGCGGCCGCGTAGGCCTTGAACTCGGCCAGGAAGGCGGCGGAGCGGACCTTGGCCGCATCCAGGTTTCCCTTCTCCACTTCCTTGGCGGCGAAGGTGAGGAAGGCGCGGACGCGCTCAAATTTCAAAGCGAGGGGCGGAATCTTGTCGGCCTTCACCACCACGTCCGGGGCAATGCCCCCGCCGCCATAGACCACGCGCCCGTTGTCCGTGTGGGCCTCCGGGCCCTGGACGGCGGGAGATTCCTTGGAGGCGAGGTCGGCGGGCTGCTGGTCGGGGAAGTAATAGGCGTCGTAGGAGCGGCTGTAATCCCGCTGGATGAGCCGGCCCGAGGGCGTGTAATAGCGGGCGGTGGTGATGGCCACGGCCCCGTCGTCCCCGAGGGGCGTCATGGTCTGTACGAGGCCCTTGCCCCAGGAACGCTCGCCCACGACGAGGGCACGGTCGTGGTCCTGCAGGGCCCCCGCCACGATTTCGCTGGCGCTGGCCGAGCCCAGGTTCAGCAGAACCACCATGGGCACCTCCGCGAAGCGGCCGTCCTTGGTGGCTTTGTGGTGGAGGGTGATGGCCGACCGGCGGCCCCGCACGCTCACCACCTCCTGGCCCTTGTGCAGGAAGAGCGACGCCACGCCGATGGCCGCCGTGAGGGAGCCGCCGGGATTATCTCTGAGGTCCAGGATGAGGGAGGTCATGCCTTCCGCCTTGAGCCGGTCCAGGTTCTCCTCCAGCTCCTGCACCGTGGTGTTTCCGAAGGTGTTCACCTTGGCGTAGCCTTCGCCGCCGGGGAGCATGAACGCGTAGGGAACCGTGTGCTTGGGGATGGGCGCACGCTTGAGGGTCATGACCTCCGGCTTGCCCTCACCCCGTCCCAGCTTTATGGTCACCTCGGTTCCCGAGGGCCCCTTGAGCTTGCGCACGGCCTCCCCGCTGGACATCTTGTCCGTGGGGTGCCCGTCCACCTCCAGGATCACGTCCCCCGCGCGGATTCCGGCTTTCCAGGCGGGCGTGTCCGGGATGGGGTTGATCACCAGAAGGGGCGACGTGGCGCTCGGTTTCGTGACCAGGAGCCCCAGGCCCGAGAACTTGCCTTCCTGGTCCTCCATGAGGTCCCTGAAGACTTCCGGCGAGTAGTAGTTGGAATGGGGGTCGAGGGAGTGGAGCATGCCGTCCAGCGAGTCGGACAGCAGGATCTTCTGGGTGGGCGGCTTGGCGGCGCTGGACTCGATGAGAGATGCCGCCTGCTGGTAAAGGCGCTCCGCCGCGCGGCGGCCCGAGGCGGTGTCGCCCGAGGCGCCCAGATCGGGCCAGCGGCCCGCCAAGCCCAGGGCGCAGAGGAGGATGAAGATGGGAAGTGCCAGCCGGCGCAACATAGTTGAGTAGTTTACGACATAGGGGTGGCTCATGTCCAATGGTTGGGGGAAAATAGGGAGAAAGGGAGAAAGGGAGAAGGGGAGAAGGGGAGAAAGCGGGAAAGGGATTAAGGTGATTTGGTGATCGCACTGAGAAACCGAGCCGCCAACGTGGCCTTCTTTCCCAAATCCCAAATCCCAAATCCTAATTCTTTCTTCGTGTCCCTGGTGCCTTGGTGGTGATCCCCTCCTTTTCCGAATTCCGCTTTCCGCCTTCCGAATTCCGAATTCCGATTTGCCCCTTTCTCACTTGTGCTTGATGAGCTGCCAGTAGCCCCGCGCGTCGAAGAGGGGGGAGTCCCTCGGCGTGTGGCAGGTTCCGCAGGAGGCCTGAGAGGGAGGGAGCACCTCCAGCGGGCGGGGCGGGTGCCCCTCGGAGGGGCCGTGGCAGGCCTCGCACTGGACGCCGGAGAGATCCAGATCGGGCCGGGGATACCCCCCGGGCTTGCCCAGGCCCGTGGCGTGGCAGACGAGGCAATCGGGGTTGGACTGCTGGTGGTCTATGGCCAGGTCCGAGGTGGCTCTGGCGTGAGGGGAGATGGACCATACGCGGTGCGCATCGGCGTGGCACGAGGCGCATCGGGCTGATCCCGTGTAGCCACCTCGTGCCTTATCGGCGGAGGCCAGCGCGGCCAGAGCTCGGACGTTGACGGCATCCACGGCCTTGAGGACCTGGGCAACCTGGGCCGCCGTGGCGGGATCGGAGGGAACCTCGGGGCCCAGGTACCGGATCATGGGAAGAACCTCCCACTGCCCCCCGCTCCAGGCCACGCGCACGGAGGCCCCCCGCCGTCCGCGATCGCCCAGGTAGAGAATCCACTGCCCCTTTCGCTGCTGAGGGATGGTGGTCACGTCGGTGCCCCACTGAACGGCCACCACCAGGATTTTGGGAAAGGCGTCGAGGAGAGCCGCCGTCGTTGGGGGCGCAAGCTGGCCCACCACCATGTAGCGGTCCGCAGGGTGGAGCCGGACCTCCTCCGCCATGACCTCCATGGGATCGCGCAGGGTGGCCCCGCCGGGCGGCGTCTGAGCCAGGAAAACCAGACGGAGGAGGCCGCCGCGGGCGCCCAGGGGCGGAACGCCCCACCCTCCGAGGCGAAAGGCCTTGGAGCCCCGGTAGGGCTCCCGGCCCGCGAGGTAGAGGGGAACACCGGGAGCCGCCATGCGCAGGGCCTCGGGGCCCAGGAGGAGGTCGTACCCGCCCAGCCCGACGAGGGTCCCGGTGCTCGCGTAAAACCGTCCCATTTCCCGGTTAAGGATCTCCCTGCCCGGCCCCCGGTCGGCGAATCCGTGGGTGGCCTCCACGGGAATGACGGGCTCGTTCCCGGCCAGACGCTCCAAGGCCTGCAGGGCGGAGACGCGCCGCGCCAGGCCGCCCGCGGGAACCACCTTGCAGCCGCAGGGAACGAGAAATCCTTGGGTGTCCGCCGTGAGGTAAAAGTTCACGGCGACGGGCCGCTGAAAGCGCTGGGCCAGGACAAGAGCGAGAACGAGTCCCGCCGTGAGGAGGAGCAATCCGAGGACGGCGCTTCGTTTCATCGAGGGCCTCCTGGGGGTTCGTCCGGCATGCCCCCCGTAAGGTTAGTGTAGCAGACGGGGACGACCAAGAGTCAGCGAAACACCGCCTCCGCTGAAACCAGCCGGAGCCCCGACGGGAGGCCGGCGTGCCGCCGCCGAAAAGGGGCCGCCCGAAGGCGGCCCCTGAGTTGGCGCTCACGTGTTTACTCGTTACTTCGCTGGCTTGATCCGCGTCACTCCGCCTGCGATGCCGAAATGGCGGCCATGTTCACGATGTCGCGGGCGTCCGAGTGGAAGGACACGATGTTGATGGGGTACTTCAAGCCGATGAGGAGCGGCCCGATGACCTCGCCGCGGGAGATGTGCGTCACCAGCTTGTAGGCGATGTTGCCGCTCTGGAGGTCGGGGAAGATGAGGACGTTGGCGTCGCCCTGGATCTGGGAGGCGGGGAAATTCTGCTTGGCGTAATCGGGCAGGAGGGCCACGTCGCCGTGCATCTCCCCGTCCACCACGAGGTCGGCGTGTTCCCGGTGGAGGATCTCCACGGCCTGCCGGACCTTTCGCGCCTTGGCGTGGTCGTTGTCGCCGAAGTTGGAGAAGGAGAGCATGGCGATGCGGGGCTCCATGTTGAAATGCCGCGCCACTTCGGCGGCCCGCACCGCGATCTCCGCCAGGTGCCGCGCGTCGGGCTCCACGTTGAGGGTCGTGTCGGCGAAGAGGAAGACCTTGCCTTCCACGAGCAGGACGTGCATCCCCACGGCGCGCGAGACGCCGGGTTTGAGCTCGGCCAGGGGCAGGACGATCTTGATGGTGTCGATGTAGGCGTGCTCAACGCCCGCCACCATGCCGTCCGCCATGCCCATGCGGAGCATCATCATGGCCTGATGGACGGGCCTGCGGATGTAGTGGGCCACCTTCTTGGGCGTGTATCCCTTGCGGGCGCACAGCTTATAGAGCTCATCGCTGAAGGCGTCCAGGTTGGGCGACTGGGTGGGATCGATGACCGTGAGCCTGCTCGTGTCCAGGCCGATGTGCTTGGCCTTGGCCTCGATGATCTCCGGGTTGCCCAGAAGGATGGGCCTGGCGAGCCCTTCCTCCACGAGCTGGCGGGCCGCCTCCACGACCTTCGTGTTGTCGCCCTCGGGAAAGACGACGCGCTTGGGCTTCTGGCTCGCTTTGGTGATGATGGTGCGCATCACTTCGTGGCTCTTGCTGGTCATCGCCTCCAGGCGGGCCTTATAGCCGGCCCAGTCCGTGATGGGGGCCTTGGCCACCCCCGTCTCGCAGGCGGCCTTGGCCACGGCCGCGGCCTCCCACACCAGGACGCGCGGATCGAAGGGCTTGGGGATGATGTAGTCGGGACCGAACTCGAACCGCTGGCCGCTGTAAGCCGCGGACACGTTCTCGGGGACGGGTTCCTTGGCCAGGGCCGCCAGGGCGCGGCTGGCCGCCATCTTCATCTCTTCGTTGATGGCCGTGGCGCGGACGTCCAAGGCCCCCCTGAAGATGAAGGGGAAGCCCAGCACGTTGTTCACCTGGTTGGGATAATCGGAGCGCCCCGTGGCCATGATGACGTCGGGACGGGCCGCCTTGGCGTCGGGATAGGTGATTTCCGGGTCCGGGTTGGCCATGGCGAAGATGATGGGATTCTTCGCCATGGAACGGACCATGTCTTGCGTCACGAGGCCTTTCACGGAGCAGCCGAGGAATACGTCGGCGCCCTCCATCGCCTCGGCCAGGGTCCTCTTGGGGGTGTCCTGGGCGAAGTGCTCCTTGTAGGGGTTCATCCCCTCCTTGCGGCCCTTGAAGACCACGCCCTTGGTGTCTACCAGGAGGAAATTCTTGTTCGGCACGCCCATGACTTCGTAGAACTTGGCGCAGGCGATGGCCGCCGCACCGGCGCCCGAGACCACGACGCGCACGTCCTTGATGTCCTTCTTGGCCAGCTCGAGGGCGTTGATGAGGGCCGCCCCGGAGATGATGGCCGTGCCGTGCTGGTCGTCGTGGAAGACCGGAATGTTCATGGTCTTCTTGAGCCGCTCCTCGATCATGAAGCACTCAGGGGCTTTGATGTCCTCGAGGTTGATGCCGCCGAAGGTGGGTTCCAGGAGCTGGGCGAGTTTGATGATCTCTTCGGGATCGTGGGTGTTCACTTCGATGTCGAACACGTCCACGCCGGCGAACCGTTTGAAGAGAACCCCCTTGCCCTCCATGACGGGTTTGCCCGCGAGGGCGCCGATGTCGCCCAGGCCCAGCACGGCCGTTCCGTTGGACAGGACGGCCACGAGGTTGCCCTTGTTCGTGTACTTGTAGGCGTCTTCCGGGTTCTTCTCAATGACCAGGCAGGGCACGGCGACGCCGGGCGTGTACGCCAGGGATAGGTCGCGCGAGGTGAGGCAAGGTTTGGTGGGCACCACCTCCACCTTGCCCGGCCTGCCTTGAGAATGGTAGTCAAGTGCTTCCTGTTCACGGTTAGGCATGTAAAGACTCCCTCATGGGTTAGGGCCAAGGAACCCCCCGGCACCGCGTGTCCGCCGGGCAACATTTTTTTCAGTATAGCACGGGAACGGCACGTCTCCAGAAGATCAGAACTCCTGCGTTTGAATCCGGTTCAGGGCGTCGGCGGCGAGTTCGTTGCGCAGGGCCTCCACCTCGTCCCAGTGGTCTGCCAAGGCCGCTTCGGCCGTCTCAGGATCGAGCGTGACGCCCGCGCCGGCGAGCATCACCCGGACCAGGGCCAGATCCTCGAAGACTCCGGCCAGGCTCTGCTTGGCCACGGCCGCCGGGGCCTCTTTGAGTAGACTCGCGAGCGCGGAGAAGAGCTCGTCCACGCGCTCATCGGTCGGGTCGTACATGGGTGTCCTCCGAAGACCTGCACGGCTGTTGGCTGGTTACCAGCAGCCTGCTAGCGCTCACCGTCCAATTCAATCTCAGGGCTTCGCCCGGCCATGGTCTCGAACCGCTCCCGCAGGGACGGCACGGGTCCCACGCGCTCGTCCAGGACCACTTTTTCCACTCGGAGGTGGGGGACGAAAAACGTGGAGGGGCCCAGATGCCCCTGCTCCGACGACGCCACCTGGCGCGCCCATGCGTCGAAGGAGGCCAGCTCGATGCCCCGGAGCCACAGGCCCGCCGCGTCCATCTGGAGGAGGATGCCCCAGTGTTTTTCGCGAGGAGAGTGGAGGTAGAGGACGACCCACGTGGGAGAACCGGCGGAAGGCCCGTCTCCGGTGCGATCTGGTGCGCCCGGGAGGCGGAGCGCCGACGCAGGCCCTTCCGCCTTCGTCCCTTCCTTCTCTGGCCGGCTCATTCCGTTTTCCGCTCCGTGAGTTCGAGCAGAACGCCTCCCGTGGACTTGGGATGGACGAACGCCACGAGATGCCCCCCGGCTCCCACTTTAGGCTCCTCGTCGATGAGGGTGTATCCCCGGGCTTTGAGCGCGGCCATGGCTTCACGGATGCGCGGGACGGCCAGGCACAGGTGATGAAGCCCGGGGCCCTTCCGGGCAATGAATGTGCCGATGGGTCCCTCGGGATCGGTGGATTCGAGGAGTTCGAGGCGCGAATCTCCCGCCGGGAAGAACGCCACGCGGACCTTCTGCCCAGACACCTCCTCCTCGCCGGCGCAGGCCAAACCCAGGGCCTCATAGAAGGCTTTCGCCTCCGCCAGCGACCGGACCGCGATGCCGATGTGATCAACCTTCATTGCGAACCTCTAAAGGAGTTCACCACGCAGGCACCATGAGCACGCAGGAGGGAAAGAAGAATAAACATTTTTCTCGCCAAGACGCCAAGAAAGGAAGAACACGTGACGTCCTATCCTTTTAGGCAAAATCTCTTTCCTCCTTGGCGTCCTTGGCGCCTTTGCGGTTAAGTGTTTTCGCCGTGCTTCCGCGGTGAAGTTTGTTTTCATTTCCAGCGGAGGCGTCCGAGCATGGCCTCGGCGGCCGTGTACGGGTCCTCTTCCCGCTTGAGGAAGGCCTGCAAGAGAAGCTCTTCCCGCTCGGGCGTGAGGTGGCGCGCGAAAATTTCCATGAGGAAGCGCTCCGAGAGGATGTCCCGGAACTTCTGGCTGTACTTGAGGCGGAGGCGGTCCTGGCCGCCTCCATCCGTGGCGAGATGGACGCGGTGCCGCTCCGCCGCCTCCACCAGATCCGAGATGCCCTGCTGCCTCGAAGCCACCGTCTTCACCACGGGCGGCGTCCATCCCTGCGCGGCACCAGGCAGGGTGAGGAGGGCGTGCAGCTCCCGCTCGACCCTGTCCACCCCTTCCCGATCCGCCTTGTTGATGACGAACACGTCGGCGATCTCCATAATCCCCGCCTTGATGGCCTGGATGTCGTCGCCCAGACCCGGCACCAGCACCACCACCACCGTGTCCGCCTCCCGGATGATGTCCACCTCGTCCTGGCCGACGCCCACCGTCTCCACCAGGATCACGTCGAAGCCCGCCGCGTCCAGGACGGTGAGGATGTCTCCCGTGGCCACGGCGAGGCCGCCCATGTGCCCCCTCGTAGCCATGGAGCGGATGTAGACGCCCGGATCGGTGGCCCGGTCTTGCATGCGGATGCGGTCGCCGAGGATGGCGCCGCCGGAGAAGGCGGAGGAGGGGTCCACGGCCACGACGGCCACCCGCAGGCCCTGGGCCCTATAGGTCGCGATGAGCTTGTCCACGAGGGTGGACTTGCCCGCCCCGGGAGGGCCCGTAATGCCCACGACGCGGGCCTTGCCCGTCCGGCGGTAGCAGTCCTTCAACACCTCCACGTACCCTTCGCGGCGGTCCTCCACCAAGCTCAGCGCCCGCGCAAGCGAGCGAATATCGCCGGACATGAGACGCTGGGAGAGGTCGTGCATCGTCAATCCTCGGTACGATGGAGGGAGGGGAGCAGGGAGAAGGGAGAAGGGAGAAGGGACCGGACCGCGGCCGGCCAGGGAATCTGCCGCTCCCCGCTATCCGCTGCCCGCTCCCGGCCGCCCCCGAAGGCCTTCACTCAAACTCCTTGAGCACGTGGCGGGCGATGACGAGGCGCTGGATCTCGCTGGTGCCCTCGCCGATGGTGTTGAGCTTCACGTCGCGGTAGAACTTTTCCGCGGGATAATCTTTCACGAAGCCGTAGCCGCCCAAGATCTGCACGGCCCGCTCCGCCGCCCAGACGGAGACTTCGGACGCATAGAGCTTGGCCATGGCGCTGAACTTGGTCACGGGAAGGCCCTTGTCCTTTCGGAGCGCCGCCTGGAACGTCAGGAGGCGGGCCGCCTGGATGCGCGTGGCCATGTCCGCCAGGGCGAACTGGATGGCCTGGAACTCGGCGATCTTCTTGCCGAAGGCCACCCGCTGCTTGGCGTACTGGAGGGCCGTCTCGTAGGCCCCCTGGGCGCCTCCCAGAGAGAGGGCCGCGATGGAGATGCGGCCGCCGTCGAGGATCTTGAGGGCGTCCGTGAATCCGTGGCCCACCTCACCCAGCCTGTTGTCCTCTGAGAGGAGGCAGTCTTCAAAGATGAGCTCCCCCGTGTCCGAGGCCCGCAGGCCGAGTTTGTCTTCCTTCTTGCCGTGCTTGAAGCCGGGAGTCCCCTTCTCCACCACGAAGGCCGTGCACCCGTGGTGCGGGTCGGCCTTGTCCGTGAGGGCGATGATCACGGCCGTATCCCCCACCGTGGCATGGGTGCAAAACGTTTTGGTGCCGTTGAGAATCCACCCGCCGTCCTTGCGCGCCGCCGTGGTCCGCAGCCCCGCCGCGTCCGAACCCGAACCGGGCTCCGTTAGGGCCCAGGCGCCGATCTTTTTGCCCGAGGCCAAGGGTGTGAGGAACCGCTGGCGCTGCTCCTCCGTGCCCATGGAGAAAATATGGTTGGAACACAGGGAATTATGGGCCGCGACCCCGATGCCCACGGAGGGGTCCACCCGGGAGAGCTCCTCCACGATGATGACGTAGTCCACGTAGGACATGGCCGCGCCGCCGTAGGTCTCGGGGAAAATGACGCCCAGGATGCCCATCTCGCCCAGCTCGGCGAAAATCTCCCTCGGGAAGGTCCCCGCCGCATCCCACGTTCGAACATTGGGGCGGATTTTCTTCTCGGCAAAGGAGCGCACGGTATCGCGAAGGACCTTCTGCTCGGATGTGAACTCGAAATCCACGGGCACCTCCCCCATCGTCAAAGGATGGAGTATAGCGGCTTCTCGGCGGGGTTTCCACAGCGCCCCGGCGGTTTCATTCCTCATTCCTCATTCCTCATTCCTCATTCCTCACTCCTCACTCCTCACTCCTCACTTTCCCTCATGCCCCGCCTCCATCTGGTATGCTGACGTGCATGAGGTTCGCCCGCTGGCCAGCCGCCCTCCTTTTGATGACAGCCGCTGCCGCCGTCTCCTGGCGCGCGCAGACGCCGGGGCCGTCGCTTCAGCAGGACGTGGACCAGGCCCGCGCCCTCCTCTGCCCCCTGTACGCCCTGCCTCCCGAACCCTGCCAAGCCCCCATGGACGTGCGCCTGGCGGCCACGGGGGACGCTCTCCCGCCGGGATGGGGAGGCCTGCCGTCCTACGCCGCGGGAGCGGCTGAGCCGGAGACGGGCCGCGTGCTGATCGTCCTCGCCCGGTGCGGGCCTTACCCCTTCGGCGACGTGGACCAGACCCTCCGCCACGAGATCTCCCACGTCCTTCTCTACCGTTCCCTCGGATTCCGCGCCCCTCGCTGGCTGGATGAGGGGCTCGCCATGAGGGCTTCGGCGGAATGGGGCTTTTCGGACGAGTGGTACGCGGCCATGGCCCTCCCTTTCGTGGCCCGGGGCTCCTGGCGGCTGAGCCGCGTGGACGCAGATTTCGCCGGCGGGGAGAGCCAGGTTCGGCGCTCCTATGCTCTCGCCAAGGGCTTCGTGAGGGACCTGTTCAAAACCGATGGCGACCTGACGGGCTTCCTGCTTGAGGCGCGCCGCGACCGCTCCGTGGACCTGGCCTTCGTGAGGCGGTTCGGCCTCACTCCCGACGCCGCCTTCAGGCGCTGGGCGGAAAACCTGCCGTGGTGGGGAGAGTGGGTGGTGGCCCTCAGTTCACCCAACGTCCTGTGGACGGCAGTCCTCGGCCTCTTCCTCCTGGCCGTCCTGGCCGGGTGGCGCAGGCGGCGGAGGAAGTACGAGGCCCTGGACGATT
>JAKAKG010000032.1 GCA_021813555.1 Acidobacteriota bacterium
GGCGGACGTGGCGAAGGCGTCGATGAGGGGCCGGAACACGGCGAAGATGTAGATGAGCTTCATCTGGGTGCCGTAGTATTCCCGCCCCAGGGCCGCGAACCTCAGGGACGTGCGCGCCTGCGCCGTAAAGGCCTTGATCACCCCTATGCCCTGCACCGATTCCTGCAGAAACGTGTTGATTTTGGCGAGCTGCACCCGGATGACCCTGTAAATCTTCTGGGAGGACGCCTTGAACCAGAGGGCCAGTCCCACCAAAGGCGGAGCCAGGGCGAGCAGGCAGAGGGTGAGGCGCGGGTCCAGGGCGAAAAGGACTGCCAGGATGCCGAAGAAGAGGACCAGATCGCTCACCGCCGTGGCGATGACCGACGTGAACAGCTCGGAAAGGGTGGCCGTATCGTTGGTGAGGCGCGTCACCAGACGGCCCACGGGGTTCTCGTCAAAATAGCGGACGGGCAGCCGGTGGAGCTGGCGGAACAGCTGGCCCCTCATGATGACCACAGCCTTTTCGCCCAGGGCGTTGAGCCCGTACGTGGTGCCGTAGGCAAGGAAGAAATTCAGCACGAGCAGGAGGACGTAGCCGAAAGCCAGTGAGAGGACCCCGCGCCGCTGAGGTTCCAGAAGGGCCGCACGGCTGCCGGGAGGAAGCCCTTGCATGGCGGCCTGGGAGAGAAATGCCGTGCCGTGCTCGCCCAAGACCGCCTGAGTCTCGGTGGCCGCCCCCGGCGGGAGCTTGTAGTACAGCTCCTTCCCCGACAGGTGCCGGGCCTGCACTTCGGACCGGTCCGCGCGAGAGAGTCGGGACGATTCGAGGAAAACCTCGGCCCCTCCCTTCGCAGGCACGGCACCCGGCAAGGAGAGGAAACGGCTGTCCCGGGGCTGCTCCACCCGGACTCTCATGTAGGGCGGAAGGACGTAGCCGTCGATACCGCGGCGCATCAGGAGCGGCAGAGAGAGCTCGATCCCCGCCTGCGCCATGGATCCCGCGACGCAGACCACGAAAAGCCATCGCTGGCCCTTCACGAACCGCATCAGGCGCACGAAGTGCCTGAAGAGGGTGAAGGCGCCCAGCTTCTCTTCCTCGCGTCTTACGGCCATGGGCTGATGTGGGATTTCGGATTTGGGATTTCGGATTGAACGAGACCAGGCTCCCTGGCCTTGGCCGTCCATTCCGAATTCCGAACTCCAAATTCCGGCTTGCTCCTCACGCTTCCATTTCCTGCAGCTCCACCATGTTCTTGTAGAACCCTCCCTGGCTAACCAGTTCCTCGTGGGTTCCCGCCTGAATGACCGCGCCCCGCTGCATGCAGAGGATTCGGCCCAAGTCGCGTACCGCGCTCACCCTGTGGCTGATCACGAGGGTCGTGGGCCGTCCCATGACCCCCTTCAACCCGCTCAGGATGGCCCGCTCCGTCTCCGAGTCCACGGCCGAGAGGGTGTCGTCCAGGAGCAAGATGGGGGCGGGCTTGAGCAGTGCCCTGGCCAGGCACAGGCGCTGCTTCTGTCCCCCAGAAAGGGTCACGCCCCGCTCGCCCAGAAGCGTCTCATACCCCTTGGGCAGGGCCTGGATCTCCTCGTGGAGCGCGGCGACGCGGCACGCGGCCTCCATCTCTTCCTGCGTGGCATCGGCCTTGCCGAGCCTCAGGTTTTCGGCCACGGTGTCACTGAAGAGGAAGGCCTCCTGCGGCACGTAGGCGATGTTCTCCCGCAAAAATCCCACGGGAAGGTCGAGGATGTCTCGGCCGTCCAAGAAGGTGCTCCTCTCCGGCGGGTCGTACATGCGGGTCAGGATCTGCGCCACCGTGCTCTTGCCCGCGGCCACCTCTCCCACGAGGCCCAGGCTCCCTCCCGGCAGGATCGAGAATGACAACCCCTTGAGGGCCGGCTCCGCCTGTCCCGGATACGCGAAAGAGAGCCCCTTGACCTCGATACTGCCCCGCACGGCCGCGCCCGAGGGAACGGGCCGGTCGTCCTCTAAATCTTTCAGCCCCAAAAGGGCGTCGATGCGGTCCATGGAAGCGGCGGCCCGCTGCACCAGGCTGAGCATCCATCCCGCGGCGATCATGGGCCAGGTGAGCATGCCCAGGTAGGAGGAGAAGGCCACGAAGGCTCCGATGCTCGTGCGGCCCTCCATGACCCTGCTCCCGCCAACGCCCAGGAGGATGGCCACGCAGGTTCCCGCCAGGAGGAGGATGGCGGGATGGAAATAGGCGTCCACGGCCACGTACCGCATGTACTTGCCGTAGTAGTCGCGGTTGCGGGCCTCGAAATCCTCCACGTCTCCCTCTTCCTGCGCATAGGCGCGCAGGACCCGGATCCCGGACACGGATTCGCGGACTTTCTCCGTGAGGCCCTCGAAGGACGATTGGACCCGGTCCCACCGGTTGTAGATGGCCTGCAGCGACACCCCCATCAGAGCCGCGAGGAAGGGAAGGGGCAGGATGGTCCACAGGGCCAGGACGGGATCGAGCCAGAGCATGGCCGCGATGGCCACGACGGCGTAGATGGATGCATCGAACCCCGCCACGAAGCCCATGGCGATGGCTTGCCTGACGCTCTCCACGTCGTTGGTGGCCAGGGCCATCACCTCGCCCGTTCGAGTTCCCGAAAAGAAGCGGGTGGAGAGGCCCATGGCGTGATTCAGGATGCGGTTGCGCAGGTCCAGCTCCACCTTCCGGGCCGCCGAGAAGAAGAAATGGCGCCACGCGAAGCGGAAGAGGGCCACCACGCACGCCAGCCCCAGAAGGATCAAGGCCTGCCGGGCGATGAAGGACCCCGTCGCGGAAGATGCCGCCAGCTCGTCCACGACCCCTTTCACCACGAGGGGGATGGCGAGCTGTGCGGCGTCCACCACGAGCAGACACGCGAGCCCCAGCACCACCTTCCAGCGGTGAGTCCAGAATTCTCTGAGGATGGATTTCACCCCTGACTTCACGGCCACTCCCCTCGGCGCCGCCTCAAGGGCCGGCGGCCGCCCTTCTTCACCCACGGCCTCATTGTAACCTAGGAATTTAGAACCTTATTGCCGGGGAGGTGGGACGCCGCGGTAGCGTCACCACAGAGTCTACTGGGCGGGCGTAGGCCTGGGAGTCTGGCCCGGTTGTATTTGAGGCAGCGTCCTTACTCCGGCGGGCGGAGGGGGCGGCATGACGAGGGGGGAGAAGAACCATTCGTCGTAGTACTCTTTACCCCTCAAATCCGAGAAGGCCTTCTCGTGCAACCGGCAACAGACGCCCAGAATGGGCTGGCCTTCCTCGCCGCCGATTTTGAAGGGCAAGATTTCGCCCGGCCTTCCAGGCTGGGCGCCCTGTCCCGCTCCCGGCTGACCTGTCGCGGCCGTTCCGGGGGTCGTCCCTCCCGTGCCGATGCCTCGCTGGTTGATGCCTTGGTTGATACCCTGGCCTATGCCGCTCGAGGTGAACACGGGTTTGCCGTCCTCCCCCATCGTCACCACCGTCACCCCCGGCCCAAGGAGGGTCCACTTGCCCTCGGGATCGAAGGGGTTTTCCCAAAGTTTCCGGATGTACCGATGCTGTTTGGGCCCCGTTTGGATGAGCTGCTCCATCTTCGTGGGGAAGGCGCCTCCGTGCTCCGATTGAAAGAGGCGGATGGCCTCCACGTATTCCTCGCCGCGGAAGACGAGATCCTTCTCCCGCTCCCGCTTCATGATGATGGACGCGGGTTGGACCGCCGCGATGAGGAGCACGGCGATCACGAAAAAGCTCACCAGGACCCAGATGAAGATAACGCCGTCCTCTTCCCCCAGAGAGCGGGGCGGACAACGCGAACCCCTGCCCCTCTCATCGCAAACAGAGGAGCCCGCAAGCTGAAGAGTCAAGGAAGAGCGTGTCCTAATCACCCAGTCACCTAGTCACCTAGTCACCCTACTGCCTATTGCCTACTGCCTAC
>JAKAKG010000170.1 GCA_021813555.1 Acidobacteriota bacterium
TGCTCGGGGTAGAGGACGATCCGGTCCTCCTTGCCCTCCTTCACGGTGAGGGGCACGGGCTGGGCGTAGGCGTGAATTTCCCTGACGTGCAGCGTCCAGGCGGGGGCGCCGTTCTCGGGATCGGCCGTGGCCCCTGAAACCTTGAGGGTGTACTTGGCGCCGGCCTTGGCGCCCTTGGGCGGCTCGAACTCGTAGGAGCCCTTCCGGTAGCTCATGCCTTCCGAGAGGAGGGCTTTTCCGTCGGCGTCCAGGACTTGGACGGGGATGTCGGTAAACGTGTTGTAATCCTCCGGGGACATGGACAGATCAAAGGTGACGCCCGATTCACCCGGCGCCACCGTGAAGGTTCTGCTCCACTGGGCCGCCTTGAGTTTCTGGGTTTTCTCGGTGACGTTTCCCGTGACGGAGCCCTTGCCCGTTCCCCGGAACGCTTCGGCGAAGCCCGAGACAACCGTGAGGGCCGCCGAAGGAGATTGGCCCTGGCTCAGCTTGGCGGGGATATGCTCGGGCAGGACACGGCAGAGGGGGAGGGCCTGCAATTCCACCTTGGCCGAAGCCGCGCTGGTGTTCATGGGGCTGGCGTAGAGGTCCATTTCCCATACGCCGGGTTCCAGCCCGGAGGATCCGAGGTTCAGGGTGCTGATCTCGTGGCCAGGGCGGACGACGCTCGTGTGGGGGTTCCGGCCCTGGGGGTCGAAAAGGTACGCCACCACCGAGTTCTTCTCGCCCGGCGTGAGCCGGACTTCGGCCGTCACGCCCGAGACCTGGGAGTCCACGAGGAAGAAGATGCGCTCGAGCTTGGCGGGTTTGAGGCCCGAGACGTCGCGCCGGATTTTGAAATGGCCGGCGTTGTCAAACCGCTCGGGGACTGCCACCACCACGGGGACGGTCCACTCGGGCCCGAGGCGCTCCCGGTCTCCCGCGCCCATGTCCTTGGCGTAGCCCTTGATCGTGGCCTGGTAGCAGCCGGGCTTGGCGAGCGCCTTGGCGTTGAACCGCACGGGAAGGCGCGCGGGCTCCTCAGCCTTCAGGTAGGAGGAATCCTTCTCCAGAGTGACCCACGGCGCGTCCACCGTGGTGTCGAAGGCCTGGTAGTAGCTGGCTTTATAGTCGCCCGAGGCCTCCTTGGGGAAGTCCGCCTTGATGGTCACCACCTGCGTGGCGGAGCCTTCTGGGAAGAAATCGCCGCGCCAGAAAATGGCCGGCCCCTTGTGGCCCGCCATCTCGGGAGATTCGGTCTCCGCCTCGTACATGACCGGCTGGCTGGCGCTTCGGGCCGCGAGGGCCTGGTAGACGGTCCACGCCCTGGGCACGTTCACCAGGCCGTGGCCCTGGTCCGCGGGGCCGTAACCGGGAATGGGCACGGCGCCGCGCATGAGGGCGGCCCGGGCCGCGTCGCCGCGGACGGGCAGTTTGTTGGCGAGGGCCGCGGAGTAGACGAGGGCCAGTGCGCCCGAAGCCTGGGGCGAGGCCATGGACGTGCCGCGCATGACGTCGTGCCCCTCGGCATAGACGGGGACCGTCGAGGACGCGAAGCCGGGGCACACCACCTCGGGCTTGGCCATCTCACCGCCCCGGTCCGAGAAGGAGAACATCTCATCCTGGGCGAGGCTGACGCCGAGGAGGTCCTTGGCCGACGTCTTGTTCATCACGGCCCCGATGGCGAGGATGGACTTCCCGCAGGCGGGGAGGCCTACCGTGGAGAGGCCCGGCCCTTCGTTCCCCGCCGAAACGGCGGCCACGACGCCGGGGTTCTCCTCCAGGAGTTCGTCCAGGAGCTTCTCGGCCACGGCCTTCCCTTCCTGCTCCGAGCCGATGCCGTAGGACATCTGGATGACCAGGGGCATGCCCAATTCCTTGGCTTTCTTCACGGCGTAGCGCCACGCGGAGACCATGGAGCCTTCGGTGGTGGAGCCTCCTGAAAGGACGTTGCTTCCGATCTTGAGGGCCAGGATCTGCGCCCCAGGTGCGATGCCGTTGAAGCCGTGCTGGCCGTCGATCTCGAAGCCCGCGCAGATGCCCGACACGTGCGTGCCGTGGGGGCCGTCGGCCATGTAGAGGGCGGCCTTCTTCTCGTCCCCGTCCATCCATAGGTTGAGGGCGAAGGCCATGAGGTTGGGTTTTTCGTGAAGGTCGCGGCCCCGCAGATGGAAGGCCTGGCGGGATTCGGAGAAGTCGGCCAGGGGCGTCTCGTCGGCGAGGTTGCCGTCGGCGTTCGTGTCCAGGAGGGCGGTCCATGTCTTGCCCGACTTGAACACCACGAGGCCGTACACGTCGTCCGTGCTGCCGTTGTTGTTGAAGTCGCCGCCGTTGGCGTCGCTGTTCTTGAAGTCCGATTCCTTGAAGTAGCCCACGTACACGTCTTCGCCCGGCGCCGGCTTCACGGCCGCCTTGTCCAGGCCGTAGAGCCATTTGCCGTCCTTGCCGTGGAAGGCCGTCCCGTGTTCGTCCTTGGAGGCTTCCGCCTTCTCCAAGTCGATCTTGCCTTCCGAGCAGAAGACGCGGGCGTCCAGGATCTTGGGCTTTCCGTCCGAGGTCGTGAGGAGGCCGGGCGTGCCTAGCTCCACCCCCGAATCGCACACGGCGATGAGGACGCCGCGGCCGTCCCACTGGGGATGGGCGTCGGTGAAGGCCTGGGCGCCGATGTCCGAGCGGGACAGGAACTCCCATCCCTTGGGGGCCGCAGGTTGCGCGGCAAAGACAAGGCATCCGAAGCTGAACAGAAGGGGCACGAGCATGGCGCGTTTCATCCGATCCTCCCTTGGTGTCTTGCTTCCTTGGTGGTGCAAAGGTTGCGGTCATCACTCAAGCGTCTTGAGCATCTCCCTGCGGAAGGGGATCACCTCTTGGTATCGGCCCTCGCGGATCTTTCTGGGAAGCTCGGGGTCGCCGATGAGGGCCCGCCCGATGGCGATGAGGCTGTAGTCGCCGCGCTCCATCTGCGCGATCACGCCGTCCAGGGGCCTCAGGTCGAACTCTTCCCCGCGGAAGGAGGAAGTGAACTCGCCCGTGAGGGCCACCTTGCCCACGCTGATAGCCGGAAGGCCCGCGAGCTTCTCGGCCCATCCCGCCAAATTCAGCGGCGAGGGAGGGAAGGATTCCTCCTCGTGGTCCCGCTGGCTGGCGTGGAAGGCGTCCACCCCCGCCGCCTTGAGGCCTCCAAGGATGTGGCCCAGCTCCTCGGGCGTGTCGGCGATGCGGGCGTTGTAGTCGTCGGCTTTCCACTGGGAGAAGCGGAAGAGGACGGGATAGCCGGGCCCCACGGCCTTGCGCACCTCGGCCACGAGCTCCACGGCGAAGCGCATGCGGTTGTTCAGGCTCCCGCCGTACTCGTCGGTCCGGTTGTTGGAGCCGGCCCAGAGGAACTGGTCCACCAGGTACCCGTGGGCGCCGTGGATCTCCACCGCGTCGAACCCCGCCTCCCTCGCCATGGCCGCGGACCGGGCAAAGGCCTGCTGGGTTTCCCGGATCTCGTCGAGGGTCATGGCCCTGGGTTTGGCCATGGGCGTTCCCGAGGCGGAGGGGGCGTGCGACCGGAGGTCACCCGAGCTGAGGGTGGGCGCATCGGGGAAGGGCGCCTTCTTCAGCGTGCGCTGCCGTCCCACGTGCCAGAGCTGGGCGGCGATCTTGCCCCCATCGCCGTGGACGGCAGCGGTGACGCCTCGCCAGCCTTGAATTTGCGCGGGGGTGGACAGGGAAGGCACGTTGCGGTCGTAACTGGCGGAAGGGTGGTCCACGGTGACCCCTTCGGAGACAATGAGGCCCACTTCGCCCGCGGCCCGTTTGCGGTAGTACTCGGCCATGGCCGCCGTGGGCACGCTGTCATCGCTCGCGAAGACGCGCGTCATGGGAGCCATCACGATGCGGTTACGCAAGGACATGCCGTGAATCGTTATGGGCCGGAAGAGGGTGTCAGACGTCATGGCGGGCCTCCAGAGGCCCTAGTCTACCATCCGGGGGCACAGGATTGGAGGGCGATGAAGGGAGACGCCGGAAGTCCGGGAGCAGGGAGCGGGGAGCAGGGAGCGGGGAGCGGGGAGCGGGGAGCGGGGAGCGGGGAGTGAACTGCTTCGTGCCGGAAGAGGCGTGTTTTTCCCATCCCCGCTATAGTTGTCTTGGTGTTCTTGGTGCCTTTCTGCCCGTCCCCGCGGCGGTGTTCGCCCACCTGCAAGGGGCAACCCGGGCCGGCCCTCGAGCCAACCGCCGCCGTGGGAGCGGTCGCCGACCGCGAATCTCCAATGGCCTTCATTCACCGTATGGGCGGCCCCCCGTGGCCGCCCGTGGTGGTGCAGGCACGACGGCGGGAGGGCACCCGCGAAGCGCAACAGAGCGTTCCGACGGGCTTCGCCTGCGGAACGCACAAGAGACGCCCCTCCCCTACAAAGGCCCCCATTCACGCCTTTTCCTTCGCGTCTAGCGTCTCGCTTAATCGCGTTTCGCCTTTCATTTCTTCCCTTTTCCGCTTTCCGAATTTCCCCCCATGCTCCGTCCTTGACTCTTCTCCTCCAAAGGCATAGCCTTCCACCTGTTGCAGGGGGTGCGGTTGGAGCCGCTGAGAGTCCCGTGGTCCGGGACATCCCCTTGAACCTGATCCAGGTCATGCTGGCGGAGGGATGCAACGGTCTCCGATCTCCGTCCAGTAAGGCCTCGTCGCTCAGGGCCGCCAGGCCCCAGGACGGAGGAGCACCATGTCAGACGCCATGCACGCCGCGCCCTCGCGCGGGCTGCCTTTTCCCGGAAGCAAAAAAGTCTACCAAACGGGCTCCCGGGCCGACCTGCGCGTGCCTTTCCGCGAGATCGCCCTGACGCCCACGGGAGGGCGCTTCAGGGCCGCGGAGAACGCGCCTCTCCGGGTCTACGACCCTTCGGGTCCCTACACCGATCCCGAGGCGGTCACGGACATCCGCCTGGGCCTCCCTCCCCTCAGGCAGCCGTGGATCATGGAGCGCGGCGACGTGGAAGCGTACGAGGGCCGCGAGGTCCTGCCCATGGACGACGGGGGGGACGATTCCCGGGGCAACCGGGAAGTCTTCCCGGGCCTCAAGCGAAAGCCTCTTAAAGCCAAGGCCGGGCGCCGCGTCACGCAGATGCACTACGCGCGCCGGGGCCTGGTCACGCCAGAAATGGAGTTCGCCGCCCTCCGGGAAGGCATGAGCCCCGAGGCGGTGCGAAGGGAGATCGCCGAGGGCCGGGCCATCCTTCCCGCGAACGTCAACCACCCCGAGTCGGAGCCCATGCTCATCGGACGCGAGTTCCTGGTGAAGATCAACGCCAACATCGGCAACTCCGCCGTGGCCTCCTCCATCGAGGAAGAAGTGGAGAAGATGGCCTGGGCCATCCGGTGGGGGAGCGACACGGTCATGGACCTCTCCACGGGGCGCAACATCCACACGACCCGGGAGTGGATCCTGCGCAACTCGCCCGTGCCCATCGGCACCGTGCCCATCTACCAGGCCCTGGAGAAGGCCGGCGGCAAGCCAGAGGATCTCACGTGGGACCTCTACCGCGACACCCTCATCGAGCAGTGCGAGCAGGGGGTGGACTACTTCACGATCCACGCCGGGGTGCGCCTGCGCTACGTCCCGCTCACGGCGCGGCGGGTCACGGGCATCGTCTCCCGCGGCGGGTCCATCCTCGCGGCGTGGTGCCTGGCCCACCATCAGGAGAACTTCCTCTACACTCACTTCGAGGATATCTGCGAGATCCTCTCAGCCTACGACGTGGCCTTCTCGCTGGGCGACGGCCTTCGGCCCGGATCCACGGTCGACGCCAACGACGAGGCCCAGTTCGCCGAGCTGGACACCTTGGGAGAACTCACCCGGGTCGCCTGGAAGCACGATGTGCAGGTCATGATCGAAGGCCCGGGCCACGTGCCCATGCACAAGATCAAGGAGAACATGGACCGCCAGCTCGCGGTGTGCGCACAGGCGCCGTTCTATACCCTGGGCCCGCTCACCACGGACATCGCGCCCGGCTACGACCACATCACCTCGGCCATCGGCGCCGCCATGATCGGCTGGATGGGGACGGCCATGCTGTGCTACGTCACCCCCAAGGAGCACCTGGGCCTGCCGGACCGGGACGACGTGAAGCAGGGAGTCATGGCCTACAAGATCGCCGCCCACGCCGCGGATCTGGCCAAGGGGCATCCCATGGCGCGCGGCTGGGATGACGCCATGTCCAAGGCGAGGTTCGAATTCCGCTGGGAGGACCAATTCAACCTCGCCCTCGATCCCGAAACCGCTCGGGCCTTTCACGACGAAACCCTCCCCGCCGAGGGCGCCAAGACGGCCCTCTTCTGCTCCATGTGCGGCCCCAAGTTCTGCGCCATGAAGATCACCCAGGACGTGAGGGAGTACGCCCAAGAGCACGGCATGGCCCCCGACGCGGCGCTCAAGGCCGGCATGGACGAGAAAAGCAAGGAATTCGTTCAGGCCGGGGCCAAGGTGTATCGGGAGGAGTGAGCGGGGAGTGGGGAGCGGGGAGCGGGGAGGAGTGAAAAGTGAAAAGTGAAAAGTGAAAAGGGAAAAAGGAAAAAGGAAAAGGGAAAAATAAGCGGGGCGCCTAGGGTGTTTGGAGCGGCGTGTCCTTTCTAAATCCCAAACCACAAACCCCAAATCTCAAATCCGAAATCCCCAATCCCCGAGGCTCCCCTCGTTGCCTTGGCCGTGAGACCGTCGTAGGCCGGTCAAAGCCCCTTGGCGGCGGCCTCGTCCAGGAGCCACAGCAGGCGCCCCGCGGGCCTGACCCTCGCCGCGGGGTACCGGGCCGCGGCCGAATCGAGATCCGTTAGAATGTCCGTCACCACGGACGCCTTTTCAGCGCCCGTCACCAGAAACATGGCCTGCATGGCCGCGTTGAGGGCGGGCAGGGTGAGGGTCAGGCGCTGGGCGGGCTCGACCCCTTCGGGAGCCCGCGAGGGCAGGGCCCAGCGGAAGGGCTCATTCAGGGCTTCGGACCCCGGAAACAGCGAAGCCGTGTGGCCGTCGGGCCCCAGCCCGAGGAGCACCAGGTCGAAGGCGGAGGGCCCGCCGAAAAAGGCCCGGAGGTCCGCCTCGTATGAAGCCGCTGCCCGGTCCGGGGCGTCCTCGGCCCGCATCCTGTGGACGTGATCCGGCGGGATGGGAACGTGGTCCAACAGAGTCCACCATGCCATGCCGTAGTTGCTGTCCGGGTCATCGGGAGGCACGCAGCGCTCGTCTCCCCAGAACACGTGAACCTTGGACCAGTCCACGGGCCCGCCCCTTCCCTCGGCCAGGAGCTGGTACAGGCGCTGGGGCGTGCGCCCTCCCGAGAGGGCCAGAGCGAAGCGCCCGCGCGCATCCACCGCCGCCCGCGCCGCCTCGCCCACCCGCTCCGCGGCCCCCATGGCCAGCGATTCAGCGTCGGGAAAGAGGGCCGCTTCGGGTCTCATGAGGTGAACCACCCGCCGGGCTCCTCCGCGAGCCACTCCGCAGACTCCCGGGGGCCCCAGGTGCCGCAGGGGTAGGGCCTCACCGGCAGGTCCATGCTCAAGAGAGGCGTGTAGAGGCGCCACGCGGCTTCGGCCTCGTCCGCGTGGACGAAGAGGGTCTGGTCCCCCTTCAGCACGTCCATGAGGAGAGTCTCGTAGGCGTCGGGCAGGGGCTTGAACGCCTCCGAGTACCGGAAGTGCAGGGCTTGGCTCTGGATGGCCACGCCCGCCCCGGGCGACTTGACCTCGAAGTGCAGGTCAAAGCCCTCGTCGGGCTGGATGGTCATGACCAGGACGTTGGGATGAATGGCGCAGGTGTCGAAAGGCTGGAAGATGGAGACGGGCGGGCAGCGGAAGGAGATGACGATCTGAGAGACCTTCTTGGGCAGCCGCTTGCCCGATCTCAAGTAGAAGGGCACGCCGTGCCAGCGCCAGTTGGAGACGCGCAGGCGCAGGGCCGCGAAGGTCGGGGTGGCGGAGCCGGCCGGAATCCCCGGCTCCTGGAGATACCCGGGAAGCTCCTTCCCGTCCTGCGCGCTCGCCGCGTACTGGCCCAGCACCACGTCCTCGCGGCGCAAAGGCGCGATGCTCCGGAGGGCCTTGGCCTTCTCCTGGCGGATGTCGTCCGCCGTGAAGGCGCCGGGCACCTCCATGGCCGTAAGGGCCAGGAGCTGGGTCAGGTGGTTCTGCACCATGTCGCGCAGGACGCCCGCCCTGTCGTAGTAGCCCGCCCGGCCCTCGATGCCCAGGGTCTCGGCCACGGTGATCTGGACGCTCTGGATGCGGTCGCGGTTCCACAGGGGCTCGAAGAGGGCGTTGGCGAACCGGAAGACCAGGAGATTCTGCACGGTCTCCTTGCCGAGGTAGTGGTCGATGCGGTAGACCTGGCTCTCATCGAAGGAGCGGTGGACCAAGCCGTTGAGCTCCACGGCAGAATCCAGGTCTCGTCCGAAGGGCTTTTCGATGACGAGGCGCGTCCAGCCGGGGCCGCGGCTCAGCCCCGCCTCCCCCAGGCCTTGGATGGCTTCAGGGAAGGCGTCCGGGGGCAGGGCCAGATAGAAGACCCGGTTGCCCGGCAGGGCGAAGTCTTGTTCGAGGCTTCGGATGCGCGCCGCCAGGCCGTCGTAGCGCGCCTCCGAATCATCCGGCATGGGCTGGTAGAAGCAGCGGCTTTCCCAGGCGGGCCCCGGGCTGGCCACCCCCGCGTCCGCCAGGGCCTGCGCCACCAGGAGCCGGAAGCGCCCGTCGTCGTGGCTGACGTCGCGGCTTAGGCCGAGGATGAGGGATCCCTCGTTCCAGCGTCCCTGGTTGGCCAGGCTCGCCAGGGCGGGCAGGAGCTTGCGGCGGGCCAGGTCGCCGCGGCCGCCGTGGATGACAAGCACGCAAGGTTCAGGGGGGCTGCCCGGCATGGGTTACCTCTTCGAGATCAATTTCTCGGCGAGCTCCGCCACGTGCTCGGCGGTGAACCCGAGATGGGCCATGACTTCTTTTCCTGGGGCCGAGGCGCCGAAGCGGTCCAGGCCCAGGACGTCGCCCGAATCTCCCACGAACTCTCTCCAGCCCATGGGCGAGGCGGCCTCCACGGCGAGCTTGGGCACCGTTGCGGGAAGGACCATGCGCCTGTAGGTCTCGGGCTGCTCGGCGAAGAGTTCCCAGGAGGGCATGGAGACGACCCGCACGCGAATTCCTTTCGCCGAAAGGAGGGCCTCGGCCTGAAGGGCGAGGGCCACCTCCGATCCCGTCGCCAGCAGGATGACCTGGGCAGGGCCGCCCGCCGCCTCCTTCAGGATGTACGCGCCTTTGGGAACGCCCTCGCGGATGGGATAGAGACCCGGATCGAGGACCGGAAGGCCCTGCCGGGTGAGGGCCAGCGCCGTGGGGCCGCGGCGGTTCAGGGCGATCCACCAGGCGGCCGCCGTCTCGTTGGCGTCGGCTGGCCGCAGCACGGTGAGGCCGGGGATGGCACGAAGGCTCACGAGCTGGCTCACGGGCTGGTGGGTGGGGCCGTCCTCTCCCAGGCCGATGGAGTCGTGGGTGAAGACGAAGATGGAGCGGGTCTGCATGAGGGCCGCGAGCCTGAGGGCCGGGCGGGCGTAATCGCTGAACACGAGGAAGGTGCCGGCGTAGGGGATGAGGCCCCCGTGGAGGGCCATGCCGTTGACGATGGCCGCCATGGCGTGCTCCCGGACGCCGAAGTGCATGTTCCGGCCCGAGCGGTCACCGGGTGCGAAGCTGGCATACCCTTTCAGGTTCGTGCTGTTGGAGGGAGCGAGATCGGCGGAGCCGCCCATGAGGCCCTCCAGGTGCGGCGCCAGGGCGTTGAGGGTCTTGCCCGAGGCGGACCGGGTGGCCACGGACCCATCCTGGGCGCCGAAGGACGGAAGGTGGACTTCCAGCTCCGGGGGGATGTCCCCGCGCACGGCCGCCTCGTAGGCCGCGGCCAGATCGGGGTGGGCCTCGCGGTACGCGTCAAAGCCGCTGTTCCACAGGGTTTCGAAGGCGCGCCCCGCGGCCATCACTTCGCCCGCGTGGCGGGCCACCTCCTCGGGCACGTAGAAGGCCTTGTCCGCGGGCCAGCCCAGGGCCTCCTTCGTGGCCCTGGCCGCCTCTGGCCCCAAGGGCTCGCCGTGGGCGGAGGACGTGTCCTGCTTGGGGCTGCCGTAGCCGATGTGGGTGCGGACCATGATCAGCGAGGGCCGCTCCGTTTCGGCCTGAGCCTTGGTGATGGCCTCGCCGATGGCCGACAGGTCGTTCCCGTCGGACACCTTCTGAACGTGCCATCCGAAGGCCTGGAACTTCATGCCCACGTCCTCGGTGAAGGCGAGGGCCGTGCTGCCCTCGATGGAGATCTTGTTGTCGTCGTAGAGGTAGATGAGCTTGCCCAATTTCAGGTGGCCGGCGAGGGAGGCCGCCTCGGAGCTGATGCCCTCCATGAGGTCGCCGTCGGAGACGAGGGCGTAGGTGAAGTGGTCCACCACCTCGTGTCCCGGCCTGTTGAACGTCGCGGCCAGGTGGGCCTCCGCGATGGCCATGCCCACGCCCATGGCGAATCCCTGGCCCAAGGGCCCCGTGGTGGCCTCCACGCCGGGCACGTGGCCGTGTTCGGGATGGCCGGGGGTCTTGGAGCCCCATTGGCGGAAGTGCTTGAGGTCGTCCAGGGTGAGGCCGAACCCGTAGACGTGAAGCAGCGCGTAGAGGAGGGCCGAGCCGTGGCCCGCGGAGAGGACGAACCGGTCCCGGTTGGCCCAGGCCGGGTTGGACGGGTTTTGCCTCAGGAACCGGTCCCAGAGCACGTAGGCCATGGGCGCGGCGCCCAAGGGAAGCCCGGGGTGGCCAGATTTGGCCGCCTCCACCTGATCCACCGCCAGGAACCTCAGGGTGTTGACGGCCAGCTCGTCGAGTCTCTCCATGCTCGTCCTCCAGCGTCCGAGTGGGACAAGCGCCCGCCGTTTGAGCATGCTCCGGCGCCCGCCTGTCCGCCTCTGGTTTGTGTAACGCGTCCTTCGTCCCGGCGCTTCCATGCGCCGGCCCCACGTCATTATGACGCAGTCTCGCCCCTTCTGCTTGGCCGGGCGGCGCGCCCGGGTGTATAACGTGTTTGCGGCGCAGCGCACCCGTGAGAAGAGGGGAGACCCGTGAGGCCCAGAACGGTCCTGATCCAACCCAACGGGGAGAACTGGGTGGCGGGCAAGGAGGACGTGACCCGCCTCGCCAACATCATGCCTCCCCACGGCCTCATGATGCTCGCCGCCTGTTTGGAGCGGCGCGGCTTCCCGTGCTCCATCCTGGACACCTTCGCCCATCCGGCCACCCCCGCCGAAACGGTCCGCGAGGCCCTCGCCGACAGCCCCGCCCTCGTGGGCTTCACCGCCACCACGGCGAGCTTTCTGGCGGGAGTGGATCTCGCGAGGGCCATCAAGGCCCAGCGGCCCGGCGTCAAGATCCTCTTCGGCGGGGTCCACGCCACGTCCCTCTGGCCCCGGCTCCTGGCCGAGTATCCCGCCATCGATTTCATCGCCGTGGGGGAGGGCGAGGGGACCCTGCTGGACCTCGTGGAGGCGGGACTGGAGCCGGGAGCGGGCATCCCGGGGCTGGCGCACCGCGCGGGCGACGGACAGGTGTGCTACGGAGGCCCCCGGCCCCTCATGAAGGACCTGGACGCCTTGCCGTTCCCCTCCTACGACAAGCTGAAGGGGTTTCCCAAGGCCTACCCGCTGCCCCTCTTCAGCTATCCCAGGGCGCCCGCCACGACCCTCATCACCAGCCGCGGCTGCCCCTTCACGTGCAGCTACTGCGACCGGTCCGTGTTCGGCAGCAGCTTCCGGGCCCACAGCCCCGAGTACCTCCTGGACCACCTCCAGTTCCTCAGGACGCGCTACGGCATCCGCCACGTGAGCATCTACGACGACAACTTCACCCTGAGGCCCGAGCGCGTGGCCGCCTTCTGCGAGGGCCTCATGGCCAGCGGCCTGCGCATGACCTTCAACTGCATCGGCCGGGCCAAGAGTCTGGACGGACCGACCCTCAAGCTCATGAAGCGGGCCGGCTGCTGGATGATCAACCTGGGCGTCGAATCGGGCGACCAGGAGGTGCTGGCCAAGCACCGCTCGGGATCGGACGCCGAGGCGCTGGACCGGGCCATCCGCGACGCCAAGGCCGCGGGCATCCGCGTGAAGGGGCTCTTCATGATGGGGTTCCCCGGAGAGACCGAGGACAGCATCCGCAAGACCATCGACTTCTGCATGGCCAAGGACTTCGACGAGGTGAACCTCACCAAGTTCACGCCCTTCCCCGGGGCCCCCGTCTACGCCGCCGCCAAGGCCTCCGGGCGGTTCGAGGAAGACTGGAACAAGATGAACTGCGTCAACTTCGTCTACGTGGCGGAGGGCTTCACGCGGGAGCGGCTGGAGTACTGGTACGCGCAGTTCTACCGCACCTACTACCGCAGGCCCCAGACCCTCTGGCGCTTCGCCTCCATGACGTGGAAGACCCCCGACAGCTTCCTCCGCTTCCTCCGCCACCTCCCCAAGCTCATGGCCGTGCGCACCATGATGGACCAGGCCGTCAACGAAAAATCCTAGCCGGCCCCCTCAAGGCCAATTTGGCAGCCCCGCGGAGATTGACGGCGGAGGCCCATCGCGCTAAACTGCGCTCGTTCCGGCGAAGCGCAGCTCAAGACCAAGGTCAGGGGGAGGCCATGGCAGACATCCGTTCCCAGGGGAAGCCCCGCCTGCTGGAAGCTCTCAGGCAGGCCATGCGCTTGCGGCACTACAGCTATCGCACGGAGCAGACGTACGTGGACTGGGTGCGGCGCTTCATTCATTTCCACGGCACGCGCCATCCCAAGGACATGGGCGCGGGCGAGATCAACACGTTCCTCTCCCACCTGGCCGTCGCAGGCCACGTGGCCGCCTCCACCCAGAACCAGGCCCTCGCGGCCATCCTCTTCCTCTACCGCGACGTCCTCAAGCTCGACGTGCCCTGGATGGACGGCGTCGTCCGCGCCAAGAAGCCCAAGCGCCTCCCGGTAGTCCTCTCCAAGGAGGAAGTGTCCCGGCTCCTGGCCGCCATTCCGGGGCGCAAGCGCCTCATCGCTTCCCTCCTCTACGGGTCCGGCCTCCGTCTGAACGAATGCCTGGAGCTGCGGGTGAAGGACGTGGATCTGGGCCGCGGGGAGATCACGGTGCGCCAGGGAAAGGGCGGAAAGGACCGGCGCACCATGGTACCCAGGCGCCTCGTCCCCGCCCTCCGAGAGCACCTCGATGCGCTCAAGGTGTGGCTAAAGGCCGACGAGGAGGCGCGCGGCGGCCCCGTGGGCGTCTCTCTCCCCGATGCCCTCGACCGTAAGTATCCCAACGCCCCGGCCGATTGGGCGTGGCAGTTTCTCTTTCCCGCGCCCAAGCCGTCGCGCGACCCGAGGACCGGGGCCATCAAGCGGAACCACCTACACGAAAGCGTGCCCCAAAGGGCCATCGCCCGCGCCGCCAAGGAGGCGGGCATCGCCAAGCACGTAACCTGCCACACCCTGCGGCACTCTTTCGCGACGCACCTGCTTGAGGGTGGGTACGACATCCGCACCGTTCAAGAACTTCTGGGCCATCGGGACGTGTCCACGACCATGATCTATACGCACGTTTTGAACCGGGGTGGACTCGGAGTAACGAGCCCGCTCGATGGGTGTGGAAACGACTGAATCGGTGTGGAGAGGACAGGGACCGAGGGGGCCGTACCCCCGCCTCCAGACGCGTGAGCCTTCTCACGAGAAGGGCGGAGCCTGCATGTCGGAAAAAGGCCGAATCGGAAATTCGTTAAAGAAGGCGCCTCTGCATCCCCTGCACCCGCTTTTCGCGGCGGACGCGAAAGGCACCTACCGAAGCGGCAAGCCCAAGAAGGGACTGCGCACGGTGAGCGTTCGCCGCCCCGGCCAGAAGGGCACCCTCGGCGCGCTCCGCGACTACGGTGAGCGCCTGGTCTGCGTTCGCTATCTCAAGGACGGGATCCGCTGCAAGCGCTACAAGACCGTGGAGATCATCATTCACGAGGAAGATTGGACGCCTCCGCCGCAGGCGCACCGCGGCGCCTTCGCCCCGGAAACTGTCGTAGCCGTCCGCCTTCCCTCGTCCGGAAATGACCTGCGCGCCAGGGTCTGGTCCGCCGGCGGGCGGTGGGACTCCGAGGCCAAGGTGTGGAGGATGCCCTACAAAGCTGCTTGCAAACTGAAGCTCCAAGCGCATATCCTGGATGACGAGGGAGACACTCCTTGACCCTGGCGCGATTTCACCCGCAAGAGATCGAAACGCGGCAAATACCGCGCCAAGAAACGCGCCAAGAAACGCGCCAAGAAACGGGGCAAGAAACGCGGCAAGAAACAGGGCAAAAGTCACTATCGGCAGCAACCGCAGGGTTCCTACCTGTATCCCCCTCCGGGCTCCTACCGGCAGCACCCTGGTACTACCAACAGCAACTTGTCCCTGCCCGCAGCAACCCGATCAGCAACCTAATTAGCGTTAGGTTGCGTGTATGACAGCTTCCCACGGTCCCCCTCACGAAGTGGCTGTTCGGCTAAATATGGCGGCTGAGCTGCGCGAAAAGATTCAGGCTGCTTGCATTACGCGCGCTCAACATCCTGAGCATGTTGAACTGTCCTCTCTAAGTGCAATGGCCGGCACCCTCTCCTACCATTTACGATGTGCGTTGAACTACGCAATGCATCACTTTATTGAAGTGCATCTTCGCCCTCGGCTAGCAGATGCCGAATATCGTTCGCTGGCACTTAAGGCTGATTTTCCTTTGGTGAGGAACGAAAAGGCGTTTAAGCAGAATCCCCTGCTTGCTCACATCAAGAGGCACTTTCCGCCGGTTCACACCTTTCTATTTGTATCCCAGCCATTTCATCCACCAGCCGAATGGGCAGCAACTCTCGTCCATTTCAACAATCAGGACAAGCACGAATCGCTAATCGTTATTGACCAGGAATACATAAGCAAAGTTCTGATTCCAGGCTCGAAAGCGGACGTGGTCTTCTGCGGCGACAGCGTTGCATGCTTGAGTGATAATGGAAGCATGACCTATCAACTTCTCCCTTGTATAGCAGGCCCATTTGATCTCGTATACACAACTGACCACAGGGTACTAACCTTCTTTCTCAAGAAGGGCGAGTCTCAAGTCATGCTCCTTCCCTATGCAAAGTCCGCCATTTGGCAGGTTGCATCTCTTCTCAAGGCCTTCTTTGATGTCATGCCTACATAGTTCCAGACGCAACCTAACATCGCGTTGCAGCGGACCGGGTCCTGGCGGACCTCGGTCCGTTAAGCGCTGTGCTACACGCATGCAGTTGCCCGGCCACTGAACGCTAGCGTTAGGCACCTTAGGTAAGATGGCAGCAATGAATGCAATCGCGCCTAGCCGTTTCTTTAGAAGCGCTTATTCTGTCGGCTTGGCGATTCTCTTGGTTGTGGGCCTCACTTCGCTATCAGCTCTGCTGGTTATCATCATGGGCTACTATCGGCCTATAAGTTTGCCGAGGCATTACGAGAATGCTCCACTATCAGCGGTAATAGCTGACCTGGAAGCTCAGGAGGTGATCCCAGCAGGCACACATTGGCAGAGCGATGCTCTACGAAAGAAGCGAGTGAACATCGGGTGGTTCATTCCGTACGACCTTCAAGCCTTGCAAAGGGTTGCCAACGAGGGTCAGGTCGCCATATCGTGGCCATCTTCTGCCACAGGGCAAATAGTTGGGCCAATCACAATTGAAGCGCCAGGTAAGCAGGGGCCTGGTCTCTTTCAGCATCGGCCTAATGATGACGTGCCAAGGCATATTACTCGCTAAGGTGCCTAACAAAGCATGGCAGCGGACCGGTCCGTGGGGTTGCTACACGCAAAGCTCGTTGTGGGGAGTCCGTTGAACCATCGGCTCATCTTTAACCGTATTGCCCGGTCCGCTGCACGCTGGCGTTAGGCACCAGTAAAGAACATTCGCGAGAGCGCAATGGAACTCACCATCGACCAGTTGAACCCCTTCAGCTTTCTCACTGAGGTTGCCGGGGGCTTCGTATGCATTACTGGGCTGCTGTTTCTAGTGGGGCTCGCCATTTGGGGTGTCTGCCTCGTTGGCAGAAAGAGAGACGTTCCGCCCGTGGTTCGCCGAATTGCTTGGTTCGCTCTCACGGTTAATGTCGTGTTCATCCTCTTCGTCGTTTGCATGGAAATCTACGGGATTGCTGCAAACGACACGTACTGGCAAATTCCATCCTCTGAAAGCGAGATTGCGGCGGTGGTCCTTGGTCCAAGCATCTTTGCGATCCCTGGGTGGCTTCTATTCTTACGTTTCACAAGGGCACGGGTGGCAGGGGAGAGTACCATTGAGTTGGGCAAGTGACTGGTGCCTAACAAGCCATGGCAGCGGACCGGGTCATAGCGGTTGCTTCATGCAATGCCCGTTGGGAGAAGTCCGTTGAACCACCGGCTTATCTTTAACCATGCTGCCCGGTCCGCTGCACGCCAGCGTTAGGTGTCTTGAGGAAAGGCTGAAGCATTCTCTAATTCTCTCCAGGTCACACGCGCTTGCGGTGTTCGGGAGATTGCGGTGATAGGTGGCAATAGTGGTTAGTCTTGAGCAGTGCATCGCGCCGCGCAGCGTAGGCACCAAAAGGGTAAATGAAAGGCAGCCAATCACCATGAAGCGCCTGCGTCACCTAACAAGCCATGGCAGCGGACCGGTCCGTGGGGTTGCCGCACGCGAAGCCCTTTGGGGGAAGTCCGTTGAATCATTTGCTTAACTTGAACCCGGTTGCCCGGTCCGCTGCACGCCGGCGTTAGCAGGCTTGAAAGAGTTCCAGGTGCCGTTATCGCAAGAATGTGGTGGTCGCGCTCAGGTGCTTCATCAAGGCGGCAAAGCAAAAGCATATGTTGCGGCTGTGCAGGTTTGGCGGCAGGGCAGAGAAGCCCAGAAGTTTATGATCCAAAAGAAGGGGCATGATAAGGCGTGGTAAAGGGCGCGCCGTGGTTCACGTGAGTGTGGTTCACGCGAGGCCATGGCGAAGCCCAGCACCAAAGGCAAAAGAAAGGCATGGTTTCATTCCCAGCCATGGCTCAGTCCGGCGATAAGGTGAGGAAAAGAAAGCCTGCTAACCAGCTATGGCACCGGACCGGACCGTGGGGTTGCTGCACGCATTGCCCTTTGTGGGGAGTCCGTTGAATCGTTTGCTAAACTTGAACCTGGTTGCCCGGCCCGGTGCACGCGGCGTTAGGCCCACTTTCAGAGAGAACAAAGGGGGACGCGATGTTTATGTCGTCTAAGCATGCTTTGCCTGTGTCGCCAGAACTGAGGTTCAGCTTTCCAACCGCGATGTGTTGCAATTGCGGCGCTCACGAGGGCATCACGGTCCTTAAGCAAGATACCCGTCTAACGAAGTTCTTCTTCGGCGGCGGTTCTGAATGCATCTTCTACCTTCCGTTGCCGTTTTGTAACCAGTGCAAAGCAAGCGCAAAGAGGCGTCCCATGACCATCTTGCGATGGGGTTTGGTCTTTGGGTTGTTTTGGGTCTTTACGGTCTTTGCACTAGCGCTCATCGGGCTTGCTCTCGAAGCTCAACGGCTCATGGAGCATGCAATCATAGCCGCCGTAATTATTGCGTTGCTCGCAACGGTGGCAGCAATTGCAGTTCGCAGGCCGCGCGGCCATCAAACCAGCTACTGCCAACCCGTAAGGATCACTAAGCTACGTCGCAAGTTCCTATCAGGCGAAGTTACTGGCATTCGATTCTCTTTCTCCAATGGCCAATTCGCGTCAGAATTCACTTCAATAAACGGTCCTGCAATTGCGTCAGGTGTAGTCGAAACAAGCTAAGAAGAATGGGCCTAACAACGCGTTGCAGCGGACCGGTCCATCGTGTTCAATAATTCGCAAGGCGCTGTGCTACACGCGCGCAGTTGCCCGGCCCGCTGAACGCTGAGCGTTAGGTGACTTGAAGGAGAGGCCCCATGATTCGCCGGTCTTTGTTAACCCTGTCAGTTGCGATATTGCTATCCATCAGTTGCGTAGCAGTCGCGCAGGGCGTAACAAAAGAAATGATAGATGAAATGAGTCATGACTGTTGGTCCCGTGGCAGCCAATCGCTGCCATCAGGCCCTGATCTTACTGAATATTACAATACCTGCCTGCAAGCCTTTGAAGAGCAGCCACTCGGCCTAACGGCTGAATGTGGCCGTGAGTGTTATCGGTTTCTCTGGCTCCGAACCTTCAACCGCCCCGTATTACTTCGGCTCAGCAATTATGATGGCTCATACTGTTTATCTTATAAGGAACTGGAAGGCCAATCCGGTTACCAAATAGGAGCCCTGGTTGTTAATAAGGAAATACAACTGGATGCTAAGCAGTGGGCAGAAATAAAAGCTATTCTCACTTACGCCGATTTCTATACACTTGAACCCTATGATCTTCTTTGGTTCGGTTTTGATGGGGCATACTGGGTGCTCGAGGGCAGGTGCGATACGCATTACCATCTTGTGGATCGTTGGTCACCTGGGCCAACAGCTTATAGAGAGGCATGCATCCAGCTATTGCGATATTCGGGCGTGACATTTGGGCAAAGAGAGATCTATTAGTCACCTAACAACGCGTTGCAGTGGACCGTGTCCTGGCGGACCCGGTCCGTCAAGCGCCGTGCTGCACGGGCGCAGTTGCCCGGCCACTGAACGCTAGCGTTAGGCCACTAGAAAGAACACCTGGTCGAGGGAGTCCGCAATGTTGAGTGCTATTGGCCAAGTCACCGCGCATCAGAGTTTTCTTTTGGCTATTCTAATCGTCTCCTTGCCTTTCATTTTAATTGGCATTGGCCTGGCCTTCGTGAAGGGTGCAGGTCAAATCCAGAAGAATCCTAGGTTCTTTATGCTCCTGGGGCTCATTCTTGGCGTTTCGTATGCCGGGCTATTTGCGTATGCCCTTACTGAACAAGCCAACATTAGGGCGTTGGTTACTTACGGCCTATTTGCAGTCTTGTGGCCTCTGTTTGGGTTTCTGCAATATAGGGCCAAGACAAAGGTGATAAGAGTTAAGGGCTAAGAGAAATGGGCAAGCAGTGGCCTAACAAGCTATGGCACCGGACCGGACCGTGGGGTTGCTGCACGCATTGCCCTTTGGGGGAAGTCCGTTGAATCATTTGCTCAGGTTGAACGCGGTTGCCCGGCCCGGTGCACGCGGCGTTAGGCTTATCCAATGTGGGGTGCCTATATGCGAAAGGTTTTTCTAAATATCCTTATAGTGCTACTTGTTTCTTGCTCTCCATACCCAAAACATTGCTTTAATAAAGCGTCAATTGTTAATCCTCTCTTCGACTGCACAGTGCCTCACTGCGTTGCCGCATTGTTCCCGATTGACCTGTCAAAACCGGGCACGCTTTTTACTAGAGCAGTTGAGTTTAATAAAGGCGAATATGATATTGGTGTGCTGTTCAGTACCCTACCAGCATTCAGTGCATCAGACGGTTCCGGCAAGAGTGCAATTACAATTAACCTATATGACCATCGGGGTAATCTCGTTCGAGAACTAGCACTGCCTATTGAGCAGCGCCATTTTAAGTACAACTCTATTCAATCGCCCAATGGCATATTTGTCGAGGCTGGCGAAAGGGCATTCATTCCTCCGATCGTCCGCCCCGGCCTCTTTGTAAATGGGTGCACCATTGGCTTGTTCATATACCCTGAAGATGAGTTCCCATGGTGGGAAACAATCAGTCCCAGTCTCTACTGCGAAAATACTTCGCGTTACTGCGTGACGGCAATGTTATCTCCGGGCAGCCCCGATTTCAAAGGCATAGAGGCCTCAATTGCGGCAACAACAAGATAAGCCTAACCAGCAATGGCACCGGACCGGTCCGTGGGGTTGCTAAACGCATTGTCCTTTGGGGGGATTCCGTTGCATCATTTGCTCAGGTTGAACTCGGTTGCCCGGCCCGGTGCACGCGGCGTTAGATGCCGCAAATAGGTGGGGGATATGCTTTCCCCAAAAGGGGCGGTAGCCTCCCTAAGAGGGGAAGTCTCTTCCCCGTTAAAGGCGCATTCCTCCCCAATAATCTTGGTCTCGCCCCCTAAAAGGGCGCTCGCCTCCCGATAAATAGCTGTGGCTTCCCTAAGAAAAGCGGTTCCCCCCCTTTAAGGGGGGCAACCTTCCCCGTTAGGTGGCATAGGCTCCCCGTCGGGGAGTATTGACTCCCTTCAATTTATCCGTCATTATTTCCTTGTTATGCCGTTCTGCAAAAGAAAGGAGGGTCCAAAGATGCCGAGGGGGAGCGTTCCTAAGCTGTTGC
>JAKAKG010000106.1 GCA_021813555.1 Acidobacteriota bacterium
GGGTGCGCCGCAGGCGCGACCTGGGCAGCCTCGTGTTCGTGGACCTGCGGGACCGGGAGGGCATCGTCCAGCTCGTCTTCTCCGAAGACAGGCACCCGGAGGTTTTCGCCGCGGCGAAAGACCTGCGTCCCGAATTCGTCATCGCCGTCAAGGGTGTCGTGGAAAACCGCATGCCGAAGGACGTCAACCCTCACATGGCCACTGGGGCCGTGGAGGTGGAGGTTTCGGAACTGGAGGTTCTGGCCCAGGCCGAGACGCCTCCCTTCGCCGTGGAGGACGAGAGCCTGGTGAGCGAGGAGATGCGCCTCCAATACCGGTACCTTGACCTGCGGCGCCCCTTCCAGAATGCCCGCATCGTGGCCCGCCACCGGCTGGCCCAGCGCACGCGCAATTTCCTGAGCGGCGAAGGCTTCATCGAGATCGAGACCCCCTTCCTCACCAAATCCACGCCCGAGGGGGCCCGCGACTTCCTCGTACCCTCGCGCCTCCGTCCTGGAACCTTCTACGCCCTGCCCCAGTCGCCCCAGCTCTTCAAGCAGCTCTGCATGGTGGCGGGCTTCGACCGGTATTTCCAGATCGTGAAGTGCTTCCGCGACGAGGACCTGCGGGCCGACCGCCAGCTCGAGTTCACCCAGATCGACATCGAACTGTCCTTCCCCACGGAAGACCTGATCATGTCCCTGGCCGAGCGCCTCACGCTGGAGCTCTTCGCCGAGGCGGGCGTCACGGCTCCCGAGGAGGTGCCGCGCCTCACCTTCGCCCAGGCCATGGACCGGTACGGGTGCGACAAGCCCGACACGCGCTTCGGCCTGGAGCTGAAGACCGTCAGCGGCATCGCGGCGGCGACGGGGTTCGGTGTCTTCAGGGGGGCGCTGGAGGCGGGCGGCTGCGTGCGGGGCCTGTGCGTGCCCGGCCAAGCGGGCATGTCCCGCAAGCAGATCGAGGACTTGAACGCCGTGGTCAAACCCTTCGGGGGCAAGGGCGTCGTGTCCCTCATGCGCAAGGGCGGCGCCCTGGCGGGAGCGGCCCTCAAACACATCGGCGAGGGGCCGGCGGAGGCGCTGCTGGATGCCGTGGGTGCCGGAGAGGGAGATGTGGGCCTCTTCGTGGCGGACGCCTATGACACCGCTTGCGCCTGCCTGAGCGCCTTGCGCCTCCACTTTTCCAAGGCCCTCAACCTCGTGGAGGCGGGCCGCCACGACCTGCTCTGGGTCCACCGCTTCCCCATGTTCGAGTGGAGCCCCGAGGAGGGCCGCTGGTCCGCCAAACACCATCCTTTCACCATGCCGGCCCAGGAGCACTGGGATCTTTTGGAGTCGGACCCCGGCAAGGTGGAAGCGCAGGCCTACGACCTGGTCCTGGACGGAAACGAGATCGGCGGCGGGTCCCTGCGCATCCACCGCGCCGACATCCAGAAGCGGGTCTTTCGCGCCCTCGGGTTCAGCGAGGCGTCGGCCCAGGAGAAGTTCGGCTTCCTCCTGGACGCGTTCCGCTACGGCACGCCGCCCCACGGGGGCATCGCCTTCGGCTTCGACCGGCTCACCATGCTCCTTCTGGGCTGCGACTCCATCCGCGACGTGATCCCCTTCCCCAAGACCACCTCGGGCCTCTGCCTCATGACCGGCTCCCCCGGGACCGTGGATGAAAAGCAGCTTGAAGAGCTTGCCATTTCGCTTCGGGAGAAGAGACCGGAGTAGAACGATACCCGCCGCGTCCGGACCCCTCGGGCGCCGCGTGGACCATCCAAGGAGGACTGCCATGAGGACATTGGGACGGATTCTGGCCCTGGGGGCCGTGCTTGTCGTGACCACCGTCTTCGCGGCGGAGATCTCCATCGACGCGGACCGGACGGTGGAGTTCGCGGCTTTCAAAACCTACGCCTGGAAGGGGGGAACCCCCGCGGCGGACGCATCCGTGAATTCGGCCATCGTGGCGGCCGTGGACGAGCAGCTCGCGGCCAAGGGCCTGAAGAAGGCGGAGGAGGCCCCGGATCTCTACGTCCACTACCACGTCAAGCAGCGCGCCGACGTGAAGATCACCGACTGGGACGAAGGGAAGTTCAAGCTGGCCAACCGAAACATCACCGAGTCGTGGGCCAAGGTGGGGACCCTGGTGGTGGACCTGGTGGACGTCAAGACGGGCACCGTGGTCTGGCGGGCCGCCGCCAGCGGCACCCTCAAGGACGAGACACCCACGCCCGAGTTCCTTGCCGGACTCAAGCGGACGGTGGGCCTCATGTTCACCCAGTACCCGCCCAAGAAGTCCTGAACTTCGGGAGGCATTCCCATGGTCCGAGTGGACACGGATGGCAATGAACGGGCGGGGAAGGGTCCCTTCCGCGTGACTTTGGGCGTGAGCGCGGGGATCAGCATCTACAAGGCGTGCGACCTGGTGCGCCGCCTGAAAGAGCGGGGCTGCGAGGTGCGGGTGGTCATGACGGGCCACGCGGCCCAGATGGTGGCCCCCGTGACCTTCCAGGCCCTCTCCGGAAACGCCGTCATCACGGACCTCTTCACGGGCGCCGGGGAGCCCTCCATCGCCCACATCGAGCTCGCCAAATGGGAGGACCTCCTCCTCGTGGCTCCCGCCACGGCCAACGTCCTGGGCAAGTTCGCCCGCGGCATCGCCGACGACTTCCTCTCCACCCACTACCTGGCCACCACGGCGCCGGTCCTCCTGGCCCCCGCCATGAACGGCAACATGTGGCGCCATCCCGCGGTGCGGGAGAACCTCAAGATCCTGGAGGAGCGGGGCCACGTGTTCCTCCAGCCGGGCCGTGGGAGTTTGGCCTGCGGCGACGTGGACGAGGGCCGCCTGCCCGAGCCTGTCGCCATCGCCGAGGAGGCCCTCCTCCTGCTGTCCAAAGCCGGGGATCTGTCCGGCATGGAGGTTCTGGTCACCGCCGGCCCCACCCGCGAGGCCCTGGACCCGGTGCGGTTCCTGTCCAACCGGTCCTCGGGGAAAATGGGCTACGCCGTGGCGCGGGAGGCTCTGCGGCGGGGAGCGCAGGTGACCCTCATTTCAGGGCCCACGAGCCTGGAACCTCCCCGGGGGAGCAGGCTGGTGCCCGTCACCACCGCTGCCGAGATGGAAGCAGCCGTGGCGCAGCACTTTCCCGCGTGCCAGGTGCTCGTCATGGCCGCCGCCGTGGCCGACTACCGCGCTGCCCAAATTCTGCCGGACAAACGGAAGAAGGCGAAGGGCGGATGGACCCTGGCCCTGGAACCCACGGCCGACATCCTCTCCAACATCAGGGGCCTGAAGAAAAAGGGGCAGTTCGTCTGCGGCTTCGCGGCGGAGACCGAGGAGGTCAAGGCCAACGCCCGCAAAAAGCTTGAGGACAAGGGCCTGGACCTCATCGCGGCCAACGACGTGTCGGCGGAGGGTGTGGGCTTCGATTCGGACCGCAACGCCCTCATCCTGCTGTGGCCCGGCGGCGCCGAGGAGCGCGTGCCGGAGACCACCAAGGCCGCCTGCTCGCGGGCTTTGTGGGATGCCATCTCCGAGGCCCTGCATGGCGCGTAGCCCCTTCCGGGAGCAGCTCGAGCTGCGAGCCGCGTTCCTCAAGGAGATGGGCCTGGATTACGGCATGGACCGTGCGGCGCTCCTGGCTGCCCCCGAGCAGCCCTCTCTCCAGAAGTCCCCGAGCCTGGAGGTGGCGGAGCCCTCTCATGAGGATGGAGACCCCGGGGCCAAGCTCCAGGCCATCCGGGAGGAGATTGGGGACTGCCGGCGATGCCGCCTCTGCGAGGGGCGGACCAAGATCGTCTTCGGCGTGGGGAACCCCCGGGCGCGGCTCATGTTCGTGGGCGAAGGCCCCGGGGCTGACGAAGACCGGACGGGCGAGCCCTTCGTGGGCCGGGCGGGCCAGCTCCTGACGGA
>JAKAKG010000048.1 GCA_021813555.1 Acidobacteriota bacterium
GCCGATCAGGCCCGCTCCTCGAACGTCAGGGCGAACCGCGTGCCGCCGCGGCGCCGGACGTCAAGCGAGCCTCCGAGTTGCTTGGCCAGAATGCAGACGAGCTGGAGGCCGAGGGAGTCCGTATGCTCATAGTCCAGGCCTTCGGGAAACCCCACGCCGTCGTCCTCCACCGCCAGCTCGAACATCCCCCCCCCCGCCGACTTGAGGACGATGGCGATCCGTCCGGTGCGGCCCGGCGGGAAGGCATATTTGAACGCGTTCGACAGGAGCTCGTTGGTGATCAGCGCCACGGGGATGGCGGTGCCGATCCCCAGGCGGACCTCGTCCAGGTCGAAGCGGAAAGACACTCCCTTGGCTTGCGCCCCGAAGGAGGAGGCCAGGCTCTTGGCCAGGTCCATCAAGTAATCGCCGAAGGGGATCCTGGAGAGGTCCCTGGACCCGTACAGCTTCTCATGCAGGAGGGCGAGGGTCCGCACGCGGTTTTGGCTTTCCATGAGAGGCGCCCGGGTCGCCTCGTCCTTGATGGCCCCCGCCTGGAGATTCAACATGCTCGCGACGATCTGGAGGTTGTTTTTGACGCGGTGGTGGATCTCCTTGAGCAGGACCTCCTTCTCCCTCAAGGAGGCCGTAATCTGCTCGTGCGCCCTGGTGCTCTTCAGGGCGATGGAGGCGATTTCGGCGAAGGCCGTAGCCATGCGCGCGTCGTTCTCTGAGAACCCACCCTGCTTGCCGAAGAGGCCCAGAATCCCCGCGCACGTGTCCTCGATCATCATGGGGGCCAGCAGGCTCGTCTGCAGGAGGCCCAAGGAATCGCAACCCTGCGGGGCACCCTCCGCACCGGGAGGCGGACCGCGGCGCAGGGCGGCCTTCCCGGCCCTGCACGCCTCCTGGCACAGGTCCTTCAACGCGGATGCGGCTCCAGCTTCCCGCAGGAGAGGGCCCTCCCCGAGGTCCTCCACGATGAAGCCCAGGTCCCGGCGCCCTTCCTGGACCACGCCGAACACACCCATCGGGGCTCCGGCCAATTCTTTGAGGGAGGAGTAGATGACCTCGGCGGCCTCCTCGAAGACGTTGGTCTCGAGCACGGCCCTGGCGCTCGTCAGGAGGGCGGAGATTTGAGCCTCCCGCTCCTTGGCGCGTATCAAGGCCCGGCGAAGGGCGTTCCCGGCCCGCTCCTGATCGGTGATGTCATGCCAGAACACCACCCGGCCGGCAAGCTTGCCGCCCGTAAAGAGCGGTTCCGCGGAGGCCAGGATGACCAGCTCCCGGCCCAGCGCGTTGGTGAGCACGTACCGCTGCTGGCCGGGGCGGGCGCCCTGCCGCGAAAGCTGGAAGGGGAACTCATCGGCCCCAATGGGGTTCCCCACGGCGTCAACGACGTACACCTTCGACGCGACCTCCTTCGGGTCCATGGCCACGGGGTCCAGCCCGAGATCCTGAAGAGCGGCCGGGTTGGCCCGGATGGGTGTGCCCTGGGCGTCGTACACCATCACGGCGTCGGTAATAGCGGCGAAGACGGCATCCAACTCGTCCGCGTGTTTCTCAGCCTTGGCCGCCAGGGTCTCCACTTCTTGCAGGAGCCGGGCCCGGTCCGCCTCGACTCGCCGCTGCTCGGTGATGTCCCGTCCCGAGGCCACGGCGCCCGTAATCCTGCCCGAGGCGTCCCTGAGGGGCGCGGCGTTGATCACGAGGATGCGGTCTTGGCCTCCCGCGTCCCTCTGTACGATTTCCTCGTTTCGGACCTCCTCCCCGCGCAGGGCGGCGCGCTGGAGGGGGAGATCCTCGGGGGCGAACAGGCGCCCGTCCGGGTGGAAGATCTGAAAGTGCGCGGGATGGTCCTCCATGGGCAAGGAGGATTTGATCGTCATTCCGATCATCCGCTCATAGGCCGGGTTCATGTAGACCGCCTGGCCCAGCTCGTCGCACACGGTGACCGGGTCGAGCATGCTCTCCACCATGGCGTGCCACCGCGCGCGCTCCGCCTCCAGTTGCGCCTGCAGGAGCTTCCTCTCGGTGATGTCGCGCAGGGTGACCTGGATGGCTATCCCCTCTTCATCTGTGAAGGGCGACGCCGCCACCTCCACGTCCCTCACCGTTCCATCGAGCCGCAGGACCGTCTCTTGGATGAGCGGGACGGGATGGCCTTGCAGGAGGCGCTCGATGCGCTCGCGCACCTGCTCGCGGCACCTGGGGTCGAAGAGGTCCAGGGGGGATCGTCCGAGGAGCTCCCCGGGGGCCGACGCGCCGAACAACCGACAGGCGGCGGGATTGGCGAACACGACCCGGTTGCCGCGGTTCACGTAGATCGCCTCGGGCGACTGGAGCACCAGCGCGCGGTACCGCGCCTCCCGCTCGCGCAAGGCCTTTTCGGCGCGCTTGAGTTCGCTGATGTCCCGCCACGCCACGACGCCGCCGACGATGGTCCCTTCTCCGTCCCGGATCGGGGCGGCGTTGCACAGAAGGGGCAGCGGCTGCCCCGAGGCGCCCACCTGGACCATCTCCACATCCCTTACCGCTTCGCCCTTGAGGATGGCCCGAACGAGCGGAAGGTCCGTCTCCGCCATGGGCGTGATCCCGTCGCTCTGATAGACCGCCCGCGCCTTGGCGATCTCCGTCGCGGTGGCCCCCTCCTGGAGCGAGCCGAGGAGCTCCAGGCCGTACCGGCTGACCCGCTGGACTGCCATGTCCCGCGCGTCGGCGACGGTGATACCCTCCGGCACGTGTTCCATCAGCGCGTCGAGCAGGCGTCCCGCCTCCTCGAGCTTGGCCTCGGCGTGCTTTCTCGCCGTGATGTCCTTGAGCATGATCTGGACTGCCCGTTGGCCTTCGTGCATGATGGCCGTCTCGCGCGCGGACACGTGGACCACCTCGCCGTCCAGCCGCACCATGCGCACGTCCCGGTCGTCTGTCTGGAGCAGGCCGCGCTCCGCCCTGTACATCCTCTCTCTCACGCCGTCGCGGTCCCCCGCGTGAACCCAGTCGAGGAACGGGGTCCCCACCACCTGGGAGATATGGGATGCCCCCAGAAGGCTCAAGCCCGCCCAGTTGAGAAAGAGCCAGGCTCCTTCGCGGCAGACGCCGATGGCATCCGGGGCGGATTCCACGAGGGTTTTGTAGCGCCGCTCGCTCTCCCGCAGGGCCTCGTTGGACCGGGCCAGCTGGGCGGTGCGCTGCCGCACGCTCTCTTCGAGGAAGTCGCGGGAGCGCCTGAGTTCCTCCTCGGCCCACCTTCGGGCCTCGGTCTCCCTCAGCGCCATGATGCCGAAGGCCAGGTCGCCCGCCATCTTCGAGAGGAGAGAGACCTCCTCGCCGTCAAAGGCGTCCGTATCCACGGCGTAGAGCGTGAGCGCGCCAAGAATCTTCCCCTCCGCGGAAAGGGGAAGGCCGATGGAGGACCCGTACCCGCGTGCCAAGGCATCCTCCCGCCAGGGAAGGAGCGACGGGTCGTTGAGTATGTTGCGGCACACCGCGGGGCGGCCTTCCCTGACGGCCCTTCCCGTCGGGCCGCGTCCCCGGGGGCCGTCACTCCATGTGATGCCCGCCTTCTCCAGGTAGCCGGCCTCGAATCCCGCCTGGGCCACGGGGCGAACACGCTGCCCCGCATCCTCCTCCTTGAATCCCACCCAGACCATGCGGTAGCCGCCCACGGTCTGGATGATGCGGCAAACCTCCGACAGCAGGGCCTCCTCGTCGTCCGCCCGGATCACCGCCTGGTTGCATTCGGAGATCGCCCTGAAGGCCCGGCTCGAACGTTGAAGAGCCTTGCCAGATTCAGAAACAACGCACCGCGCCTCCTTCAGGAGACGGGACAAGGCCTCCGCCTCGCAGGGCCGCGCCTCCGCCTCCTGGAGGTTGTTTACCACCACCTCCATCCGCTCCTGGAGGCTGAGGTTGTCGTCTCCGGCGTCGGGTTCGGCCATCTTTTCCTGCTCGCTTTCTCTCTTATAGGTCTCGGGATGAGACATTGTCAAGATCGGTTCCGAAGGCCTGCTGACACCGGCTGCCAGCCCTTAACATGCTGATAATACTTCCTGTTTTTGGCGTCCCGCGGACAGAGGGCGAGAACCTCACCCCCGCCGCCGCAGGGGGAAAGTGTACACGATAACAGGCTGGGGATGCTTCCCTTTCCGGCCCGTTCATGTCTCATTTCGGTCGTATTCTGAAAACTAGCACATGAGACAGAGACGCTGCTCTCTCGGGGTGGACCGCAGCCTTTGAATCGGAGGCGGAATTCCTGGCCCCTGCCGCCATCTCCCTTGTCGGACGGCCCTGAATGCCGAAACCACAGGGCATTCCCGTCTGAAGAGACTCTTGGCTACGGGGAGACCGGCGCTGTCCCGCAGCCGCTTCGCCAGGACGCGGCCGCCTCTGGATTCATGGGAAAAGGGCCCCGGGGCGCAGATCACCCCGCCCGTTAGAGATGGCACGCACGTTGCTTAATGTCCGTTCAGCACCGTTGGGGCACAGGGAGGCAGTCAGCGAGGTGGGCCGGAGGGCCGATCGCCGGAATTCAAGGACCGTCTTCCATGCTTCCCATGGCTGCGGCCCGGCAGATGGGGCGGAAGAGAAGGCGCGGGCAGGAGCCGGACGTGGCTTCTTCGGGCGGCACGATACACGGCCGGCAGGTTGAACAAGGTAGAGGAAAGGATGACCAGAAGGATGGAGGTAGAGCGATGAACAAGATAACGAGGTGCGCCCTCGTGGCGGCGGTTCTCGCCGTCATTGCCGGGTTGCCGGCGTGGGCGCAGAGCACGGGCGGCGCCCTTCAGGGCACGGTGACGGATTCAGCGGGGAACCCCATCATCGGGGCGCTCATCCGGGTTACGGGGCCCCACCTTCAAGGGTTCCAAGGAACGGCCACGGATACCGCGGGACGGTATGCGGTCCCCTTCCTTCCCGCGGGCAAGGACTATTCGGTCAAGGTCTCTGCGCCCGGCTACGGAACGGTGGTTCGAAACAACATCACGATCCCCCTGGGGGCCACGGTGAGCCTTCCCGTCGCCCTCGCCACGGGCGAGACGGAGGTCACGGTCACGGCCGCGGCCCCGACCATCGACCTGAGGAGCACGTTGCAGGGGGCAACCCTCTCGGACAGAATGATCGAGGCCATCCCGCTCCAGCGCGATTCCAACACCATCGCGTTCCTGGCGCCCACGGCGGTGAATTCGGGGACTTCGACCCCCGGCATGGCCTCCATAGGCGGCTCCACGGGGGCCGAAAACCGGTACATCGTGAACGGCATGGACGTGACCAACACGGACCTCGGCACCAGTTCGGGCGCCACCATGGGAAACACCACGAACAACGGTAACGGCACCATGCTCAATTTCGATTTTATCCAGGACATGCAGGTCATGACGGGCGGACTGCCGCCTGAATACGACGCCATGGGCGGCGTCGTGAACGCCATCACCCGCAGCGGCGGCAACGAGATGCACGGTTCGCTTTACGCTTACTACTGGTCGGACAAGATGCAGGCCAAGTCCAAGACCTACAGCTACGCGCCCACCATCCAGGGAAACGACGGGTACACGCGCTGGGACGTGGGCGGCGACCTGGGCGGTTACTTCATCAAGAACAAGCTCTGGTACTACGTGGGGTACGACTACAACCGCTACAAGGAATACACGCTGGTGCCCGGCGGCCCCGCCTACGGAGACGCCTACCTCTATCTGAACGGGCGCCCCGCCCAGTCCATCTATACGGGGCAGCGCCTCACCGACACGAACGAGATCAACCAGCAATACGCTTTTAAACTGACCTGGGCCATCACCTCCAACCAGCGCCTCGCCCTCACGACCTTCGGCAACGTGGACAAGGAAGGCCTCTTGGGGTCCCTGGCGACCCGCTCCTACACGTCGGCCCCGTTCAGCATGAAGACGGAACCCAACAACCTCTCCCTCCAGTGGAACGCCACCTGGAGCCCCAAGTTCTTCACGGAGGCCGTGGTGAGCTACCACCACAGCACCCAGTCCTGGGCATTCAACACGACGGGGGCCAACAACTGGCAGTACAGCTACCTCTTCTCGCAGGGCGTGTACGGCGGGTTCCAGGCGCTTCCGGAAAACCAGGGCGCCGGGCCGGTCTCCATCAGCGGCACGAGAATAGATCTGGGGGCCAACTACCGGCCTTCTTACGGCGTGGGCGGCTACACCCCCATTACCAAGGACACCTCCACGCAGGCGCGGGTGAAGTTCACCCACCTTCTGAACCATCACGTTCTGTCCTACGGACTTCAGTACGACAAACGGGATTACACGCCCGTCTTCGGCCTGAGCGGCCCCACCAACTTCGTCTCGCCCAAAACCCACCAGCAAGCCATCGGCGGCCTCTTCGTCCAGTGGGCTCCGGCCTCGCTCCTGGGGTTCCCCGACGGCCCCGGAGGACAGAAGTACGTCTACATGGCCCAGGACTACTTCTCCAGCATGGCGCGTCCGGCGGGCATGACCTCCGACGCCGCCTGGATCAACGATGACTGGAACCTCACCAACTACTTCGTGCTGAAGCTGGGCCTGCGATACAGCGACGAGAAAGTGGAAGGGAAGCTGCCCGGCGCCGAGTCCATCAAGTTCACCGGCAACCTCGCCCCGCGCCTCGGGTTCAGCTGGGACATCACCCACGACGGCAAGACCAAGGTGTTCGGCTTCGCGGGCCGGTACTTCGAGCGGATCCCCGCGGACATGGCCGTCCGGAGCCTGAACAACGAGCAGTCGGGCTTCGAGTACTTCTACGACCCCCAGCTCACGGCATGGACGGGCGTATCGCAGATCATCGGCTCCTCGCAGGAACTGATCCAGGGCCAGTCTCCGGGGCTTCCCGTCAACAGCAAGCTCAAGTCGCCCTACACGGACGAGTACATCCTGGGCGTGGAGCGCCAGGTGATGCCCGACTTCAAGATCGGCGCGCGGCTGATCTACCGCGACCTGGGGCGGACCGTGGAGGACTTCTCCTTCAACGGGGCGCAGACCTACATCATCGGCAACCCTGACATGTGGACCAACATCCCCGTCCCGGGGCTCAACCCGGACTTCTCGCCCAACTACAAGCAAACGTATTACTTCCCCAAGCCCACGCGCATTTACAGGGCGCTGGAGATCACGGCGGAGAAGCGGTTCAACCACCACTGGCAGATGGGAGGCTCCTACGTCCTCTCTCGCCTGGAAGGCAACTACGAAGGCGCGTCGAGCAACGACACCACCACCGGCCAGCTGGACCCCAACATCAACGCCATCTTCGACCTGCCGCAGTTCCTGGTGCACGGGTACGGCCTCCTGCCCCTGGACCGCACCCACGTACTGAAGGTCTACGGCTCCTATGACTTCCCCAACATCCCCCTGGAGCTTTCGGCCAACTTTGCCCTTCAGACGGGCACGCCGCTCAGCAAGCAGATCCAGCTCGCCTGGTACGGCGGCGGCGCCGGATTCGCCGACACCAGGGGCACCGCGGGCCGGACGCCGACCACCTGGACCCTGGACCTGGGCGCCCAGTACAACTTCAAGCTCCCCAAGGGCGTCCTCGGGGTCCGGCTGGATGTCTTCAACGTGACCAACGAGCAGAAGGCCACCAACGAATACCAGACCTGGCAGGTTCAGACGGCCGCGGGCGGTCCCCTGCTCATGGACAACCTCAACTTCAAGAAACCCTACCTGCATCAGGTCCCGAGGCTCATTCGGGTGGGCCTGCGCTGGACATTTTAAGGGCCTATCCCTAGCCGGGGCACGGCCGCGCCCTGGCTGGGAGTAGCCTCTTACTCCCTCCTCCCGGACGATGTTCGTCCCTCTTCCGGCCCCGGGCCTCCCGGGGCCGCTCTTTTTTAAGGCCGCTGATTCTTTGGCGCAGGGACCGTCTCATCGGCTCGAGTTGTCTCAGCCTGCCGAAATGAGACGCGATCCGAAGACGACATTCTCCGCGTCTCTGGGCCTAGGCATGGGATGGAGAGGCAAGAGGGGAATGGCATACGGCTTGCGTTTGAACTTAACCAATCTCGGGATTGCGGTGTGCGACCGAGAGGGAGGGAAGGTATGGAGTGTTCGGAACATCTTCAGCGGGCCCTTGATCTCGCCGAGACGCTGCTCCAGTTGGCCGAGAGCCCCCATCAAGAGTGCAGCCGGGAGGAATGCGTTCTCGTGGACTGCGTCCTTCGCGACTGTGCCTACAGGATACGGGCCGTCGTCGGACACTCGGAAAAGGAAGCGCGGCAGAGAGACTAACAGGCTGTCGAGGAATACCCGCAGATCCCAGGCGAGTCTCAGCCACCCCCAGTCGGGAATCATCCCGATCCAGAGGTGCCGCCGGTCCCCTCCCCGGGGAGGGGGCTTGATTGTTTTCTTTCGCAGTCCGCGCCTTCCGTGCTAAAGTCCCATGGGAGAGGCTGCCCCTGTCCACTCGACGCGGTCTTCGCGCGGGGCCGCCAGCTCGCGAGCCCAGAAGGGGCGGGCGGTGCCCGTAAGCATTGGGAGGAGCATGACAAGCCAGCTCAGGGTCCTGCTTGCGGACGACGATCCCAACTACGCCGCCCTCCTGCGCGCGGCCCTGGAGCCCGAATTTCCCGTCCTCCACGTTCACGCCGCCTCCACCCGGGAAGAGTTCGCCCACGCCCTGGACCAGGGAGACTTCGACCTCATCATCACCGAATGCCGCCTGCCCTGGACCACCGCCACCGAGCTCATGGCCGAGACGAGGGCGCGCTGGCCGGGCCGGGCCATCCTGATCCTCACCGCGTCCGCCAACGAGAGAGCCGCCATCGAAGCCCTCGGGGCCGGCGTGGACAGCTACGTCCTCAAGACCTCCGGCTTCGACATGCGCCTGCGCGTCGCCGTCAAGACGGCCCTCCTGCGCGTCGACTCGCAGGTGAAGGCCAAGCGCACGGAGAAGCGCCTGGGCAACCTCCTGGCGCGTCTGAACGTGGGCGTCTTCCGGTCCACGAGCGAAGGCCGGATCATGGAGGCCAATCCGGCCTTTCTGTCCATGTTGGGGTTCTCGTCGCTGGAAGAAGCGCAGGCCTGGGGCATGGACAAGCTTTACGTGCACCGGGAGGAGCGCCTCCGCCACCTGGACCGCATGAGAGAGCACGGCGGCATCAAAGACGTGGAGATTCAGCTCAGACGCATGGACGGCCGCGTGGTCTGGGTCCAGATGACCAAGACCCTCAGCTCAGCCGTGAACGGCGAGATGACCTTCGACGGCCTCATCGAGGACATCACCGAACGAAAGCGCGCCGACGAGGCTCTGCGGGAGAGCGAGCAGCGCCTGGCCCTGGCGGCCAAAGGCTCCAGCGACGGCCTCTGGGACTGGGATCTCTCCACGGGCCTGGTTACCTACTCCCCCCGGTTCAAGGCCATGATGGGCCTGGAGGGCGATGAACTGGGCCACGACGTGGAGAGCTGGTTCAACCGCGTCGTTCCCGAAGATCTGCCCCTCCTCAAGGCCGCCCTCGACGCGCGCCTCAAGGGGTCCGCGGAAGAGCTGGACGTGGAATACCGGGTCCGCCACAAGGACGGAAGCGTCCTCTGGATGTGGTGCCAGGGCGGGCCTCTCCTTCTCGATGACGGGCGGCCCAGCCGGCTGAGCGGAACGCAGCGGGACATCACCGAGCGCAAGGAGGGCGAGGCCCTCCTGAAGCACGACGCCCTCTACGACGGGCTCACGGGCCTCCCCAACCGGGCCATGTTCATGGAGTGGCTCAAGGCCGCCACGGAGAAGGCCCAGCCCGGAGGAGACTACGCCTTCGCGCTCCTCGTCCTCAACCTCGACCGGTTCCAGTTCGTCAACGACAGCCTCGGCCACGTGGTGGGAGACGAGCTCATCATCGCCCTGGCGCACCGCCTGAAGGGCCGCCTGCGGCCCGGAGACCTCTTGGCCCGACTGGGCGGGGACGAGTTCGCCCTCCTCATGGAAGACGTGAAGGTCCCCGCCGACGCGGAGCGCATCGCGGACAGGATTCACGAAGACCTGGAAAAGCCCTTCGAGCTCTGCGGCCACGAGGTCTTCGCCAGCACGAGCATCGGCATCGCGCTGAGCACGGTGGAGTGCGGCTCGCCGGAGGTCATGCTCCGAGACGCGGCCACGGCCCTCCACCGGGCCAAGACCAAGGGCCGGTCCCGCAACGAGGTCTTCCACGCCTCCATGCACACCCACGCGGTGGAGCTGCTCAAGCTCGAGGGCGACCTGCGGCGCGCCTTGGAGCGGCGGGAGTTTCGGATCCACTTCCAGCCCATCGTGTCGCTCGAAACCTGGAAGATCGCGGGGTTCGAGGCCCTGCTGAGGTGGCAGCACCCGGAGCGCGGCCTGGTCCTCCCCGAGGAGTTCATTCCCCTGGCCGAGGACACGGGCCTCATCATCCCCATCGCCAAATGGGTCCTCCTCGAAGCGTGCAGGCAGACCAGCGACTGGCAGGCCGCCTATCCGTCCAACCCGCCCGTCTCCGTGAGCGTCAATTTGTCCAGCAAGAACCTCGCCCAGCCGGACCTCATCGGGGAGGTGGACAAGGCCCTCGTCCAGTCGGGCCTCAGCGGCGCCAGCCTGGGGCTGGAGATCACGGAGAGCGCCCTCATCGAGAACTCCCAGCAGGCCGTCTCGCTGCTGGCGAGCCTGCGGGCCCTCAACATCCGCCTCCACATCGACGATTTCGGGACGGGGTACTCCTCCCTCAGCTACCTCCAGCAGTTCCCCATCGACTCCCTCAAAATCGACCGGTCCTTCATCGCGCGGCTGCCCGAAGACGGCCAAAACGCCGAGATCGTCCGCACCATCATGAGCCTAGCCCAAAACCTGGGCTTGAGCGTCATCGCCGAGGGCGTCGAGACCCGCGAGCAGGCCGAGTCCCTCCGCGAACTCAACTGCGAGCTCGCGCAGGGCTTCTTCTTCCACCGCCCCCTGGACTCGAACCAGGTCTCCTCACTCCTCAAGGCCAAATCCCGCGTGCATCTGGTTTAGCCGGCTCGATCAACGAAGCGACATACTGGGAATCGCTCCGCGGCGCCGCCGTATCACTCGGCGATGACGGGCGCGCTTTGGGCCGCGCGGGACCGCAGGATCGGGATGAGGGGCAGGAAGAGCAGCAGGACCCCCGTCATGAGGGCGAACACGTCCACGTAGGCCATGACCGAGGCCTGGACCTGCACCTGGTGGTAGATGAGCCCCACCGCGAGGTTCTTGACGGAGTGCGGGTCCTGCCCCGCCACGGGACGCAGCAGGCTCTCCGTCCTCTGGAGCCTTTCGGCGTAGACCGGGTTGAAGGGAGTGAGCCTCTCCACGAGGCGGGACTGGTGGAACTGCGCGCGGGAGGCCAGGAGGGTCGAGGAGAGAGCGATGCCGATGGAGCCCGCCTCGTTGCGCACGAGATTATACAGCCCCGTGGCCTGCCCCATGTTTTCCGCGGGCATGGTGCTGTAGGCCGCGGCGGCCACGGAGATGAAGAGGAAGCCCACGCCGAATCCCTGAATGAAACGCGCCGTGGCGAGATATCCGAAGGTGGATCCCAGATTGAGAGCCCAGAGCATGTGCAGGGCCACGAGCATGAGGCCCACCCCGGCCAGGAGAATCCACCGCACGTCCACGCGGTGCACGAGCCTCCCGGCCACGAAAATGGCCAAGAGGGAGGCGACACCTCCGGGAGCCAGGAGAAGGCCCGCCCAGGTGGCCGTGTAGCCCAGGAGGTTCTGGACGTAGAGGGGCAGCAGGAGCAGGGTGGCGTAGAGGACGAAGTACTGGAAGAAAGAGAGGGAGACTCCCGCGGCAAACTCCTTGTTTTTCAGCACCGAGAGGTCCACGAGGGGATGGTCGTGGGTGAAGGAGCGCCAGATGAGGAGGGCGAGGCCGACAACCGCGACGAAGGCCGCCGTCTGGATGAAGTGGCTCTTGAACCAGTCCAGCCGCTCCCCCCGGCTCAGCATGACTTCGAGCCCTCCGAGCCCCAGCGTGATGAAGAGCAGGCTCCAGAGATCCACCCGGCCCTCGGGCTTGCGGATGTAGGCCGGGTCGCGCACGAAGAGCAGGGCGAGGACCACCGCCAGGATGCCGAGGGGGATGTTGATGTAGAAGATCCAGCGCCAGCCCCACTGGTCCGTGAGCCAGCCCCCGAGGATGGGGCCGATGATGGGGCCGAACACCACGCCCACGCCGAAGTAGGACAGCGCCCTGCCGCGGTCCCGCGCGGGAAACGCCTCCAGCAGGATGGCTTGGCTCATGGGGACGATGATGCCGCCGGAGAACCCCTGCAGCACGCGCATGACCACCATGAACGCCAGGTTGGGCGCCGCCCCCGTGCCCAGCGAGGCCAGGGTGAAGGCCACCACGCTCAGCAGGTAGATGCGCCGCCGGCCGAAGAAGTTTCCCAGCCAGCCCGTGATGGGCACCACGATGGCGTTGGCCACGAGGTACGACGTGATGACCCACGTGATCTCGTCCACGCTGGCCGAGAAGGTTCCCTGCATGTGCGGCAGGGCCACGTTGGCCACGGAGGTGTCCACCGCCTGCATCATGGAGGCAAGCATGGTGGCCACGGTGATCATCCCTCTGTGGGTGCCTTCGTTCGCCATGGGCCTAGTTGATGGCCGTGGGATAGAGGCGCGATCCGATGCCGATGAGTCCCGCCAGAACCGCCGCCTCCACCGCGAAGTCCACCCCGAGCCCCATGGTGCTCTGGCCGCCCTGGATCATGAGCGCCCGCAGCGCGTCCACCTGGTACGTGAGGGGATTCCCTCTGGACAGCACCTGCAGCCAGTGGGGCATGAGGCTGAGCGGGTAGATGGCGTTGCTCGCGAAGAAGAGGGGCATGGTCAGAACCTGGCCGATGCCCATAAACCGCTCGCGGGTTTTCACCAGGCAGGCGATCACCAGGGAGAAGGTGGAGAAGATGGCCGCCCCGAGTACGATGAACAGCAGCATCCCGGCCAGCGCCCCCGGCGAGAGCTTGAGGTGCGCGCCCATGGCCAGCGCCAGAAGGCAGACGATGATGCCCTGGGCGATGGCTCGCACGCCCGCCGAGACGGCCTTGCCGGTCACCAAGGCGCCCCGGTACGCGGGGCTGGCAAGGTACTTGTGCAAGACGCCCAGATCACGCTCCCAGATGAGGGAGATGCCGTAGAAGATGGCCACGAAGAGAACGCTCTGGGCCAGAATGCCCGGCACCAGGAAGTCCAGGTAGCTGGCCTGGCCCGTGGGAATGGCGCGGGCCCGGCTCATGACGGCGCCGAAGATCCCGAGCCAGAGAATCGGCTGCACGGCCCGCGTCAGCAGCTCCATGGGGTCGCGCCGCAGCTTGCGCGTCTCCGCCCACGTGATGGCGAAAACCTGCCGGACGAAGGCCCTCACCACCCTGCCCGCCGACACCGCGAGGTTCGCGCGTCCCGCCGGTGCCGGGCCAGGTCCAAGCGTGCCCCCCGGAAGGGCCGGGTCAGCCAAGGCGCCGGGCTGTCCGGCGCGTGCGTGCCGCGTCACGGTATGCCCCTCCCGTTTCCATGAGGTTCCCGGTGAAGTGGACGAAGGCGTCGTCCAGCGTGGCGCCCTCTCCGGCCTGGGCTTTCAGGGACGCGGGCGAACCAGCGGCCACCACCTTGCCCTGGTGCATGATGGCCACCACGTCGCACAGATCGTCCGCCTCCTCCATGTAGTGCGTGGTGAGCAGGATGGTGGCGCCGAACCGCGCGCGCAGCTCCCGGACATGCTCCCAGACGGCCCGCCGGGCCACCGGGTCGAGCCCCACGGTGGGCTCGTCCATGAACAGGATGGCGGGCCGGTGGAGGACGGCCTGGGCGATCTCAAGCCTTCGGATCATGCCGCCCGAGTAGGTCTTCACGAGGGCCGCTCCCGCCTCCTCCAGGCCCATCATCCGCAGCGCCTGCCAGATGCGATCCTTGCGCTCCTTCCGCGGCACGTCGTACAGCATGGCGAACACCATGAGGTTTTCGTACCCGGTCAGGCCGCCGTCGGCGGAGAGGAGCTGAGGAACGTAGCCGATGCGGCGCCGCACCTCCCTCGGACGCCTCGCCACGTCGAATCCCGCCACCCGCGCCGAGCCCTCGCTCGGCGGCAGGAGCGTGGTGAGCATCTTGAGGGTCGTGCTCTTGCCGGCGCCGTTGGGGCCCACGAGGCCGGAGATGCTACCCGGCGCCACGGAGAGGTTCAGGTGATCCACCGCCGTGACGAGGCCGAAGCGGCGGGTGAGCCCGTCGGTTATGATGGCGGGCGGACACGCGGCGGCGGTGGCCCCGCCGGAAGTTTCCTCCCGGCTCTCGGCGCCGGTCATGGCCGATCCTGCGCTTCAGCCGCCGCTTCCAGCACCCGGCGAAGGAGGTTCAGCCCGTCGTCCAGGCTGGCCAGCTCGGAGCCGGAGAGCACGGCGAGGTTTTGGGCCACACGGGTTCGGGCGCGGGCCCTGGCGCGGCCGAGGAGGGCGGCGCCCTCCGCCGTGAGGCCGAGGCACACGCGGCGCCGCTCCTCCGGGTCCGTCTCCCGCGTCACAAGCTCGCGCCGCACCAGGCGGTCCACCATGGCGGACGCGGTGGCGTCGGCCACGCCGGCGAAGTCCGACACCGCTGAAAGGGACGCCCCCGGCGAGCCGCTGAGAAACGCCAGCACGCGAAGTTGGGGCACGGAGAGCCCCTGGCCCGCCTCTTTGCGCATCTCCCGGCGCAGGAGCCGCATGGCCCGCGGCACCACGTCCAGGATCTGCCGCGCGCACGCCTCCCGGCTTCCCTTTGGAGGTTCCTTCTTCTCTTTCGTTTTCTGGGCCATTAGTTAGCTCCACTAACTATAAGTAGAGGCAAATATAGGCCTCCCCTCGGCATGCGTCAAGAGGGGCACGGCATGGGAAAAGACCTCAGGCCGCGGACACGCATCCAGGCCCGTCTCCTCGCCTGCGATCGGACCTGCGCAGGAGACGCCCGGGGGTTATGACACCAGCGCGGGAACCTTACCGGCCAGGTGCTCGTGGAAGAATTCCGCGAGGACCGGGGCCATGGCCGGCTCGGCGTGAGGGTCGGAGTGGCCGCGCCCCGGGATGATCCAGAGGCGCGCGGCGGGCCCCGCGGCGGCGGCGAGGCGCCGCGCGTGGGCGAGGGGGATCACCGTGTCCGCCGTGCCGTGGATGAGCAGGAAGCGGGCGCGGGCCCTGGAGATGACGTTCTCGGGGGCGATGGCCCGCAGGCGCAGCCCCACGCGCCACTCCACGTAGCGGAAGGCCAGGGGCAGCCCCGGCGCCAGGATCCACCAGAAGCGCCCGAGGGTGGCGCGGGGGTCGCGGGGATTGGCGAAGGCTCCCACGGTGGCCACGGCAGCGATGCGGGTGTCGTGGGCCGAGGCGTGGATGGCCGCCGAGCCGCCCACGGAGAGTCCCAATACACCGACGACCGCGGGCGCGAGGTTCCGCGCTCGCGCCACGTGGTCCACCGCCGCGCGGATGTCCTCGGAGAATTTGGGCATGGAACCGAAGTCGTCGCCGTCCGAGGAGCCGTGGTGGCGGGCGTCGAAGGCGAGAAGGTCGAAGCCCGCCGGGTGCAGCATGCCGATGTAGGGGAGCATGCGCTGCACGTTGCGCCCCCAGCCGTGCACGAGGATCAGCACCGGGGCCCCCGCCGCGCCGCTGGGCACCCACCAGCCGTAGAGCGTTTTCCCCCCGGCCGTGGGAAAGCGGATCTCCTCGAAGGCCAGCCCCAGGGAGCCCGGGTCTCGCAGGTGCCGGGCGCGCGGATTTCTCCATCCCACCATGATGACCAGCACCACAAGCGCCTGGTACACCAGCGCGAGCCCCACCACTAGCAGGATCACCTTCATGGCGTCCATCAGTGATTCGATCCCATGGGAGCCCCCCGGGCCATCATAAGCCCAACGCTAAAAGGCCGCGAGCCGGCAGAGGAGGATGAGCGGGGAGCAGGGAGCGGGGAGCAGGGAGCGGATGGCGACTTGCGAATTGCGAATGTGAAGAGACACCCGCGTCCCATGCCAGCGCCGCCCTTTGCCGCACATCCCAAATCCCACATTCGCCTTCCCCCCTGCCCTCCTTTCCGAATTCAGATTTCCGAATTCCGCTGTGCCTTCGCTTTTCCTGGGCTCGAATGATACAGCTCACGGTGACGTAGTGCAAACCAAGGAAATCTCCGATCTCCCACTGCACGATTCCGGGGACACGATACTCATTTCCTTCATCAAACAATCCCTGAACCACGTTCCCGGCCGCAGAGAGAGGGGCCTCGCGGAGCGGGATTCGCCGTCGGCGACGGCTCCCACGACGGGGTTCGCAGCGGCCGGTTCCACCGGCCGAGGGGCGATCTTCGTGGATCGGCGGGTTCGGCCGCTCGGCGAGCGGCCGCTACGGGCGCAAGAGAGATTCGGCCGATGCGAGCATCGGCCGCTACAGAACCCTGCGTTTCGCGTCTCGTGTTTCGCCTAATCGCGTCTCGCGCCTTGCGTCTCGCGCCTTGTGTCCACGGCCGGATTCGTCAGCGCCCGCGCTCATAGGCGGCGATCGTTTCGGTCTCTTCCGCCGCGGCGGCGCACCACTCCCGGATGGCCGGATGCTGCTGCACTGCTTGAACGTAGGCGGACTCCACGGGACCGAGCGGCGTGCCGTACGTGGCAAAGCGGAGGGCCACCGGAGCGAAGGCGATGTCGGCGAGGCTGAACGCACCAAAGAGCCACGAACCACCTGCCCCGTACTCGGCGCGGCAGTCCCGCCAGATGGCCTTGATCCTCTCAGCTTCGTCCAGCGCTTCCGCCGAGAAGGATAGGCCTGGAATCCTCGCCCGGCAGTTGAAGAACATTTCCCCCCGCATGGTTGCGAATCCCGAGTGCATCTCCGCGGCCACCGACCTCGCCGCCGCGCGGGCACGGCGCTCGGCGGGCCAGCCGGCGGAACCGGGGTAGGTCTCGGCCATGTACTCCCCGATGGCGAGAGAGTCCCACACCACGACGCCGCCGTCCCGCAGGACGGGCACGCGCCCCGAGGGCGAGAGCCCCCCGATGCGGGCCTCCCACTGCTCGGTGTACAAGGGCAGCCGCACTTCCGTGAACTCGCGGCCGCTCGCCTTCACCGCAAGCCACCCGCGGAGTGACCAGGACGAATAGGCTTTGTTTCCGATCACGATTTCAAGGCCGGCCATGGGATCCTCCTTCTTCGGACATGATTCCTACGGGGCCGGCACGGCAGCTCGCAGCTCGGACCGGGCCCGTCCGAGGACCCGGAACGCCGAGCGCAGCACGAACACCGCCAAGGCCGCTCCGATCATGATATCAGGGCAGGCGGCTCGCCAGTACCCTACGCACCCGGCCGCAACCAGAACCGAGACGTTGGCGACGATGTCGTTGCGCGAACAGGGCCAGACCGAATGCATTAGGCCATGGCGCCCCCCGCCCTTCAGGAATGTCACCAGCTCCACGTCATGACGGCCACGCCTCCATCGGGATTCTCGAAGCGGAACGTCTTGGCGGCGCCCTTGGGCACGGCCGTTTTGATGGCGCCTTTGAGAACGATCTTCCCTGTGTTCTTCCAGGCCACGGAGGTCCACGGCGCGCCGTCGATGGTGACGGCCAAGCCCTTTTGGAGGTTGCTCCCAGTGACGACGATCCTGAAGGGCGGGGCGGCCTTTTTCATCAGGTTTACGACAGGCGGGGCCGCGGCCACGATGAGGGTCCCGCTCTTGGAGCACGACGAGCCGTTCTGTGACGCCGCCATGGTCCAGTCGAAGGTCCCCGCGGAGGCATAGGTGTGCGACGGGTTTTGCTCCGTGGACGACTGGCCGTCGCCGAAGCTCCACGCGAAGGACGGCACGCCGGTGCATCCGGCGGAGGGCGTCGCCGTGGCGGCGAAGGCGGCGGCGGTGCCCGGGGACACGGAGGCGGGAGCGGTGGCTGCGCATGCGAGCGTGCAGCCCGCCTGCCCGCTGGCGCTCACCACGACGTCGTCCACCTGCCAGTACCAATCCCAGCCCGGAGCGGTGTACTCGAACGCCAGGCGCACGTCGGGCTGGCCGAGGTAGGGCGTGAGGTCGATGGTTTCCGTGTCCGGGCCGCGGACGCTCTGGTGATCAAAGTAGAGGAGGTTCGTCCAGATGGCCCCGCCGTCGGTGGTGATGTCCACCCACCCCTCGTCGAGGGCGGCGGCGCAGTAGAAGTCGGATTTGAACTGAAGCTGGGCGGAAACGTAGGAGGGTGAAGCCAGGCTGAAGGAGGGCGTCACCATGGTGGTGTCCATGCCGTCGCCGAGGCAATCGCTGTTGGCGTCGGCGCAGAGGCCGGAGCCGCCCGTATTGTTGCTGTAGGGCGAGGACGAGCCCGAGGCGCAGCCTGCGGGGTGATTCAAGGAATCCCACACCCCGCCCGTCTGCGGATCGGCCGTCAGAACCCAGCCCGGGGGAGGCCACGACTCGAAGGACTCGGAGAGCACGGTCACGGCGGCATCCGCGGCGCGTGCGCCCGCCGCAGGAGAGAAGCGCTGCGTCGCGGCGACGGCGGTGCAGGTGAGAACCGCCGCAAGACAGGCCACCCCCCGTCGGCCGGGCCGCGGGATCGTCCATAGCACGTTAGGGCGCATGAGAGCTTCCTCCTCGAAGACAGGGCGAACAACGAGGGCGGGCGAGATATTCACGCCGTCGGCAGGCAGGGACGAGGCCCCGCTTCCGAGGCTGGCACTGTTCTTGATAGGTAGGGTGGCGAGGGAGGTAGAAACAGGCCTGGCGAGGAATAGCGGCCACTATTCTTCACATCTGAGGGTCAAAGTGGCACGGCTGGTGACATGTACACAATTCCGCCGGGGACGCCCCCATGGGGAATCCCTCGGCGTGGCGAACGTTGAATCTCTTCCAAAGGAGGATCTCATGCGAACATCCCGTTTGATCTCACGATCATTGAAATTCGCGGCCGTTGTCGCGGCGGCCGCTGCCCTAGGCGTGGCGGCGGGCGCGCAGACGACCTTGCTCAATGGCCACGCGTACTCGTCGGGCGTGGTATCGGCGGTCTCTGCCGCATCGGTCACCGTCAACGGCGTTCAGGCCGCCGTGGATGCGAGCACCGTGTTTGTCGGCGCGGACTCCGCGGGAAACCTCGTCAAGCTCGCCTGGTCGGATATCCAGCCCGGGGACACGGCGAGCGTCTTCACGGAGACCGAGAGCGGCGCCATCGTGGCCACGAGCGTCTACCGCGGGCTTCTGTTCATGGTTCAGGGCCAGGTCACGGCCCTTCAGCGGGATGGCCAGGGCAATCTTCTGAGCGTGGTCATCGACGGCGTCTATACGGTTCATGTTTCCCAGTCATCCTTTGATTACATGGGTGCCGGCGCCATGGGAACGGGCATGGGCGGCAACATGAGCGGCGGCATGATGGGCGGCGGCGGCATGGGTAACGGCGGCATGGGCGGCGGCATGGGAGGCGGCGGCGGCATGATGGGCGGCGGCGGGGACTCTTCTTACGTTCAGGTGGGCTCCACCCTGGCCGTGGGCGGCCTTGTCGAGGACGGTGCTTTCTCGGCCGCCTTTGCCCACATCATGGGCGCCGATATGATGGGGAACGGCAACATCCAGAGCCTCACCCATGACACTTCTGGCAACGTGACCGGGTTCGCCATGTCATCGAGCGGATCTACAAAGCAGGTCGTCATGGATTCGTCCACGACGATCACGAAGAAGGGCCAGATGATGGGCTCCGGCTCGCTCAAGTCCGGCATGCACGTCAAGGTCGGCGGGGTCACCCGGCAGGACGGGTCGATTCAGGCTTCGACCATTCAGATCATGGGCGGCGGCATGATGTAAGGGAAACGGCCCAGGAGATCATAGGAAGGGCGGGGCTTTGGCCCCGCCCTTTTTGCTTGTTCGCAGGCCGCCCGCCGCCCCCCCCGGCGCCCGCCCGGACGCCAATCTTCAGGGCCTTCTGGCGCCGCCCGAATATCTCGGACGGTCAAAGAGGCAGTTTCTACGCACGGCGGCCCTGCGCCCTGGTAGGAAATGCTCTTTCCCGCAGGAGACCAGAGGACCAAGTATTAAGCTCCTTCCCAAATTCCGCGATGGAATTCTCTTGCCTTCGAAATGCCGGGGGCTTGGGGTGTCTGCGGCGCGACCTCAGAGACGGGGAGGGCCATTCCCTCCCCGCCCCGCGGGCAAAGATGGGATGAAGAGGCCGACCTCCGCGGGGTCCAGTAAACTGGCCCCAGGATAGAGGGCTCGAAG
>JAKAKG010000208.1 GCA_021813555.1 Acidobacteriota bacterium
CTCACGACCATACGTGCCGTCTCCCCGGCGGCCGTGTCTTGGGATGGGCCGAGTACGGCGCGCGGGGCGGCTCGCCCGTCTTTTACTTTCACGGCCTGCCCAGCTCGCGCCTCGAAGCGGCGGTGACGGAGCCCCACGCCAGCGCCATGGATATACGAATCATCGCCGTAGACCGTCCCGGCTTCGGCCTCTCCGATTTCCAGCCGGGGCGGCGCATGACCGATTGGCCCGGTGACGTGGCAGCCCTCGCCGATGCTCTGGGTCTAAGCCGGTTCGCCGTCATGGGAACCTCCGGGGGCGGCCCCTACACCCTCGCCTGCGCGGCCCTTCTCGGGGACCGTGTCACCAGAGCCTCCGTCCTGTGCGGCCTGGGCCGCGTGGCCAACTCACCGCTCGACGGCAATTTTCGCGGCTTCTCCCGGTTCGCCCTCGGAGCCGCCCGCCGGACACCGGCCCTCCTGCCCATGCTCTGCGTCCCCGTCTCGTGGGGCCTTCATACCCGGCTGGTGGATGCTTACCTCAAGCGTTTCGCCCACCGGCAGGGCGCCCTCGACAGGGCTACCCTCCTCGACCCCGCCGTCCGGGGATCCCTCGTGGCGGCGTTCAAAGAATCGGCCCGCGCTGGCCACCGAGGACCTTGCTGGGATCTCCGGCTCGCCTCCGCCCCTTGGGGCTTTGACCCCGCCTGCATTCGCGTTCCCGTGGCCCTCTTTCACGGCGAAGCCGACGCCGTCGTCCCCGCAGCCATGACCCGCGCCCTGGCGGCGGCCATTCCAGGCGTCCAGGCCCGCTTCTTCCCCGGCGAGGGCCACTATGCACTGCCCGTCCGCCACGCCCGCGAGGCGCTGGCGTTTCTGCTGTAGAGGTGGGTATCGTCTCTTTGATACCCACCTCCTTTTTCTTTTCGCAACATCCCGGTACTTCGCCCGGCTCGGCTCCACCGTATCGGTGGGTAACGCCGCTCGCCGGTCTGCGGCCGTCTCGCCGCTTTTACCCACTCTACACGATGTTTCCTCGCTTACCTTTCTCCGGCATATTCGCCAGGATCAGACGGTTGTTCCTGGCAAGAGAGGACGGACATGGGCTTAACGGTCATCTACGACGGCCAATGCGCTTTCTGCGCTTCCTGGGCGGAACGGCTCAGGCGCCTGGACAAGGACAGGCGGTGCGTCTTTTTGGATGGCGCCGCGCGTCGCGCCGACGCATGCGCGCTGTCCGGCGCCTCGCCCGAGGCACTCGACGCGGCCCTGCACCTGGTGGCGGACGACGGGCGCGTCTATACCGGTTACGCGGCCATCAGGCGGCTCCTCTGGATTCGCCCCCTCACCTGGCCCCTGGCCTTGCTCGCCTGCCTGCCCGGGGCAATCGCCCTCGGCGATCGCTTCTACTCCTTGGTGGCCCGGCATCGCCGCCGTTCGTCTCTCTGAGCAGCCCTCGCATCTTACCGGGTGAACGTGGCCCTTCGAAAACGCCGCCCGTTCCAGTCCAGGAATAATTCAACCTTAAATCGTCTTTGGTCAATCTATGGATGGAGAGCACCATGCCCACGCACCATAAGGGTCCCGAAGAAGAGCGGATCGCCCTGGACGCGTTCATCACGCTCTTCCGCGCCGCCGACTCGCTCAATCGGCGCCTCTCCGCTGGACTGGCGCGGGCCGCCCTGACCGCGCCCCAGTTCGGGGTCCTGGAAACCCTCCTCCACCTGGGTCCGCTTTGCCAGAAGGATCTGGCCCGAAAGCACCTGCGGAGCGGCGCAAACATAACGATGGTGGTGGACAACCTCGAGCGGCGAGGCCTGGTGGAGCGCGTGCGCGGAGAGAAGGACAGGCGCTTCATGACGGTGCACCTCACTCCGGCGGGCCGCAGGCTTATCACCCGGACCTTCCCGCCCCATGCGCGCGCCATCACGGAAGTTTTTTCGGTCCTTACCAGGGAGGAGCAGATACACTTGGCCCATGTGTGCAAACGCCTCGGCACGGCGGCTCTCGGAGGGCCCAAGGAGGCGAGCGCCGAGGATGACACGCGGTGAAACAGCCCATTTTGATAGGAGATCGCCCATGAAAGCGTACGTCGTGTTCTACAGCAGCTACGGCCACGTCTACACCCTAGCCGAAGCGGTTGCCTCGGGAGCCCGCGAGGTTCCCGGCGCGGAGGTCAGCCTCTTCCAGGTACCCGAACTCATGCCCGAGGAGGCCCTCGAAAAGAGCGGCGCCAAAGCCGCCCGCGCCGCCTTCGCCCACATCCCGGTCATCGTGCCCGACCAGCTCGCGCAGGCCGATGCCCTCATCTTCGGCACGCCCACGCGCTTCGGCATGATGGCGGCCCAGATGCGGAACCTGCTGGACCAGACGGGAGGCCTCTGGATGAAGGGCGCGCTCATCGGCAAGGTGGGGAGCGTCTTCACCTCCACGGCCACCCAGCACGGCGGCCAGGAGTCCACCCTCCTGAGCTTCCACACCACGCTGCTCCACCACGGCATGGTAATCGTAGGCGTGCCGTACTCGGAGCAGAGGCAGATGACCCTCTCGGAAATCACCGGCGGATCCCCCTACGGCGCCTCCACCATCACGGGCGGAGACGGCGCGAGGAGGCCCAGTGAGAACGAGCTGGCCATCGCGAGATTTCAGGGGAAGCACGTGGCCCAGATCGCCAAGAAGCTCGCCGGCGGCTGAGAGACGAAGGCCTTCACCACCAAGGGCACCAAGGACACCAAGGAAGGATCTGTGAAGAGGCGGGGGCAGCACCTCTTCGGCCACACTCCCTTGGTGCTCTTGGTGTCTTGGTGGTGAGAAACGACCTCGGCAAGGAGCGCGGTGCTTAGACTTCCTTGGTCCCGTCCATGGAGAGGTCGATCTTGTGCCGGTCGAACAGGGACTTGAGCCCCACCTTGTCCACGCTCTTGACGTAAGCCTCTTTCGGCTCCACCTGGCCCGATTTCACCAAGGTCAACAGCGAGTCGTTCAGGGTCACGTTCCCCAGGGCCTTCTGGGTCTGCATGATGGACGGGATCTGGAACACCTTCCCCTCCCGGATGAGATTGGAGATGGAGCTCGTCACGAGGAGAATCTCGAAGGCCGCCACCCTTCCGCCACCGATCTTCTTGCAGAGGGTCTGGGAGACGACGCCCTTGAGCGACTCGGAGAGCATCATCCGGATCTGGGACTGCCGGTCCGCTGGAAATTGGTCGATGACCCTGTCCACCGTGGAAGGCGCCGTTGTGGTGTGAAGGGTGCCGAAGACCAGGTGCCCCGTCTCCGCCGTCTCGATGGCGATGGCCACCGTTTCCAGGTCTCTCATCTCGCCCACGAGGACGATGTCGGGATCTTCACGCAGGGCGGCCCGCAGGGCCCGCTTGAAGCTCTCCGTCTGGACCCCCACCTCGCGCTGGTTGATGAGGCACTTCTTGTTGGAATGCACGAACTCCACGGGGTCTTCGATGGTGATGATGTGGTCCGTCCTGTTGTCGTTGACGAAGTTGATGAGGGCCGCCAGGGTAGTGGATTTGCCCGACCCCGTGGGCCCCGTCACCAGCACGAGGCCCTTGGAAAGCCAGCAAAGGTCCACCACGGCCTTGGAGAGATTCAAATCCTCCACCGTCGGGATCTTCGTGGGGATCTGCCGGAACACGGCACCCATCCCCAGACGGTCCATGAAGTAGTTGCAGCGGAAGCGGGCGAGGCCTTCGATCTCGTACGCGAAGTCCGAATCGTGGCACCGGTCGAACTCCTCGCGGTTGCGCTCGGGACAGATGGGGAGGAGGAGCTCCTTCATGCGGTCCGCCGCGAGGACCGGCTGTCCTTCCATGTGGATCATCTCGCCGTGCAGCCTCAAATACGGCACCTCCCCGATGGAAAGATGGAGGTCCGAGGCGCCCCGGCCGATCATGTCGTAGAAGAGGGCGTCAATGGGACAGCGAAAGCTTGTGGGGACAGGCGGCAGCGAGGAAGAGGCCGGACCGGGCCGAACCGGGGGTCGCGCCGGAACAGGGCTCGGAGCTGCCGCCGCTGAAAACGCGCCCGCTTCCGCGGGAAAGACGGTGGCCGTCACGCCGTTAGGGGGAAAATCCACTTGGAAGTGAAAGGCCTTGTAGGAAAAATCGCAGGGCTTGCGCTGATCCAGCAGGGCCCCGCTTTGGATGTCCGCCAGCTCCCGCAGGAAGGCCAGGAGCTGCGGCTCGGGGATGGCCTGCTTGAGCACCGGCCGCTGCGCCCCGTTCAGGTGGAACTGAGGGATGGCGCCCGCCGTGAAGGTGAGGGCGTCGGCGTTGCACTTTTCCATCGCGTCCAGGATTTTATCCAGCGTTGCCATGGGCCTCCTCCACGATGCGGATGGTGCTGACGTGGCCCAGGTTCACCAGATATACCCCGTCTTGCGCTTCCAAATGGATGAAGGGGCCCGTGAGGTTAATCACGTCGGACACGCGCTGATGGCCCACGGGCGTGGTGGCGTAGATCAGCCCCTCCATCTGCCCGCCCTCCCCGAACCGAAGGCTGATCCGGCGCGGCTGGGCACTGCTCCGCACCTCGAAGTAGAGCCACTCCACCCGTTCCGGATCGAGGATCTTCAAGGAGCGGATGGCTTTCTTCCTGACGAGAATGGACTGGCCGCCGGGGCTTCGGACGGGCAGGAAGGGGGTGCCAGCGCGAATGAGGTCGGAGACGGTCTCCTGGCCCTGATGGTGCTCCGCGAAAGGAGAGAGGAAGATCTCGACCTCCGCGGATGGCTCGGGAGGCAGATTCAAGACGACCTTCGCTTGGTCTTTGGGCACCCGGAAAGGTTCCATGACCGGTCTTCCCCCTCGCTCGTACCCTTACTGTATCGCAGCCCGCTTCGTGCCGCAAGGCATCCGTGACGCCCCGGTCCCGCCACGGAGTCTGGGCGGTCCGGCCAAAGAACCTTCCGGCTTCCGGAGGCATGAGAATTCCATCGCGGAATTTTGCTGACGGCCAGGGGCGTTTTCACGGACGTACGTTTGCCCCTCCAGCGAGGGGAAAGGAGGCCTTGATGCTGACCCTGAGACCGTCTCACGAGCGGGGCCATTTCGACCACGGCTGGCTGGACACCTATCATTCCTTCTCTTTCGCCGACTACCGCGATCCCGCCCACATGCGGTTCCGGGTCCTTCGCGTGATCAACGAAGACACGGTGGCCCCCGGCGAAGGCTTCGGCACCCATCCTCACCAGGACATGGAGATTCTCACGTACGTCATTTCCGGGGCTTTGCAGCACCGGGACAGCATGGGCACGGGGTCCGTCATCACGGCGGGCGAGGTCCAGCGCATGACGGCGGGCACGGGGGTCACCCACAGTGAGATGAATGCCTCACAGAGCGAGCCCGTCCACCTGCTTCAGATTTGGGTCTTCCCGGAGGCCGAGGGGCTGCCGCCCTCCTACGAGCAGAAGCGGTTCGGCCCCCAGGAAAAGACCGACGTCCTCAAGCTCGTGGCCTCCCGGGACGGGCGGGACGGTTCGGTCTCATGGCACCAGGACGTTTCGGTTTTCGCCTCGCTGCTCGGACCGGGACGATCACTCACCCACGAACTCGCCCCCAACCGCTACGCCTGGCTCCAGCTCATCTCCGGAGCCCTGACGGCCAACGGCCGTTCCCTCGCTCCCGGCGACGGGCTGGCCTTCAGCGCCGAATCTAGCCTTCGGATCAGCGCCGGCCAGGTTTCCGAGTTCCTCCTCTTCGACCTGCCCTGAGGCACCGCCCCGGCGCGCCGCCTGGTGGGCCCCCCCGCAAGGAAGGCCGCCCCGGGGCCGCCGCGCAGGACTCTACTTCGAGAAGCCTTTGCCGCCGGTGCCCGCCCCGGCGGTTACGAGGAGGTCCGCGGCCCAGTCCAGCGTTTCCGCATCGAGGCCGCGCGCGGCAAAGAGCCTGAGCACAAAGGTTCCCGCTTCGGGGGCGAGGACGGACACGGCCAGGCGGTCCCCCTCCCTGGACGCGCGCACAAAGGTCTCGCTCAAGGGGATTTCGCCCTGGAGAAGGAGAATTTTTACCTCCACGTCCGCGGGGGCCTCGAAGGCGATCGTGGCCTGGGCTCCAGGAACCCTGAGGTGGCCGGTGGGAACGCCGCTGAATCTCAGGCCGCAGGTGAAGAACGCCGGCTTGAGTTGGGGAAGGGCCTCGAAGGCCTCCCGGCTCAAGGGCCGGCCCAGGAGCTGCCAGGCCGGATCGCTGGGAAAGTGGGTGTAGATGAACGCCTCGGGAGGCGTGAAGAAATAGAAGGGATCGAAGGCGGCGACGTACTCCCCCTTCTCATCCAGGGCTCCCGCGCCCCAGGTGCAGTCCAAGAGCCTCCATATCCCTTCCACCTTGACGGCGTTCCATGCGTGGTTATAGGTCATGGGAACGGGGTCGCCGGCGGAATAGCCCACGCCCTTGGCGAAACCGTGGATGGTCGCGACCTCGATACCCGCCGCCTGGGCGAGCGCTTCGAAGAGCCCCGAGTATCCCTCGCAGACCGCCCGGCGGCTTTTGAGGACGCCCCGCGGAGAGAAGTCTCCGTACTCGGCGGTCCGGAACCCCTGCAGGTCGTACCGCACGTGGCTGGTGACCCAGCGGAAGATGGCCCGGACCTTCTCTCCGTCGGACGAAAGTCCCTCCGTGAGGTACGCCGCAAGGTGCGGCACCGAATCCTCCACCTCGGGGGGGGCTGCAAGAGCCCGGCCATCGGCTTGGGCCCACGGCGAGGGCGGAGGTTCGGGCACCACGGGCACGGGCGCTTGCACCGGGGCGGCGCAGGCGAGCGCGGCAAGGAGGAGAAGCAGAGCGGCGGCCAGCGCGCGGGTGCGCGGGGGAAAGCGGGGCAGGCTCATCTCACGCCCAAGAACGGGGAGTCTTGAGGACGTGGAGGAGGCGTTCCTCCTCCGATCCGCCGGCAGGTTCATGGGCATATTCCCATCGGGCCTCCAAAGGGAGGGACATGAGGATGCTCTCCGCGCGCCCGCCCGTCCTGAGTCCGAAGAGGGTGCCCCGGTCGTAGAGGAGATTGAACTCCGCGTATCGCCCCCGGCGGAGCGCTTGCCACCGTTTTTGCGCCGGAGTGTAGGGCTCCTCCTTGTGGCGCTCCACGAGGGGAAAGTAGGAAGGCACGAAGGCGCGGGCGCAGGCCTCGACGAAGGCGAAGAGATCCCCGGGGTCTCGGTCGTGCAAATCGTCGAAAAAGATGCCTCCGATGCCGCGGCGCTCCCCCCTGTGGGGAAGAAAGAAATAGTCGTCGCACCACGCCTTGAAGCGGGGGTAAAACGCGCCGTCGTGCCCGTCGCATGCGGCCTTTAAGGTGCCGTGGAAGTGCCGGGCGTCCTCCTCACACAGGTAGGCCGGCGTCAGGTCCGACCCTCCGCCGAACCACCAGGCGGCCGGATGCCCCTCGTCGCCCCGCTCGAAGTACCGGTAGTTGCAGTGGGCCGTCGGCGCCATGGGATTGCGGGGGTGGACCACCACGCTGAGCCCCGCGGCGAAGAATCGCAAGGTCTCTTCCCCCGCCTCCCGGCCCCCGCCCATGGCACGGGCGGCCTCTCGATCCAAGGTGCCGTGTACGGCCGAGACGTTCACGCCGGCCTTTTCGAAGACCGATCCATCCTGCATGACGCACGACAGCCCGCCCCCGCCCTCGGGACGGGTCCAGGGGTCCCTCGTGAAAGGTGCGCCTTCGATGGCCTCGGCGGCGGCACAGATGGTCTCCTGCATCTTCGTGGCCAGGACTTCCATCCTCCCGCGCATCGTTTCCCCGGCCATGGCTGGCCTCCTTCGTCCACCTTACCTTACCTTACCGAGCTGCGGTGCACAAATTCGCCCGGCGAAGCTGCTGCGTGATCGCCGCCTCAAAACTCGCGGCCCTGGATCGGCGTATACGAAGGCAGGAGAGGGCTGCTCATGGATCGAGAAAGGGCGTCTCGCTGGTTTTCCCTTCGACCGCCTCCGGCGCATGCGACGGTTTTCCCCTCCGGCGCATCTTTACAGGTGTAGGAGGCGCATGTGTTTGACGTGCCCGACGACCCGCTGGTAATCGCCCGAGCACGAAAGGGGGATCTGGCCGCCATGGAAACCTTGTACCGGACCTACGAGGAGCCCGTCTACACCCTCGGGCGGCGCCTGCTCAGGCGCCCGGAAGAGGCGGAAGAGGTTCTCCAGGAGACCTTCCTGGAAGTCCTCAAAAGCCTGCGCGGCTTCCGCGGCGACGGCCCCCTCGGGTTCTGGATCCGCAAAATCGCCGTGAACAAAGCCCTCATGCGCATCCGCGCCCGCGGACACGGCGCCGACGACACCGAACCGGCCGGCGCGACACTGTCGGAGGAACAGGCGGGCCAGCCCTCGCTCAAGGCGGGAGCCCTCCTGGAACGCCTCCACCTTGAAGCGGCATTCACCCGCCTTTCCGAGGTGGCACGCGCCGTCGTCTGGCTACACGACGTGGAAGGATTCACCCACGACGAGATCGCCCAGATGATGAAGAAGACCCCGAGCTTCTCCAAATCCCAGCTCGCCAGAGCCCACGCCCGCCTTCGGGACTACCTGACGGGCGATCATGAGGAAGCGCCATGCATCCAAGCGATGAAGACCTCTTAGCCCTGCGCGACGGAGAGGGCTCGGCGGAGACGGCCGACCACGTGGCCCGGTGCCCCAGGTGCGCCTCCGAAATGGAGCGTCTGCGGAGCGTGGCTCAGGACCTCCGGGGACTGCCGAGCCTGCGGCCCCCGTCGGACGCCTGGCCCGCCCTTCGGCTCGCCCTTCAAGAAGGAACCCCGAAATCGTCGGGGCTTTCCGCTCTGGGCGCCGTGTGGGCCGCGCTCATGGTGCTCATGCTCGGCCTGTCCTTTGTCGTTCTTATGCGCCAGCCGGCCCTTCACGAGGACCCGTCCGCGGCAAAACAGCGCCTCGCCCTGCGCGAAAAGCTGGGGCCCCTCCAGGCCCGCTCCCGGTCCCTCGAAGGCGCGCTCGCCGCCTACCGGGGAAGGCAGGGGGTTCAGTCGGCCGCCACCGCCGGCACCATCGCTTACTTGGAGGACGGTCTCGCCATCGTGGATCTCCAGCTCTCCCTGCTCAAGGCCGACGACACGGAGCCAGACAAGCTTGTGCGCCTCTGGCAGGAGAGGGTAAAGCTCCTGAGCGCGCTCGTGGAAGTGAATGCGACCCGCGGTGCCATGGCCCAGATCTGACGCCGCTCACCGTAACGACAGGAGGAAATTCATGAAATATGGAACGATGGCCTTCATCCTGGGAACCGCGGCCCTCTCGGCGCTGGTCCCGCTCCGGGCGGGCTGCGCCTCGGCTGAACTCCGAGCCGGTTCAGGGGAAGAGGCAAGCGCCGAGGTCCGGGTTCAAGAGGACCAGGCACATGCCCAGCAGGAGGCCGACCGGGCCCGCGCCGAAGCGGAGCGCGCGCTGAGGGAGGCGGAGGCGCAGAGGGACCTGGCTCGTGAGGCCCAGGCTCGCGCCCAGCGGATCATGGCCACCTTGAGCAGCCGGCCCCTCTTGGGAATCATCCTCCAAACCGACAGGGACCCGGACACGGACGCCGTGGGCGCCCTGATCGAAGCCGTCACCCCCGGCGGACCCGCCGATCAGGCGGGCCTCAGAGCCGAGGACATCATCGTAAGCTTCAACGGCAAGAAGCTTGCCGGGCCCAACCCGGAAGCCGATGCCGACGAATCGGCCCCGGCGGCTCGACTGCTGAGCTTGGCGCGAGCGCTCAAGGACGGCGACAAGGTGGCCATTGAATACCGCCGCGGCAAGGCGGCGAAGACGGCCACCCTCACCGCCCGCGCCCTCGACGACGGGCACATGCGGATCTTCGTGGACAAGAACGTGGCGGGCATTCCAGATCTGAGCGACCTCCGGATTCCCGACATCCCGGAGAACTTCATCATCGACATCCAGGCACGAGGCATGGACATGGACCTGGTGAGCCTGAATCCCGATCTTGGAGAGTACTTTGGCACCAGCGCCGGCCTGCTCGTCGTGAGAGCGCCCAAGGACTCTCCCTTCAAGCTCAAGGGTGGTGACGTCCTGCTCAAAATTGGCGACCGGACCCCCGCGACACCCACCCAAGCCTTCCGCATCCTGGATTCTTACGAACCGGGCGAGACCATCCGCCTAGAAGTCCTTCGAATGCACCAGAAGACCGATCTGAACGTCACCGTCCCCCAGGAAGCCAGCGAGAGGAAGCAGTTCAAGTGGCGCATGAAGACGCCTGAAGCGCCGGCCACCCCCGCGCCCCCCGCCGCTCCCCTTCCTCCCAAGGTCCCGGCGCCGGTCCCCGCTCCATCGGGGAGCTGACACCTGGCTCGTGCACGCACTCCTTTCATGACCGGGGCGGGGCTCATCCCCCGCCCCACTTTTTATGGAGACCGGGGCGTGGCGGCGTTGCCGGCTTCACGCGGAAGCACCGGAGATGAGCAGGTGATGAGGTGAGGTGAGATGAGGTGAGGTAAGGAGGCGGCTTGCCTCCGCCGCCTTTCAATCCCAAATCCGAAATCCGAAATCCCAAATCATACTCGCCCCTCCCCTTCCCATTCCCGCCCTCTCCTGCTAGACTCACTCGCGCTCGGTCCGCAGCGGTTTCGCGGGCCGCGGGCGCCCCTCCGTTCTGGCCGGCTGGAGCGCCAGGCAGGACGCCAGTACAGATGCCGGGATCGCCGGCAGGAAGGATGTACCGATGAAGCTTTACGTGGGCAACCTATCCTACTCCATGACGGAGAGCGAGTTGGGCGAGACCTTCGCCCCCTTCGGCACCCCCGACTCCGTGCGCATTGTTACCGACAAGGAGAGCGGGCGCTCCAAAGGCTTCGGCTTCGTGGAGTTCGCCAATGACGACGAAGCGCGCGCCGCCATGTCGGCCCTCAACGGCAAGGAAGTGGGCGGACGCCGCTTGACCGTCAGCGAGGCTCGGGCGCGGGCCTAGCCCCGTCGGGTGAAGCGCCGGCCGGGGTTCCAAGGCCTGCCGGACGCTCCCCCTCTCTCAGCACGCGCCGAAGGAGCTTCCCCACGTTGTTCTTGGGCAGCTCGGGCCGAAGCTCGACCCACTTGGGCACCTTGTAGGGAGTCAGCTTCGTCTTGCAGAACGCGATGATCTCCTCCGGCGTGGCGGTCTGGCCCTCCTTGAGAACGACGAAGGCCTTGACGCGCTCCCCGGACCGCTCGTCCGGAACGCCGATGACCCCCGCCTCCAGCACCTTGGGGTGCTCGTAGAGGACCTCCTCCACGTCGCGCGGGTAGACGTTGAAGCCGCCGGTGATGATCATGTCCTTCTTGCGGTCCACGATGAACACGTAGCCGTCCTCGTCCATTCTGCCGATGTCCCCCGTGTAGAACCACCCTCCCCGAAGAGCCGCTCGCGTCTCCTCCGGGCGGTTCCAGTAGCCCTTCATGACCTGCGGCCCCTTGATGAGGATCTCCCCCGTCCCGCCGACCGGGACGTCGGACTCGCCGTTGTTCTGGTCTACGATGCGGATGTCCGTATCGATGAACGGAAGGCCCACGGAACCGGCCTTCCTCAGGCCCAGCCGTGGGTTGGCCGTGGCCACGGGCGACGTCTCGGAAAGGCCGTAGCCCTCGAAGATCTTGCCGCCCGTGATGGCCTCGAATTTCTGGAGCACCTCCACGGGCAAGGGCGCCGCGCCCGACATGCAGCCCTTGATGCAATCGACCTTGTACTCTCTCGCCCGGGGGTTATTGGCCATGGCCGTATAGAGGGCGGGGACGCCGGGAAGATACCCGGGCTGCTCGTCGCGGACCATCTCCAGCAGGTCCGAGGCGTCCGGCTTGGGCCGCGTAGGGAAGAGGATCAGCCTGCCCGCCATCATGATGCTGGTGTTCATGCAGACGGTCATGCCGAAACTGTGGAAGAGCGGCAGGACGGCCATGACCGAGTCCTGCGGCGTATCGTTCATCTCGCCGGCGGTGATCCAGCAGGCGAAATGGCGGGTGTTGGCCACGAGGTTCGCGTGGGTGAGCACGGCACCCTTGGACACGCCCGTCGTGCCTCCCGTGTACATGAGGACGGCGGGGTCCTTAGCGTCCACGGCCACCTCCGGAGGGGACGCCCCCTCGGTCCCGGCAAGGTCGCGAAAATGAACATAGGCGCTCTCGGCGGGCACTTCAGTCAGATCTTTGCGCTTCACCACCGGGTAGAGGAGGCTCTTGGGGAAGGGCAGGTAGTCGCTGACCCGGCCCACGATGACCTTCTCGATCCCCGCCGAATCCTTCACCGCCTTCACCTTGGACAGGGTCAGATCCAGATCCAGCGTCACCAGCACTTTGGCCCCCGAATCCTTCACCTGGTAGGACAGTTCCCGTTCGGTGTAGAGGGGGTTGGTGGGGACACAGATGGCCCCCGCCTTGAAGGCGCCGTAGTAGCCGATGACGATGTGCGGCACGTTGGGCAGATAGAGGGCTACTCTGTCGCCCTTCCTGACCCCGAGCTCCATCAGGCCCCGCGCGAACGCGTTGCAGGACTGAAGAAGTCTGCCATAGGTGATCGGCTTGCCGAGGAAGGTAATGGCGACCCGGTCCGGGAACTTGGCCGCCGCGTCGTCGAGGAATCGCTGGAGCGGGACCTTGGGATATTCCAGGCTTGCAGGCACTTTAGGATCGTAATTCCGGTGCCAGAAACGCTCTTCCATGGATTCTCTCCTCTGTCAGTCCCCCCCCGACACCTGGTCTCGTGCCTGGCCGCTCGGTGCCCGCCGCTGGCGTGTTCCAACAAAGGCGGCGCGTCCGAAGCCAGCGTTCCACTGCGGCTGGTCTCGCTGTTTCTATCTTCGTTATCACTATAGCAGGCTGTTGAGAAACTCGCATGGGCCGCGCGCAAGAGGCTTGGGGGCCATATGCTAGGCGCGGCGACGACGGCAGGGTGGGCCCCCTTCCTAGGAGCCGCCACAACGCAGATGGCCCCCAATCCCTTGCGCCCGAAGGGTTGCCGCGGCACGGGCCCGCCTGCTGTGTTGCCGCTCCTAGACGATGTGCAAGGCATCGACGGCGTCGCGGCGCCTTGCATCCGGGCCCGTGGCGCTGGCAACGCGACCCACGGGAGTTTTTCAGCAGCCTGCTAAAGCAGGCCCCATGCAAGTCAAGGCGGAAGAGATGATGGGATGCCGGGATGAGGGGATGCCGAGATGAGGAGAGCCCGGCCCCAGGGGAGGCCACTGGTCTGCGATGTTCCTTCTCATCTCCACCGTCCATCTCCCCCTGTTCACTTCCGCTTTCCGAATTCCGAACTCCCCTGCGCTATACTAGTGCGCTGAGATGAGGGGATTCTCATGACGACGACCTTTGAACTCGATTTCACCGCCCTTCCGCCCAAGAAATCTTTCCAGGAGGGCATCCGCCGCGCTCCCAGCCGCGGATATCGCCTGAACCGCCACGACACGGAAACGGCCCTTAAAAACGCCTTGCGCTATATCCCGAAGCGCTTTCACGAGGAGCTGGCCCCCGAGTTCATGGAAGAACTCCTCACCCGAGGCCGCATCTACGGCTACCGGTTCCGCCCCGAGGGGCGCATCCACGGCAGGCCCATCCAGGAGTACCCGGGCAAGATTCTGGACGCCAAGGGCATGCAGGTGATGATCGACAACAACCTGGACTTCGACGTGGCGCTCTACCCTTACGAGCTGGTCACCTACGGCGAGACGGGCCAGGTCTGCCAGAACTGGATGCAGTACCTCCTCATCAAGAAATATCTGAGCGAGATGACGGAGAACCAAACCCTCGTGGTTTCCTCCGGGCACCCCCTGGGCCTCTTTCCTTCGCGCCACGAGGCACCGCGAGCGATCATCACCAACGGGCTCATGGTGGGCATGTTCGACACCCCCGAGGACTTCCACCGCCTCGCCGCCATGGGCTGCGTGAACTACGGCCAGATGACGGCAGGGGGCTGGATGTACATCGGCCCCCAGGGCATCGTCCACGGCACCTACATCACCTTGCTGAACGCGGGGCGCCAGTACCTGGGCATTCCGCAGGACAAGGACCTTCGCGGCCATCTCTTCATTACGTCCGGCCTGGGCGGCATGTCCGGCGCTCAGCCCAAGGCCGCCGACATCGCGGGCGCCGTCTCCGTCACCGCCGAGGTGGACCTCAGCCGCATCCAGACGCGCCACTCCCAAGGCTGGGTGAGCAAGGTGTCCGCCGACCTCCCCGAGGTCTTCCGCTGGGTGGACGAGGCCCGCGCCAAGGCCGAGCCCTGCTCCATCGCCTACCACGGCAACATCGTGGACCTGCTGGAGTACGTGGATCAGAAGGGCATCGAGGCGGAGCTGCTGAGCGATCAGACCTCGTGCCACGCCGTCTACGAGGGCGGCTACTGCCCCGCCGGCCTGAGCTACGACCAGGCCAAGGCCCTCCTCAAGGACGACTTTCCCGCCTTCAAGATGAAGGTGGACCAGAGCCTCCTGCGCCATTACCGGGTGCTCAGGCGCCTCACGGACAAAGGCGCGCGATTCTGGGACTACGGCAACTCCTTCATGAAGGCCGTCTTTGACGCGGGCGCGGCGGATATCGCGAAGAACGGCCACGACACCAACGACGGCTTCATCTGGCCCTCCTATGTGGAGGACATCATGGGGCCCCTCTGCTTCGATTACGGCTACGGGCCTTTCCGCTGGGTGTGCCTGTCCGGCAAACCGGAAGATCTGGACGCCACGGACGCCGCCGCCGCCTCGTGCATCGACCCGACCCGTCGCCACCAGGACAGGGACAACTACCACTGGGTGACCAGCGCCAAGGCGAACAGGCTCGTCGTGGGCACGCAGGCGCGCATCCTCTACGCCGACGCCGAGGGCCGCGTGAAGATCGCCCTCAGGTTCAACGACATGGTGCGCAAGGGCGAAATAGGCCCCGTGATCCTGGGCCGCGACCACCACGACACCCAGGGCACCGATTCTCCCTACCGAGAGACGGCCGACATCTACGACGGCTCCGCCCTCACCTCCGATATGGCTCACCAATGCTTCGCCGGCAACGTGGCCCGCGGCATGACGTACGTCGTGCTCAGCAACGGCGGCGGCGTGGGCACGGGCAAGTGCTTCAACGGCGGCAACGGCATTCTGCTCGACGGCTCCGAGCGGATGGACAAGGTCGTCGCCGGCGGCCTGGACTGGGACGTCATGGGCGGCGTCGCCCGCCGCGCATGGGCCCGCAACGAGAACGCCATGGAAACGGTGGGCCTCTGGAACCGCAAGATGGACGGGGCCGGGCACATCACCGAGGTGGTCGTCGCCGATGACGCCCTGGTTGCAAAGACCGTAGACGCATTTAGGACAAAGGACTAGCGCGTGATGCCGGAATTTCGAGACGCCGAGATGCGGTGATGCCGAGATGCCGAGATGAGGAAATGCCGAGATGAGGAGATGCGAATCTTGCCCTGCCTTCGAAGGCTATCCCCCTTCCTGCTCACCTACTCACCTACCTACAGACTAGCCGCCCCACTTTGGAGGTCTGGATGAAAGGGATATGGATCCTGATGGCTTTAGCACCGACGATGGCCCTAGCCCTGGCCACCTTCTCCGGCACCAAGACGCCCTCTAACACTTCCTCGACCCCTGACACCGCGGCCAAGGACCCCTACCTCTGGCTGGAGAACGTGACGGGAGAAAAGGCCCTCGCCTGGGTGCATGAGCGCAACGCCGAATCGGCCAAGGAGCTGGCGGGAACGCCAGCATTCACTGCCCTTGAGGCGAACCTTCTCGCCGTCTACGACTCGAAGGAGCGCATCCCCCTGATCACCAAGGAGGGGCCCTACTACTACAACTTCTGGAGAGACGCCCAGAACCCCCGCGGGATCTGGCGCCGCACCACCCTTGAGGAGTACCGCAAGGTGGACCCGGCGTGGGAGACCATCCTCGACCTGGACGCGCTGGGCAAGGCGGAACATGAGAACTGGGTGTGGGAGGGCGCCGATGTCCTTCGGCCCGCGTACAACCGCTGCCTCATCAAGCTTTCCAGGGGCGGAGCCGATGCCACCGTCGTCAGGGAATTCGACATCGCCACCAAAACCTTCGTCAAGGACGGCTTCCAGCTCCCCGAGGCCAAAAACGAGATGTCCTGGATCGACGAGAACTCCGTCTACGTGGGGACCGATTTCGGACCCGGGTCCATGACCGACTCGGGCTATCCGCGCATCGTCAAGCTCTGGAAGCGCGGCACCCCTCTGGCCAAGGCCGAGACGATCTACGAGGGCAAGGCCACGGACATGGCAGCCTCGGCGGCCTTCGATGACACCAAGGGCTTCGAGCGCCATTTCGTCTACCGCACCCTCGCCTTCTTCAGCCAGGAGACCTTCCTGCGAACGGCGGACGGCGGCCTCCACAAGATCGACGTGCCCCTCGACGCCAACGCATCCGTGCACCGGGAATGGATGCTCGTGGAACTGCGCACGCCGTGGACCGTGGGCACCCGGACCTTCCCCTCGGGAGCCCTCCTGGCCACGCGCTTCGATGCCTTCATGGCGGGAAAGCGCGACTTCGCCGTCCTCTTCGAGCCGAGCCCCACCACGTCCCTCTCCTCCTATGGTTGGACCCTCAACCACCTCATCCTCAACGTGCTCGACGACGTGAAGAGCCGCCTCTGGGTACTGACCCCGGCGGAGGGAGAGTGGCGGCGCGAGGCCCTCCCAGCCGCGGCTCAATTCGCGAGCCTGGGTGCCTGGGCCGTGGACAGTCGCGAGTCGGACGCCTATTTCATGACCGTCACCGACTTTCTGACACCCACGGCGCTCTACATGGGAACCTTCGGCCAGCCTCCCGAGAAGCTCAAACAGACCCCCGCCTTCTTCGACGCCTCCGGGTTCGAGATCTCCCAGCACTTCGCCGCCTCCAAAGACGGCACGCGCATCCCCTATTTCCAGGTCTCCGCCAAGGGCATGGCCCTGGACGCCTCCCACCCGACTCTCCTTACGGGGTACGGCGGCTTCGAGATCTCCGAGGTGCCCTACTACAGCGGATCCGTGGGGCGGGCGTGGCTCAGCAAGGGCGGCGTCTACGTCCTGGCCAACATCCGCGGGGGCGGCGAGTACGGCCCTCGGTGGCATCAGGCGGCTTTGAAGGCGAACCGCCCCCGGGCTTACGAAGACTTCGCCGCCGTGGCCCAAGACCTGGTGGCGCGCAAGGTCACCTCGCCCCGCCTCCTGGGCGCCATCGGCGGAAGCAACGGCGGCCTCCTCATGGGCAACATGATCACGGGCTATCCGCAGCTCTTCGGCGCCATCGTCTGCGAGGCGCCCCTCCTGGACATGAAGCGTTACTCCAAGCTCCTGGCCGGAGCCTCCTGGATGTCCGAGTACGGCGACCCGGACAAGCCGTCGGACTGGGCCTTCATCAAGACCTTCTCCCCCTACCAGAATCTCAAGAAGGGCACCAAATACCCGCCCGTCCTCTTCACCACCTCCACCCGCGACGACCGCGTCCACCCGGGCCACGCGCGCAAGATGATGGCCAAGATGCGCGACATGGGCTGCGACGTCCGCTTCTACGAAAACGTCGAGGGAGGCCACGCCGGCGCCGCCGACAACAAGCAGACCGCCCACATGATGGCCCTCGCCTACACCTTCCTGTGGAAGGAGCTGAAGCCGTAAGCCTCTGCGCGAGCCCTCGCCGCGGACGGCGGCGGAGAATGATCGCGATGGGGGATGGCGAGATGACGGGACGAGGGGATAGCGAGATGAAGAAGGACGCGCATTGAGACGCGGGCGCCACCTCCTAACCTCCTCATGTGCTCACCTCCCCCCTTCCCCACCTGCCCGATCTTACGAGCAGCCCCACGCGACCCCTTGGGCGCGCTCACCGACGAAGGACCGTGGCGCGAGAATCCACGTGACCTTGACCCCTCGAAGTAATTACATTATACTCACACCAACGTAGGGAGCTGGTCATGCGAGCATCGGTGGTTTCTATAGGCAATTCCAAGGGGATTCGAATCCCGAAAGCGATCTTGCAGCAATGCGGCATTGCGGGGGAAGTGGAGATGTCGGTGGAAGGCGGGCGAATCGTCCTTTCGCCGCTGTCCACCGTGCCCCGCCAAGGCTGGAGGGAATCCATGGCCGCCATGCACTCGGTGGGTGAAGAGGCGCCCCTCTGGCCCGACGCCCTCGACCTGGACATGGGCGATTGGGACTGGGAATGAAGCAGTACGATGTCTACCTCATCGCCCTTGATCCTACGCTGGGCCACGAAATCAGCAAGGTGCGTCCCGGCGTCATTGTCTCGCCTGACGAAATGAACGACATCTTGGGCACCGTTCTCGTGGCTCCCTTGACGTCAAGATCCAAGCCCTACCCCACCCGCCTGCCCGCCAGCGTTCAAGGGCGAGACGGATGGATCGCCCTCGACCAAATCCGCGCGCTGGACAAACACCGCCTCATCAAACCTCTCGATCACTTGGGCGAGGATAGCGTCCTGGCCGTGAAACGGGTCCTCAAGGAAATGCTCGTGGATTGAACCCGCCGGGAGACAGCGAGGAAAGACGTGATGAGGACATGAGGAGATGCCGGGATGCCGAGATGAGGAAAGACCTACTTCGAGGCTGGCCGCCCATTCTTCCTTACCTACTCACCTACTTACCTCCTCACCTACTCACCTTCTCTACGGTCCTTTCGATCACGCGGCCGTCCTTGCTCCCAGTCATGCTGCCCACGGCCGAAGCTAGCCTCGGAGCCGTTCCCGTGTTTCAATAGGCGAGAGTCTAGCAGGCTACTTCACCGCGGAGAGACGGCATGGACGGACGACGCATGCGGCTCGTCTTCGCGCTGCGGTCCCCCCGGCGGGCTCGACGTTCTCTGCCGCTCGGCCGCCAACCGGGCTTTGAAACAGCCCACGCCGCAGCGGACAAGATGCAGGGCGCAATAAAGCGACGACTCTTGAAGCTCCTGCCGGTGGCAATGGGCGCGGCCCTCTTTCTAGCCGCCCTCTGGGTGCTCTACCACGAGCTGCGCAAATACCCTCCCGAGAGCATCCTCAGGAGCTTGGAGGCGATACCCGCCCAGGCGATCCTCCTGGCGTTCCTCCTTTCGGCGGCCAACTACCTCATCCTCATCCAGTTCGACGCCCTGGCCTTCCGCTCCATCGGCGAGCACCTGCCCTACCGCAGGATCATGCTCGCCGCCTTCGTGGGCTACGCCCTGAGCAACAACGCGGGATTCAACACCATCTCGGGCAGCTCGGTGCGCTATCGGTTTTACGCGGCGTGGGGCGTGCCCGGCGGTGAGATCTTCCGGGTCATTGTCTTCTACAGCCTCACCTTCTGGGTGGGCCTCTTCTGGCTTGGAGGCACACTCTTCCTCTTCCAGCCCATGGATATTCCGGCGGCCCTCCGCATCCCCTTCGACACGGTCCGGCCCCTCGGGGCGATCCTCCTGCTTCTCGGGGTCGCATACCTGGTCCTGTGCGCCCTGGCGAGAAAGAGCCTTCACCTCTGGCGCCTGGAGATCGCCCTGCCGTCTCTGCGCATGGCGGTCTTTCAGATCGTCCTCGCGGCCCTGGACTGGATGCTCGTCTCAGCGGTCCTCTACGCCCTGCTCCAGCCCGCGGACCGGATACCCTACTTGAGCTTTCTTGGAATCTTCATGCTCGCGCAGATCGCCGGGCTCGTGAGCCAGGTGCCGGGCGGGATCGGCGTGTTCGAGACGGTGATCGTCCTGCTCCTTCGCGAGATTCTGCCTTCTCCTCAGATCCTCGGTGCCTTGCTCGCGTTCCGCGCCATCTACTACCTGCTGCCCCTCGTGGTGGCGCTGGTCCTCATGGGCGTCCACGAGATCGTGGAGAAGCGAGGAAAGGGAGATGCCGAGATGAGGGGATGAGGAGATGCCGAGAGGCCGAAAGGCCGAGATGCGGGGATGACGACATGAGGAGATGCCGGGAGCGGGCCACCTGAACGGGTGACCACGCGCTCGGCATGGGTGAAGCCCAGGAAGAAGGA
>JAKAKG010000127.1 GCA_021813555.1 Acidobacteriota bacterium
CCTCATCAACGACCTGCTGGACTACTCGCGGGTGGGCACCAGGGGAAGCGGGATGGCCCCCGTCAACACCGGCGAAGTCCTGGCCGAGGCCATGGCCAATCTGAAATTGGCCATAGAGGAGGCGGGAGCCGAGATCACCTGCGACAGCTTGCCCACGGTTCTGGGTGATCGGCGGCAGCTCGTCCAGCTCTTTCAGAACCTCCTGAGCAACGCCGTCAGGTTCAAGGCGTCCTTGCCCCCGCGCATCCATGTCTCCGCGTCCAAAAAGGGGCGGGAATGGGTCTTTTCCGTCCAGGACAATGGCATCGGCATCGATCCCCAGTTCAAGGACCGCATCTTCATCATCTTCCAGCGCCTCCACGGACGAGAGGAGTATCCGGGCACGGGCATCGGGCTGGCCATCTGCCAGAAGATCGTCCAGCGGCACAAGGGGAAAATCTGGGTGGAGTCCAGGCCCGGTGAAGGTTCCACGTTCTTCTTCACGCTGCCGAAGGGATGAGGGGGGGATTGGAAAATTGGAAAGCGGAAAGCAGAATTCACCACGAAGACACCAAGGACACGAACGAGGAATTCGGAAAGCGGAAAGCGGAAAGCGGAATTCGGAAGGCGGAAACAAAAGAAGAGTGAATGTGATTGATTGTAGAGAGTTGAAGGTAGGCGGTTACGACTCGGAAGGGAGTGTCCATGGGTCAAAAACTGGGAAAGCCCATTGAAATCCTTCTGGCGGAGGACTCCGCCGCCGACGTGCGCCTGACGCGTGAAGCCCTGAAAGACGCCAAGGTGCTCAACCGGATGAGTGTGGTGAGGGACGGCGTGGAAGTCATGGCTTTCCTGCGGCGGCAGAGCCCCCATGAGAACGCGCCCCGTCCGGACCTCGTGCTGCTGGATCTGAACATGCCCAAGATGGACGGCCGCGAGGTTCTCGCGGAGATGAAGAGCGATGAGGATCTCAAGCGCATTCCCGTGGTGGTCCTGACCACCTCCCAATCGGAGGAGGACATTTTGCAGAGCTACAACCTGCACGCCAACTGCTTTATCACCAAACCCGTGGACCTGAACCAGTTCATCGCGGTGGTGAAGTCCATCGAGCACTTCTGGCTCACCATCGTTGAGCTGCCGCCCGAAGAGGGCTGAGCGCCAGCAAGGAGGCGCATTCGTGAACGAGAACCCCATCCGCCTGCTGCTGGTGGAGGACAACGCGGCAGAGGCGCGCCTGATGGAAATCTACCTCGTGGAAGACAAGGGCGCCTTCGAACTGCAATGGGTCGAGCGTCTCGCCGCGGCGGAGGCGTTTCTGAAAGGTGAGGGCCGGCCCGTGGACGGGGTTCTTCTGGATCTCTCCCTTCCCGACAGCTACGGCTTGGCCACCTTCACCAGGATTCAAGCCCTGGCTCCGAGCCTTCCCATCATCGTGCTCAGCGGCCAGGACAATGACGACATCGCCGAATGGAATTGGGAAAACCCTTGGAGGCGAAGGAGTTCGTCCAAGAGGAGCTGTCCGCGCTGGTGATCAAGTCCGCGCGTTTATTGCTGGACTCCATGCCCGAAGCCCGGAGCCGCCTGGTGGTTGAGAATCCGGCCGTGGCCATTCCCGTGATCTGTGTGCCCGAGAAAGTGACGCTCGCCCTTGTCCACATTTTCTCCAACGCCCTGGAGCACTCACCGGCGGACGCGTGCGTGAAAGCCGAGGTCCTCCCTCAGGGGGACGGAGGTACCGTGCGGGTGTCAGACGCGGGTCCGGGAATCCCCGAAGAAATGCTGGACCGCTTGTTCGAACCCTTCGTCACGAGCCGCCAGGGAAGGCCGGGCCTCGGGCTCGCCCTCGTGCGGCACTACATCGAGTCCCACGGCGGGACCGTATCGGCCATGAACCGCACGCCCGGCGGAGGAGCCGTGTTCACGGTGAGCCTGCCTGGAAAACCGCCCAAGGCGCACTCCATCTCGTAGGCGCTTCCCGCCGCGTTGCCCTCTGCTGGTGCCGGCATGCTAGACTTCGGTGGGACGAGGGCGGACAAACCGCCCTGTTTTTAATGCCGGGGGGGATCACCTATGGCCAACAGAGACGGCGGCGCGGAGCCGGGAGCCGCCACCTGGCGGTTTCCGGCGGCGTTCTGGACGGGAAACACCATCGAGCTTTTCGAGAGGGCGGCCTACTACGGCACTTTCATCGTCCTTGCCCTCTACCTCACGGACGTGGTGGGATTCACGGACGTGCAGGCGGGATGGATCGGGGCCTTCTTCTCGTCCTTCCTGTACCTGCTGCCCTTCGTGACGGGCGCCGCGGCGGACCGCATGGGGTTCCGGTCTTCCTTGATCATGGCCTTTGCCCTCCTGGCAGCGGGCTACGCCGTGCTCGGCATGCTTCCGCACAAGCTTCCCGTCCTGCTGGCCCTTCCGCTCATCGTGGTGGGCGGGGCCTTCGTGAAGCCCATCATCAGCGGCACCGTGGCCAAGTGTTCGGACGAGCATAACCGGGCCCGCGCCTTCAGCATCTTCTACATGGTCGTGAACATCGGCGCCTTCGGGGGCAAGGCCGTGGCCAAGCCCGTCCGCACCATGCTGGGCCTGGACTACATCCCTCTGTATTCGGCGGGCGCGGCGGCCATCGCCCTCGTGGTCGTGGCCCTGTTCTACTGGCCCAAGAAGGACGAGGCCCGGCCCAGGAGCGCCGCCGAGTCCCTCCGCGGGCTCGCGACCGTGCTGAGAAACTACCGCTTCCTGGCCCTCATCCTCATCACCTCTGGCTTCTGGGTCATCCAGGGCCAGCTCTACGCCTCCATGCCCAAGTACGTCCTGCGCCTCATCGGCCCTGGTGCCAGCCCCGAGTGGCTGTCCAACGTGAACTCGGCGGTGGTCATCCTCCTGGTCATTCCCATCACTCAGCTCGTCAGGCGCATGAGCGCCACCGTGAGCATCGGCCTAGCCATGGCGCTCGTGCCCTTCTCGGCGGTTGTCATGGCTCTTGCGGGACTCATGCCCACGCCCGTGCATCTCCTCGGCGGCGCCATTCATCCCCTCACCCTCATGATGATCGTGGGGATCGCCGTCATGAGCGTGGCCGAGTGCTTCCTCAGCCCCAAGTACCTGGAGTACGCGTCGAAGCAGGCGCCGCCGGGGCAGGAGGGGCTCTACATGGGCTACTCCCACCTGAACACGTTCTTCGCCTGGTTCTTCGGGTTTATCGCCTCGGGATACCTGCTCGATGCCTTCTGCCCCGATCCCAAGAAGCTCGCGGCCCAGGGGCTCGATCCCGCCCAAATTCAAGCCGCCTACGCCCACGCGCCGTACCTGTGGTACACCTTCGCCGCCGTGGGCTTCGTGGCCTTCCTCGGCCTCATCGTCTTCAAGATCGTCACGGACCGCGCGGATCGGGTCGAAGAAAAGATCTGAACCACCAAGGCACCAAGGCACCAAGTCACGAAGAAGGGCATCAGGTTAAAGGCAGGACAAACGCAGAAAGAGGAGGGTGGTATTGATCCCGCCCTCCTCTTTCTTTGACAAAGTCATTTTTTGGTGCCCTGGTGGTGGCTCCTCTACTTCCCCTGCTCGAGTTCGATCTCTATCGGGAGCTTAAGGCTCTCGTTCTCGGCGTCCGCGAGGGTGGCCTTGGCGAGCCACGCGGCGCCTTCGGGAAGGGCCGGAGGGACGCCCTGGAGCGTGAGGGTCAGGTCTTGCGGATGCTCGGGGTAGAGGACGATCCGGTCCTCCTTGCCCTCCTTCACGGTGAGGGGCACGGGCTGGGCGTAGGCGTGAATTTCCCTGACGTGCAGCGTCCAGGCGGGGGCGCCGTTCTCGGGATCGGCCG
>JAKAKG010000187.1 GCA_021813555.1 Acidobacteriota bacterium
TCCCCGGAGGAGCGGACCCAGGCGCCCGTCCTCAAGCGCTCCCTGGATGCCGCCGCCGCCCTCTACCGCGGAGGCGAGCGCAGAAGCCGTGTGATCGTGGAGGCGGCGCGGTCGCTCGTCGGCTCGGCCCCTCTCGCGAAGATCGACTACGTGGAGATGGTGGACGCCAAGAGTTTGGCGCCCGTGGACATGCTTGAAAGCCCCGCCCTCCTGGCCGTGGCCGTCTACTTCGGAAGGACCCGCCTCATCGACAATACCCTTTTGCCTGACGACGGAGTGATGTGAGATGCTGCTGACCATGCTCAAAGGAAAAATCCACCGCGCCGCCGTGACGGACGCGAATTTGGCTTACGAGGGCTCCGTCACCGTGGACCCCGTGCTCCTGGACGCTTCGGGCATCCTGCCCCACGAGGCCGTGGATATCCTGGACGTGACCAACGGCGCGCGCATCACCACCTACGCCCTCGTGGGCACCCCCGGCTCCGGCATGGTGTGCGTCAATGGCGCCGCCGCTCACCTCGTCCACAAGGGCGACCTGGTCATCCTATGCGCCTACGCCCAGATGGAGCCCGCCGAGGCCAAGACATTCGAGCCCAAGGTCGTGCTGGTGGACGAGAACAACCGGATCACGCAGGTGTCCCGGTACCGTGCGGGATCGCTCGTGGATTCGCGGTGACGATCTGTTGGCTTGGGAGCAAGGGCCGTTGGGCGTTGGCTCTTGGCTCTGGGCAAAGGACCAACGAGTTTGAAGCGCACCGTCCTTTGTTTTCTTTGGCCCGCCGCCAAAAGCTCATCGCCAACAGCCTGCCTGTCCTGCTCCTGCTCTGCGTCGGCCTGGCCGCCATGGGCGACACCCGGCCGCCCGCCCCCTCCTACGACCTTTTCCTGAAAAGCGATTACGGCCAAGTCAGGCTATGGCTCAACACCAGGACGGGAGACTTCCGCTGGGAGGATCCCGTCCGAAAGCTCGACCTCACGGGACGAGGGACCGTCGCCTTCCCCAACCTCGGCCCCATCGTCTTCTCCTACGCCGGCCCCATGCCCGGATACGACTGGGTCAGCCTCACCTTGAAGATCTACGGCACCCGCGCCACGGGCCTCATGGCCGTCTTCCCCGAGGGCCAGCCGACCCGCAAGACCGTCTCCAACTTCTACGACCGCGACACGCGAGACGACGTTCCCCCCGCGCCCAGGCCTCCAAAGGCCCGCCCCAAACCCAAGCCCCCCACCGTGGAAGGCATCCACTCCGCGCCCAAGGAAGTGCCGCTTCCTCCCAAACCGTAAGAGGGGTTTACCGCTCCTGCCCCTCATCTCGTCATCCCCTCATCACGCTTTTCCTCACCCCTTCCAGGCGGCGTAGGCCATGCAGGCCCAGCCGGCGAGGAAGCAGAGGCCGCCCACGGGAGTGACGGCGCCGAGCATTTTGATGCCAGTGAGGGCGAGGGCGTAGAGGCTCCCGGAGAAAAGGACGACGCCCGCCACGAAGAGCCAGCCCGCGGCCGCCATGAGAGACGAGCTCCAATGGGCGCAGGCCCAGCCCACCACGAGGAGGGCAAGGGCGTGGTAGAATTGATACCGCACCCCCGTCTCAAAGACCGAGAGCATGTCCGCGTCCAGCTTCCCCTTCAGCGCGTGGGCGCCGAAAGCCCCCAGCGCCACTGCCAGAAACCCGAGCCCCGCTCCGATCACAAAGAACGTCCGGTCCATAAGAACCCCTTATCGAGATGAGGAGATGCCGAGATGAGGAAATGCCGAAATGAGGAGATGCCGAAATGAGGAGATGCCGAGATGAGGAGATGCCGGGATGAGGGAAGACAAGGGGTGCGACAGCACGGATCCGGTTCCCCTCATCTCCGCATCTCCTCATCTCCTCATCCCCTGATTACGATCCCTTCACGGTGATGACGGCACCAGCGCTGTAGGCGCCGAACTCGGGGGCGTACAGGCTCTGGAGGATGGCAGGGCTCACCTTGAAGGTCCCGGCCATGTTGGCCCTGAGGCGGTACGTGAAGGTGTATTCGCCCTGGGGGAGCCACTCGAAGAAGAAGTCCGAGCCGCTGTCCCGGGTCTCCTCGTACCAACTGATGCCCAGGTCCCATTTGTAGCGGCTCACCGCGTCCTCGGGCTCCAACCCCGCCGCCCGCGGATCGCGCAGGTGGATGTACTCGCAGGGGAGCTTGCTCCGGATGGAGAGGTGCACTTCCACCTCGTCTCCGGGTTTGAGGAGGACTCCCTCGGCGAGAGGTTTCAGGACCCACTCCCCTCCCGAGTTCTCCCGTTTGTAGTAGGTGCGGCGCACGGAGAGGAAGTCGCCCCGGGCCTCGGCGGGCAGCTTCTCGGTGCTGAACAGCCACGTGGCGGAGGCGAACATGAGGCCCTTCGTGTCCTTCTCCACCACGACCGTGGAGCAGGTCCTGGGGTCGATTTTGCTCCCGGGGATGACGGTCTGGGCCTTCTTCCCCGTGTACGTGTCCGGCTCGAAGGTGTAGTGGACCACCTCGTTGCACACCCGCACGGTGGCGTCCTCCCTCGTCCCCAGGGCCCCTTCGGCCTTGAGGTAGTGAACCAGGGAGTAGATGACCTCCGCCGTAGCCTTGGTGCTCTCCCAATGGTTGAGTTTCTTGTTCATGAAGATCCACTGCACGAGCCCGTCCCGCTTGGGATCGTTGGGAGTCACTTCCATGAGGGTCCGGAGGGCGAAGGCGTGGGTTTCGACGGTGTCGTTGTACCAGAGCCATCCGCGGTCTTCGGGGGCCCAGAAGGTGCCCTGGTCGGGGGTGGTCTTGGCCGAATCCATGACGCTGCTAAAGACGAGGGCCGCGTCCCTGGCGCGCCCCATGCGTCTGAGGGTGAGGGCGAGCTGGCACTTGCTGTACGGGCTGTGCTGCTTCCAGTGTTTGAAGGAGAAGTCCAGCATCCTCGTCCGCTCGGCCTCCGTGAAGAGCCCGCCGGTCCAGGTCATGTCGGGATAGTTGGACAAGGTGTAGTTGAGGAAGGTGACGAATTCCCAGCCCGTGTCCTTGTCCATCATGTGGCGCACCACCTCGTCGAGGTAGTGCTGGTGCATGTAACCCCAGGCGCGCTCCACGACGTCGCGGGGCGCCTCCACTTGGAATTCGAGGCCCTTGCTGAACCCGTAGAGGATGTAGAGGGTCATGTAGGGCGACGGGGGGCCGCCTGGCCACCATGGGAAACCCCCGATGGCGGTCTGGGCCTTGCGGAGTTTGGCCAAAGCAAGATCGCGGTTGGCCTGGGCGACGCGCGGGTCCAGCACGTTCTCCGTACCAAGGCCCGCGTCTTTCCCGCCCCGCGATTCTAGCAGCCACGGGGTCTCCTCCAGTTCCATCCGGCGGTTGGGGTCGGCCGAATCCCACGTCTCCAGCGGAGTCTGCCGCTTGGAAAACTCCTTGGCCATCTTGCCAACGGCGGGATATTGGCCGTAGAGGCTCGTGAGGATGCCCGTGGAGAGGAATCGGTTGAGGGTCTGCTCGGTGCATTCGTAGGGATAGTTCACGAGATAGGGCAGGGCCGAGAGGACGGAGTAGAAGAGTTGGGCATCGAGGGTGACGACCATCTCCTCGTTTACGAGGGTGGGATCGTCGTTGTTGGCCAGGTCGGCGAAGGTCAGTTCCTTACGGTCCTTGTCCTTGAGGGTGACGAAGCGGGACTGCATGAGGTGCATGCGCCCCGGCAGCACGGGCAGCGGGCGCAGCTCGCCGTCGCTCGTATCCCCTGAAACGGCCGTCACCTTGAAGGCCACCGTCCCCACGCGGACGGGCGCCGCGAGGGGGAAGGCCAGGTCCGTCCCTCCCCCCTTGGCCACGGTGAAGGGCTTCGTGGCCGATGCCGCGTCCAGGCCGAACTTGGAAAGGAGGCTCTGGTTGGTGCCGGGATCGAGGATGTCGAAGGTGACGGTTCCGGTGAACGCGTGGTCCGAGGCGTTGTTGACCACCACCTTGATGTCGGCGCGGTCCCCTTCTCTCAGGAACCTGGGCAGGTAGGGCCGGACCATGAGGTCCTTCACGCTTCGGGCCTCCTTGTGGAGCGAGCCCCCTTCCATCCCTTTCGTGACGGCGTGCACCCAGACGTTCCAGGAGGTGACCGAATCGGGGACGGTGAATTCGATGGCGGCGGAGCCGTCGGTGCCCGTGAGAAGCTGGGGCTCCCAGAAGGCCGTCTCGGCGAAGTTGGAGCGAAGCTCCACGGCCTGGCTTTCGGCCGGCTTTGCCTCGGTGGTCTCCAGGCCGTTGACCACATACTTATCTTCAGCCTTCCCTGTGGGGGCGTTGCTCGTGGCTTTCGCCATGCCGGGTGGCGGCGCGGGGGCCATCATGGGCGCGGCCGCGGTCACCATCACCTCGCTTCGCCCTCCGCCCATGAGCCCGCCCCCGCCGCGCCGCCCAGGGCCACCGATGCCGTAGCCCTCCAAGAAGATGAGGGCGTCGTCTCTGAAGGTGGGATAGGAAGGCAGGGTGACGAACCCCTGGTCCTCGCTGTAGCAGACGCCGGCCTGTCCCAAGTCCGTGCGGGAGGTCCCTGCGCCCGCACGGCTGGGATAGAGAGCGGTGACCCGGGGAGGGTTGTAGGGAGCGAAAAGGTCCAGGCTGCGGTCATACATGTAGGCCAGGATCTCCGCCGCGCGGGCCTCGACGGGCTTGCCGCCGGGGGCCTTCACAGTGACGCGCCAGGTCTCCTTCGCTCCGGGCCTCATCTTGTCGCGGAACGTGGCGAACTCCACCTTGAGGTCCTTGTTGTCCCACGGCACGAAGACCGATTGGCTCGACTGCATGACCTGGTGGCCTCGCAGGACCGTGAGGGTCATCCCGAAGCCGCCCCGGTCTCCTTCGGTGACGGGCATTTCGATGAGCGAGGAACCGGTGCCAGAGGTGAGCAGGCGCCGCTCGATCCTTCTGCCTCCGCGGTACACATCCACGAAAAGAATTTGGTCCGGCAGGCCCGAGTGCACCAGGAACCGGGCCGTTCCGCCCACGGGCACGGAGGCCGATTCGGCCAGGAGGACGGCGGGCACGGCGAGGTTTTCCTTCGCCGCCGCCACCACGAAGTCCTTGGAGGTCTCGCACGCGGCACCGAAGTCGTCCGTCGTCTCGTAGAGCAGCCTGTAAGCTCCGGAGGGCAGGGGCGGAACGTGAATCTCCGCTTCGCCCTTGGCGTCATGCTCCAGGGTGCCTTTCCCTTTCTCGGCGCCCTTGTCCCACAGGCGCAGGACCGCTTCAACGGTGTAGTTGGCCTCCCACCGGGGCCGCTCCAGATCGCCCGGGGTGTGGTAGCCCGCGTCCTTGCCGGCCCGGGGCTTGGGCATGGGCTGCTGGGCGGGGAGGAGGGCGCGGGGAGGCTGGACGAGGGCCACGAGGCGCCACGATCCCTCGCCCGGTCTCGGAGCGCCGTTCAGATCGGTGCGCGTGGCCGTGACCTGGCCCGCGGACCCTTCCAAAAAGAAGGCCGTTCCAAATTCGAGCCGCGTTTCCACCGACACGAAGCCGAGCCTGAAGCCCTTGTTCGCCGAGCGGGTCTCCCCCCCCTCGTCGGTGACGTCGGCGGAGACGGCGTAGCGATAGGTCACGTCCTTGGACGCCGATTCCCGCTCGTCCGCGGCGGGCGTGAAGACCACGGTGAAGGTGCCGTCTTCCTTGAGGCCCGTAGTCCCCGAGGCCACCGTCTGCACCTTTGCGCGGCCTCCCCAGCCGTACCAGCCCCACCACCACGGGTAGACGGGCAGACGGGTGACCCGCCACGCCACGGTGCCGCTCACCACGGGAAGGCCGAAGTAGTAGTTGGCCTGGCCCACCAGCGCGGCGGGCCGATTCAGGCGCAAGGGCGAGGAGGGCTCCTTGAAGGAGACTTCGAAGGTGGGGCGCTTGTACTCCTCCACACGTATCCCCGCCCCGCCGTTCAGAGAGGTCTCGATGCGCCAGCTTCCCAGGACCTTGCCGGCGGGGATTGGAAACTCTCCCGCCGCCGTCCCAAAGTCGTTGGTGCTCACGGTGGCCGTCCCCACGACCTGGTTGTTCCCGTCCTTCAAGGTGAGCGTGAGAGCGGTGTGGGGAAAGCAGGCCTTGGGCCCTTGGCCTTCCACGCCACGGTAGGCCAGGACCTTCCAAAGGATTTTCTGGCCCGGCCTGTAGATGCTCCGATCGGTGTAAACGAGGGTGGCCGCCGTCTCGCCAGGGACGTGCTTTTCGTAGAACCCGATGTAGGCCGTGTCCAGAGAGAGGTCATTCCCGTGGCGGCCCAAGAGGAAAAAACTTTTGCCCCGCAGGCTCGGCGCGTTGGCGAAGCGGACCGTGCCGTCCTGGGCCGTCACCTGCCGGGAGGCCATCCGGTGGCCCTGGCTCCAGTTGTATTCGTAGAGAGCCACGTCGGCTCCCGCCACGGGCCGTCCCGTGGTGCCGTCCAAGGCCGTGACCTCCAACCCGCCGTCCTCCTCCTGGCGGCTCATCAGCACGAGGTCGCTGAGGGTCAGGTGGATGGCCAGCACGCGGTTGCCCGCCTCCTTGAAATCTTCCCGGGCGGAAGCCGCCACGATGTAGGCGCCTTTGGGAAGAGACACGGGCGCCAAGAAGGTGCGGTGCTCCCGGTAATCGGGCGTTTCAGGCAGGTTTAGGGACCACGCCGACGCCGGCTTCTGGCTGCCCAGGATGCCCTTCACCTCCTGCCACTGGGGGAGGAGGTTGTAGTCGCGGCTCGTCTGGATGCGCTCCATCAGATCCACGGGGTAGGCCCGGAAGTAGAGCGCCCTCAGGTTTTTGTGATGCACCGCCATGGACCGGTTGCCCGGTCCGTCCAGGGCCATGCCTTCCAAGCTGAAATCGGGCGCCTGGATGGCCTGGACCGCTTGATCGCAGCGCTGGCCTCCGGGCGACTTGGGATAGGCCTTCCATCCTTCCAGGGCGAGGGCCCTGGCCCGCACCAAGGCGTCGGGCGACTCCTCCTCTTGAACGAAGCTCGCCAGGAGGGCCTGGCCCATGGACCACCAAGGGACGCCGCGAAACCCCGGAAGGCGGTATTCCAAATCTTTCTTCAGGGCGGCCCTGTCGGGGGCCTCCTCGAGGTGTTCGTGAAGACGCCGCAGGCGCTCCAGGCGGGCTTCGAGCTGAGCCTCCTTCTGGCCACGGGCCCCGTGCCAAACCTCCAGGTCGCCCAGAACCGCCACGATCTTTTGCAGGGGATGGGCCTTGGCGTCGCGGAGAACGGCCTCTGCCTCCGGCCCCGAGGGGCCGTCCGCTAGAAGCGCGGCCAGGTCGAGGGTGAAGATGTCATTGGATTGCTCGGCCGTCCAAAAGCTCGAATCGGCCAGCAGCTCCACGTACAAATAGGAGACGGCGTCGCGGAGGGTGTCGCGGATGCCGGCGGGATAGTCGTTGGGGCGGATGTACTCCTTGAGAATGGATACGGGGTCACCACCCAGCGCGGCCCTCTCCTTCCACACGTCGAGGTAGGCGCGCTGGGCCTCCGCGTAGAGCTGGCCGCGGGTCCAGGACTTCAAATCCACGGCCCCTCTGGCCTCCACCTTCTCGCGATGCCCGATTTCCCAGGAGTACATCTGACAGTACGTCACGATGGCATGTGCGTAAAACAGGTTCAGGGTGGCCTGGGACAGGGGACCCGGAGGCCACGGCTCCTCGCGCAGCCTCCGGACCGCCGTTTCATACCCGTGCAGTCCCACGCGGAGCTGTGTCAGGGTGACAAGGGCCTTGGTCCAATCGGCCTCGTCGCCCCGTGCCCTCGCCGAGGCCAGGATCTTCTCCGCGGCCTCCGAAGCCGCTTCAAATTTCTGCTGGCTCACCAGCTCATCCACGGACTTCCACGTGGGCGCATGGGGTCTGGCAACGGCCTCCGGTTTGGAGCCGGTTGGTTTTTGGCGTGTTCCAGCTTTTTGGGCGAAAACCAAGGAGACCGCCAGGAGAACCACGGCCAGGATGATCGACACCGCGACGGCGTTGCGCTTCACCGACAGCCCTTGGCGAATGGCCATGCGTGCCTCCCCTCCGTCTCGATCCAGAAAGTCCTGAACACGTTCGACTATATCAGGCGGCCCAACGCCCGTCCAGAAACAATGTGACCGCAGAACCGGCAAACCGGTTCCGCATGGAGAGAGCGGCAACTTTATATGGGGCAGAGCGCAGAGCAAACCGGGGCGTGCCGATGCGTCCTGCTAAGGTTATAGCCCGTATTTGCCCAGGTCGAAGGGCAGGGCCCTTCTTTGGGCCGCGAAGAGCTGGTCGATGCCGTGGGCGGCCAGGGCCAGGAGGCTGTCCAGGTCTGCCTTGGAGAAGGGCTCCTGCTCGGCCGTACCCTGAACTTCGATGAACCGGCCGTCGCCGCACATGACGACGTTCATGTCCACTTCGGCGATGGAATCCTCGTCGTATTTCAGGTCGAGGATTTTCTCGCTCCGAAGGATGCCGACGCTCACGGCGGCCACCTGGCTTTTGATGGGGAACGACTTGATGATCTTGGCCGAGACGAGGTGGTCGAAGGCCATGACCATGGCGCAGAAGGCGCCCGTGATGGCCGCGGTGCGGGTGCCGCCGTCCGCCTGAAGGACGTCGCAATCCACCCAGATGGTCCTGTCCGAGAAGGCCTTCTGGTCCACCACCGAGCGAAGAGATCGGCCGATGAGCCGCTGAATTTCCTGCGTTCGGCCCGAGGGTTTGCCCCTAGTGGCTTCGCGGCTTGTGCGTTGCTGTGTGGCTCCGGGGATCATGCCGTACTCGGCCGTGACCCACCCTTGTCCCGTCCCCTTGAGAAAGGGCGGCACCCGGTCCTCCACCATGGCCGTGCAGAGCACGCGCGTGTTGCCGAAGGTCATGAGGCAGGAACCTTCGGGATAGGCGAGGTAGCCCGTCTCGATGGAAATGGGGCGAAGCTCGTTGGAGGCTCGGGCGTCCGTTCTCATGGGATGACCAACCTTTCTTCTTCCACGGCGATGAGTTCCCCGAGGGGCTCGCCGAGGATGCGCTGGGCGATTTCGGTGAAGTGAGTTCCCGAGTCGGTGACGTAGCACGTGAGGCGTCCGATGGTCCCCTCCTCGCGGGGCGCGGCCGGCAGCAAGGCATTCAAGGCCTCGGCGGCGCTCTCGGCGGAGGAGATGAGCTTGACGCCCGGTCCCGCGACCTGGCGAAGAACCGGAATGAGGACGGGGTAATGGGTGCAGCCGAGGATGAGGGTGTCCACCCCCGTCTTGAGCAGGCCGTCCAGATAGCGATGGGCCACCTGGAGGGCCACGGGACCGTCGCTCCAGCCCTCCTCCACGAGGGGAACGAAGAGGGGGCAGGCCCGGGAGAAGACCTCGATGTCGGGCCGGATCTCCCGGATGGCCCTTGCGTACGATCCGCTTGCGACGGTGGCGCGGGTGCCCACCATGCCCACCTTGCCGTTGGCCGTGGCGCCCGCCGCGGCGCGTGCCCCTGGCCCGATCATGCCCAAGACCGGCACGGGCACGGCCCCTTCGAGGGCATCCAGAGCCACGGCGCTGCTCGTGTTGCAGGCCACCACCAGAAAGGAGACCCCTTGGTCCACGAGAAAGCGGCCGATCTCCAAGGAGTATCGCCGAACCGTCTCAGGCGATTTGTTGCCGTAGGGAACCCGGGCCGTATCCCCGAAGTAGAGGATGTCCTGCGCAGGCATGCGGCGCCGGATTTCGGCCACCACCGTGAGCCCCCCGACCCCCGAGTCGAAGACTCCGACGGGGCCCCCGGGCAGGCTCATTCCGCGTCTCCCTGCGTGCCCGCCGATCCTGCCACGAGCCTGGGCTCGGGCGGGAGGGAGCGGCTCAGGTCGAGATGGCCCAAAAGGGTGTCCACCTCCTGGCCGTCCACGAGGATCCTCACGCTCTTCACGTCCGAAAAGTTGTAGGCGAGCGTCTGGACGATGCCGTAGACGCGAGCCGCCTCCGTGGCCGATCCGCCCCCTGCTCTCACGGGGCCCGTCAGGTCCACCACCGCTTCCGAGCCCACGAGGAACAGGGCGCGCAGGGCGCTGTGTTCGAGGAAGGGCTGGACCTGCCCGTCCCCGGGCGGACCCGCCAGATAGCGCCGGATCAGCGCCGCCATGTCTTGCTGCGGCGAGCCCGTCGCCGGCATGACAACGGGGCAAGGGGCCAGAAGCATGTCATCGGCCTGGGGGTAGAACAGGGTGCGGGACGCCGTGACGGTCTGGGCGGCTGACGGAGCGGCCTGTTCTGCGCTCGGCGGGGGCGCCTTGGGCGCCTCGCGGCATGACGCCAGAAGGGCGCAGAGGGCCGCCGTCAGGAGGATGACTTCAGCTCGCCGGCGGGGGCGCTTCAGGTTTGTCATAGCGAGCCTTGAAAGCGAGGATGGATTGGGTCAGTCCCTGGGCCACTTGGTCCTGGAAGGCAGGATCCGTGAGGCGCTTGCTCTCGTCGGGGTTGGACAGGAAGGCCACCTCCACGAGGACGGCGGGCATCTGCGCACCCTCCAGCACCACGAAAGGTGCCTGGCGCACGCCCCGGTCGGTGGTTCCCAGCAGCGTGTTGAACTCTTGCTGAATCGCCTCCGCCAGGACCGAGCTCTCCACGATGTAGGACGTCTGGGCAAGCTCCCAGAGAACCAGGTTCAGGCCGCTATCCGCCGTGGCTCCGGAGGCCGTCCCCTCCGTGTTCTCCTTGGCGGCGAGCTGGGTAGACCAGAGGTCCGTGGCGTTCCGGCTGAGAAAATAGGTTTCCGTGCCCCGGGCCGAGGGCGCGGGGGAAGAGTTCAAATGGATGGAGAGGAAGAGGTCGGCCCGGTTGTAGTTGGCAATGGCCGTGCGCTGAACGAGGGGGACCTGCGTGTCCGTGCTTCGGGTGAGGATCACTCGCAATCCGGCCTTCTCCAGCAGGGCCGCCGTCTTCTGCGCCAGCACCAGGGTCAAGTCCTTCTCCTGGAGTCCTCCGGCAGTGGTGGCCCCCGTGTCGCTTCCGCCGTGCCCCGGGTCCAGAACCACCGTGTCGAAGGCCGCCGTCTTCCTGGGAGGTCCGCCCGGAGCGGTCCCGGCGTCCGCGGTCCCTGGAGCCGCCTGGACATCATCGGGCGGCGGGGGGTTGACGCGCTGCCCTTCACCCTTGAACACGAGGACCAGACGGTCCGGATCGCGAAGCTTCAGGGATTCGAGCCGCTTGAATCCGGGCCCGAGGGCTACCTTGAGGGTTCTCCCTCCCTGGTTGAAAGCGATGCCGTCCACGATGCCCGCGCCCACGTCCTGGGCCGTCCCCGTAAGCCCGCCCTCGGCGAGGGTGACGACGATCTCGTTGCTCCCCTGCGCCACGTCGGCCAGAACGGCGTCCTTGCCGGCCAACGTGAGGCGGACCGAGTCCGCGGCCACCTCCGCCCCCACCGAAACGGACGCCCCCTTCTGAGCCTGGGCCGCCTTCGGCTCGGGCTTCGCCTCGCCCTTGGGAGGGACCTTGCCCTCGGCGAGCGGAGCCTTGGCTTCAGCCCCTCGCACCGCCACCGGGCCGCCCAGGATCTGCGGCAGGACGGAGGTGAGGAACTCCGCGGGAAGCCAGAGGCACCCTTCGATCACGGCAGGTGATTCCTGGAGGCGGACGATCTTCCCGTCCACGGAGGCCAGGGCCGAGGCCGTAGAAATGAGCGTGCGCTTGCCGCGGAGGGTCAGAACAGGGTAATGGGAAACCGGATCCTTCCCGAGGGACCCCTTGAGGGCGGCCGCCAGATCTTCAGCGCAGAAGCCCATCTGTCCGCCTCGGGGGCGATCCCTGAGCGAGAAGGTTCCTTGCGGGCCCGTCACGTCCATGGCCGGCACCGCGAGAGCCAGGGTGAACGCAAGCGCCGCCAACCATCGTATGGGTTTCAAGCGGTCGAGCCCCTTTCCTCCCGCCAGGGGAGCACTCCGGCGCGGGACCCGCCACGGGGATCCCGATGCCTCGTGGATTGTACCTGCTGGCCGTTTGATTTTCAAGGCGAGACTGGACCGGGCGAAGGCGTCTTGACCGCCCATCACGGCTTCGGCTAGAATAGGGTTTCGAGCGGGCGTAGCTCAGTTGGTAGAGCGCGAGCTTCCCAAGCTTGAGGTCGGGGGTTCGAGACCCCTCGCCCGCTCCAAACACCTCCTCCCTCCGGAGAATCGATTTGGGTTTCTTTAACCGAGCACCCGCCCCGCCTCCTTCCAGAACGGTGATCGGGCCCAAGACCACGCTGAAGGGCGCCCTGTCCTCGCGCCAGGACATAGAAGTGCAGGGCGCCGTCGAAGGCCCCCTTCGCTGCAAGGCGACGGTCATCGTGGTGGCGGGGGGACACGTGCAGGGCGAGTTGGACTGCGTCACCCTCTCTTGCGAGGGATCTGCCTCGGGCAAGGCGGACGTGTCCGGACTGTCCCGATTCGGAGAAACGGCCACATGGGACGGAGATCTCTCCACCGCCCGGCTCTCGGTAAGCGAGGGCGCCCGCCTGACGGGCACGATCAGAGCGCTTACGACTAAGCCATGATCTATTACGCCATCACGGACCGCTCCCTTGCCAAGGGCGGCGATCTGCTTCTTCAAGCCTCGGGGCTGATCCGCGCCGGCGTTGACTGGCTGCAGGTCAGGGAGAAGGACCTGCCGGACCGAACCCTCGTGGCCGCCCTCAAGATGCTCGCCCCCGAGGCACGGCGGTTCGGCGTCCGGCTGCTGGTGAATGGACGCCTTGACCTGGCGCTCGCCTCAGGGGCCTCGGGCATTCACTTGCCTTCCGGCGGTATTCCCACGGCCCGCGCCAGAGCCCTCCTTCCGCGTCCCTTTCTGATCCTGCGGAGCTGCCACCGAGAGGAGGAGGTCCTTCGGGCGGCCGAGGAAGGGGCCGACGCCGTCACGCTGGGCCCCGTCTTCGCCACGCCTTCCAAGGCGCCCTTTGGCCCGCCCTTGGGCCTGGACGCCTTCAGGAGCACCTGCGCCCGAAGCCCCATTCCCATCCTGGGACTGGGGGGGATCGGCGCGGGTAACCTCGCCGAGGTCGTGGCCGCCGGCGCCGCCGGCGTGGCCGCCATCCGGCTCTTCTGCGGCATGGCCAATCCCATGAAGGACATCCCCGCTCTCAAGGCGGCTTCGGACGCGGGATGCCGAAAGCCGGGCGCCTGAGCCGGGGCAATTTTTTTGACCGGCGCCAGGTTTTTCACTATGATTCGGGGTGGCGCGACGGGGCCCTGCCCTTAGAGCGCTTTAGAGGAGAGCGGTAATGAAGGTCAAGTGGACCGTTGGTCTGATCATCGTCGTCGGGGCTTTGGCCCTGTTCTTCCTGTCGAGCACGGGCAACAGCAAGCCCGTCTATTACTACAGCCCCACCGAATTTCACGCCGACACGGCGAAGCAGAGGGATAGGGTCAAGCTCAAGGGAATCATTCAGCCGGGCTCCGTGAAGACGTCCCAGAATCACCTGGACCTCTGGTTCAACGTCCAGGACGAGAAAGACCCATCCAAGACCATACCCGTCCACTACCAGGGAGCCATCCCCGACGCCTTCCAGGAGGGCCTCCAGATCGTCGTGGACGGCCGGATGGACGGACAGGGCACCTTCCAGGGACGGGAACTCATCGTGAAGTGCCCTTCCAAGTACGAATCCAAGGGCAAGGCTCCAGGCGCGGCGGGGGACGGGAAAGGGAGCAATGAATAGCATCGGCAACTACGCCCTCTTCATCGCCCACGGCTTGGCCATCTGGGGGCTGGTGGCCTCCTTCATGGCCTATCGGTCGCGGGATGAGAGATACCTGGATAGCGTCATACGGTCCATTTACGGGATCTGCGGGCTCGTGGTCCTGGCCGTCCTCGCTCTGGTGGCCGCCCTTCTGCGCAACGACTTCACGCTGAAGTACGTCTGGGAGTATTCGCGGCGAAGCCAGCCCGCCATCTACAAGGTGACGGCCCTGTGGGGAGGCATGAGCGGTTCCATGCTTTTCTGGTGCATGCTCCTGGCCGTTTTCTCCGCTCTCGCGGTGACCTTCAACCGGCGAAACAACCTCCGGCTCCTGCCCTTCACCAGCTTTCTCCTCCTGCTGACCCTGGGATTCTTTCTCTTCCTGCTCAACTTCAAAATCAACCCCTTCGAGCCCCTCAAGGACGGCGCGGGCCAGCTCCTCTCCTCCTATTCTCCCCAGGCCCTCAAGGATGTGGACGGCAATGGGCTCAACCCCCTCCTGCAAAACGTTTACATGGCCATCCATCCTCCCATGCTCTACCTGGGCTACGTGGGATTCACCATCCCCTTCGCGTTCATCATGGGCGCCCTGGCCCACCGCGAGCGCAACACCTTCTGGATGAAGTCCGCCCGCAACTGGGCCATGTTCTCGTGGCTCACCCTGGGCATCGGCATCCTTCTGGGCGGCTTCTGGGCCTACATCGAGCTGGGATGGGGCGGCTACTGGGCCTGGGACCCGGTGGAGAACGCATCCTTCATGCCGTGGCTCACGGGGACGGCGTTCCTCCACTCCTTCCTCATGCAGGAGAAGCGGGGCATCTACCGCTTCTGGAACGTGGCCTTCATCGTGACCACCTTCCTCCTGTCCATCTACGGGACCTTCCTCACCCGATCGGGCATCCTGCAATCGGTGCACGCCTTCGGCCAGGAAGACCCCTCCGTTCCCGTCTATCTGCGCCTGAGCACCATTTTCCTGGGCTTCATGGCCCTCATGCTGGTGGTGAGCGCCGTGTTCATCTGGCGGCGGCGTGCCCTCCTCAAGAGCGGCCAGAAGCTTGAATCGGCGGGAAGCAGGGAGGCCCTCTTCTTCTACGGCAACCTTCTCATGGCCTTCTTCACCTTCGTCGTGGTCTTTGGCGTGAGCAGCCCCATCTTCTACAGGATGATCACCCACAAGGAGTTGAGCCACGGGCCCGAGTTTTACAACCCGCGCGTGCTGCCCATCGCCCTGGCCATCCTCCTGGTCATGGGGCTCGCCTCCGTGGCGCCGTGGCGGCGCGGAGGGTGGGAGAGCTATCGGAAGCAGCTCTTCCTCCCCTTCCTGGCTGGCCTTTCGGCCCTTGCCGCCTCCGTCGTGGCGTTCTTCATGGGAGGAAGCCTGTCCACGAAGGACTTCTCCGGACGGCCGTTGACCTACATCTACCTCTTCGCCTGCGTGGGCATTTCGTTCTTCGTGGCGGCCATCATCGTGGAGGAGTACACGCGCACCGTGCGCCACGCCTTATCCCGCGGGCTCACGGTCCCGCGCTCGCTGGCGGCGCCCTTCCTCGAGAATCCCAGGCGCTACGGCGGGTATCTCGTCCACATCGGCATCATTTGCCTTTTTCTAGGGATCGCCTTCTCCTCCACCTTCCAGACCCAGTATCAGGAATCCATGAGGCCCGGCGACGCGGTCCGCTTCGGTCCCTACACGGTGAGGATGGAGCGGCTAGAGCACGACAATCTCGACAGGAATTTCAGCTCAGTCAACGAGAAGCGGATCTGGGCCGACCTCCTCGTCTACCGCGGCGAAAAGATGGTGGCGTACCTCCAGCCCATGCGCGTCTTCTACGCGAGCAACCCCGAACAGCCCACCTACGAGGTGGCCATCCACTCCCGGCCCATGCGCGACTTCTACACCCTCTTGGCGGGCTACGACCTGAAGGACAACAGCGCCATCATCGGAGCCTTCGTGAATCCCATGGTGGCGTGGCTTTGGCTGGGAGGCTTCTTCGTGCTCGTGGGGGGCCTCACGGCGCTCGTTCCCATGAGGAGGGTCTGATGTTGGCCACCCTTGTCAGCTTGGCGGGAGCCCTTCTGATTTTTATTTGGGTCCTCGCGCCCATGTTTGGTCTCCCTCGTGAAATCGTCCAGACAAGGCCCAAGGGCGAGGCGGAGGCGGCCGTTTCCAAATCGATGCAGGAGCTCAGGACGGACCTGGACCTGGACAAGATCCACCAGGACGACCTGGATCACATCAAAGCGTTCCTCGAAGACGAGTCGTCTAAGTAAGCGCCGGCCGTGCAACCCCATATCGCGTGGACGCCGACCCACAGCTTGCAGCTTCTGGACCAGCGGGCCCTGCCGTCGCAGACTTCGTACCTGGATTACCGGTCCGCCCCTGACGTGGCCCAGGCCATCCGGGATATGGTCGTACGCGGGGCGCCCGCCATCGGAATCACGGCCGCCTACGGCATGGCTCTTTCAGGGGCGGCCGCAGCGCGGTCGGCCAGCCGCAACGCCTTTCTCAAAGCCGTCAAGGCCGATGCGGCCCGCCTCAAGGCGGCACGGCCCACGGCCGTCAACCTGGAATGGGCCGTGGATCTGCTTCTCAGGCTGGCGGTGGACCTATGCCAGAACGGCGCGGAGCCCGAGGACGTGGCCGACGCCATGCTGGAGGAGGCCCTCCGCATCCACCGCGAAGACGTGGCCTCGTGCCAGGCCATAGGCCGGCATGGCCTCTGCTACGTTCCCCACGGGGCGTCCATTTTGACCCACTGCAACGCCGGGGCGCTGGCCACGGGCGGCTACGGCACGGCCTTGGGCGTGGTGAGGGCGGCCCAGGAGGCATCGCGACTGAACATGGTCTACGCGGACGAGACCCGGCCCTTCCTCCAAGGATCCCGCCTCACGGCCTGGGAGCTGAGCGAGGACGGGATTCCCGTAACTCTTCTCTGCGACAATATGGCGGGCGCCCTCATGAGCCAGGGCAAGGTGGACCTCATCGTGGTGGGAGCCGACCGAATCGCCGCCAACGGAGACACGGCCAATAAGATCGGAACCTGCTCCCTGGCGGTCCTCGCCGCGCATCACCAGGTTCCGTTCTACGTGGCTGCGCCGAGGAGCACCTTCGACCCCGCGGCCCCCGACGGCGATGCTATTCCCATCGAGGAGCGTTCCCAGGAGGAAGTCCTCTCCTTTGCCGGCACCCGGGTCGCGCCTGTCGGCGTGGGGGCCTACAACCCCGCCTTCGACGTAACCCCCCACGACCTCATTCGCGCCATCATCACGGAAGATGGCCCCGTGGAGCCCGTAGACCCGGAAAGCGTGTCCCGCTTTCTTGCCCGGGGCCTGCCGTGACTGTTCTCCTGGCCGTGGAGACGTCGTGCGACGACACTTCCGCGGCCGTCCTTGCAGGGGACGGGCGGGTACTCTCTTCTGTCGTTGCCTCTCAAGACGCCGTCCACGCCCCTTATGGCGGCGTAGTCCCAGAGCTGGCGAGCCGCCAGCACCTGGCCAACCTTCCCCCCACGGTGGACTCGGCCCTGCGCGAGGCCGGCATTTCGGAGCGGGACCTCACCGCCATCGCCGTCACTTGCGGCCCAGGGCTTCAGGGAAGCCTGCTGGTGGGAGTGTCCTACGCCAAGGCCATGGCCTGGGCCTTGAGGATTCCCCTCCACGGCGTCAACCACGTAGAGGCGCACCTCCGCTCCTCCTGGATGGAGGCTCCCGATCTTCCGTACCCCAGCCTCGGCCTCGTGGTCTCCGGCGGCCACTCCCACATCTTTCATTGCAGGAGTCCTCACGACGTGGCTCTCGTGGCGGCCACCCGCGACGACGCCGCTGGCGAGGCTCTGGATAAGCTGGGCAAGCGTCTCGGTCTTCCTTATCCGGCGGGTCCCCTCATGGACCGGCTGGCCGCTCGGGGCAACCCCAAGGCGGTCGTCTTCACCCTCCCGAGAATGTCTTCGGGCTCCCTGGACTACTCCTTCTCGGGCCTGAAGACCGCCGCCTTGCACTACATGAACCTCAGGGGCCTCGAGGTCCCGGCCGGCGCTGACCCCGATCACCTGCCGCCCTGGGCCTACGACCTCATCGCCTCCTATCAAAAGCGAGTGGCCGACCACCTCATGCAAGTCCTCAAGAAGACGGCCCTGGCCTTGCGGCCCCGATCCATCACGATGGCGGGGGGCGTCGCCTGCAACAGCCACATCCGCGTCCGACTTCAGGCTCTCGGCAAAGAACTCGCCGTCAGGACTGCCTTTCCCCGGCCAGCCTACTGCACCGACAACGCGGCCATGGTGGGATTCCAGGCTCTTCCCCTCCCCCAAGCGGCCCCGCCTCCCGAAGAGGTGGATGCCTTCCCCACGGCCATCTGGACTAGAATGTCTCTGGAGGTGAACTCCCCATGCCGAACAAGATGACCGAGAAGGAAATTGACGCCGCGCTGAGCGGTCTGCCGGGATGGAGTGTCCAGGAGGGCAGCCTCGTGCGGCGTTTCCCGTTCCACTCTTATATGGACGGCATTCGCTTCGTGGAAATGGTGGCCGTGGCGGCCGAGGCCAGGGATCATCACCCCGATCTTTTGGTCCGTTACTCCGACGTCACGGTATTCCTTCGCACCCACTCCGCCGACGGCCTCACGGCGAGGGATGTGGACTCGGCCAAGGACATTTCTCGAATCGCCACCCAGTTCGCCTGCACGTAGATCGGGCTGGCCTTCGACCCCGTCCCCTCCCCCCCTGCAGCCTGCCGAGTTGACAGCAAGGTCCATTTCGTGGATAATTTTCGCTTCGGACCGCTAGCTCAATCGGTAGAGCAGCGGACTCTTAATCCGTTGGTTCGGGGTTCGAGTCCCTGGCGGTCCACCAAAACTCGAGCGGGGGGCGAGAGCCCCTCGTTTTTGTTTCCCCTTCTTCCACCAATCCGGGCCAGGGACGAGAAGGGCGGGAGACCCGCCGGCGGCGGTTACGAGAACGCGAGCGAAGAGCGAGCGTTCGCCGTTACGCCGCCGCGGGAGGTAAGGAAGCAAATACAATCGCCGTCCCCGCACTTGTCCCCTAATCCCTTGTCCCACGTCCCTTCTTTCCGAATTCCGCTTTCCGCTTTCCGAACTCCCAATTTCCCTTGCGCCAATTTCCCTCCGCCTTGCCCCCGAGCGCCGCAGGCGGTAGAATGCTTGCCATGTCTAGAGCCGGGGAACGCCTCAGAGCCCTATCAAAATTCGCTGCCAAGGGATTCCTTTTCATGGGGTCCTCGCTGGCCTTGGCAATCCTCGTCTTTCACTTCCTATTCCAACCGTTTCAAGTGGCGGGGCTCAGTATGTCTCCGTCCCTGAGCGACAAGGACTACCTTCTCGTGGACCGTGTTTTCTTCAGGGGCTCGGGTCTTCATCGGGGCGATCTGGTGGTGTTCCACGTGGGCAGCGATCCGCGATTTCTCGTAAAGCGGGTCGTGGGCATGCCGGGTGAATCGGTCGCCTCTCGCGGGGGCACCCTGACCATCAACGGCAGGCCCCTCTCGGGAAAGGACGGCATAGTAGCCAAATATCCCGATTTTGGTCCCGTGCAGGTTCCGGAAGGGTCCTATTTCTGCCTGGGGGATAATCCCGCCGTGAGCCTGGACAGCCGGATGTTTGGCCCCATCAAAAAGGACCAAATTTACGGCAGACCCTTCTTTCGCTATCTTCCGCTGGCCCGTTCCGGTTTTCTGTCCGAGGCGGGCCATGGCGGATGATCACCAGGGGGTAAGCGCCCCATGAGCGTACCCGCCGCACCCATCCAGGGGGATTTCAACGAACTCGGCCTCCCGGAAATCCTGGACTACCTCCGGACCACGGGCAAGACGGGGGTTCTCCTCGTGCGAAACGGCTCCGTGACCAAGACCCTCCATTTCAAACGGGGCCTGGTGGTGTTCGCCTCCTCCAACCTTCCCAAGGAGCGGTTCGGCGAGATGCTTCTGAAGGAGGGCAAGATCACCGCCGAACAGTTCGAAGCGGCGGGCAAGCTCGTCACCCGGGGCAAACGCCTTGGCAAAATCCTCGTGGAGCTCCAGGCCATCAGCCCCAAGGACCTTTGGAACGAGGTCCGGCATCAAGTCCAAGAGATCGCCTACAGCGTCCTCGGGTGGGATTCCGGCTCCTTCCATTTTTTGGAGGGAGAGGAGCGCACGGGGGAAAACATCACGACCTCTTTGACGGTGCCCGAAATCCTCCTGGAGGGCCTCAG
>JAKAKG010000042.1 GCA_021813555.1 Acidobacteriota bacterium
CGGCAGGTGCCAGGCCGATGAGCTCGGTCTCGGCCACCTCCACCCCCAGGGCCGCGGCTTTGGCCGTGACGGTTTGGGTGAGGGCAGCGAGGGAGGTCTTGCGGTAGTCCACCACGTTCACGGAGACCTGGGCCATCTTGAGCTCTTCGAGCATGAAGCCCATGGCGCGGATGCCCGGCAGGCCTCCGTCCCGCTCGCGGATCTCCTTGGCGATGGCCTTGGCGATGGCCACGTCCTGCGTCTTGAGATTCAGATTGTAGGCGATGAGGAAGGGCCGGGCGCCGACGGCGGTGGCACCGGCCGTGGGATGAATGGCCTTCGGGCCGTAGTCGGGATCCTTGTCGGGATCTTGGCCGATGAGGTCGCGAAGCCCTTCGAACTCTCCTTTTCGCACGCTGGGAAGGCTCTGCCGCTCCGGCCTGGAGGCCGCCGCCTCGTAGAGGAACACGGGGATGCCCAGCTCCTCGCCCAGGCGTTTGCCCACGGCCTTGGCGAGCTCCACCGCGTCGTCCATGGAGGCCCCCTCCAGGGGGACGAAGGGCACGACGTCTGTGGCGCCCATGCGCGGATGGGCCCCTTTGTGCCGGTTTAAATCAATCAGATGGGAAGCGCGGCGGGCCGCCTGGAACGCCGCTTCAGCGCAGGCTTCGGCGGTGCCGACAAAGGTGAGGACGGAGCGGTTGTGGTCCGCGTCCATCTCCAGATCCAGGACCAGGGCGCCGGGCACGGCCCGGACGGCCTTGACGATCTCATCGAGGATGGCCTGGTTTCGGCCCTCGGAGAAGTTGGGAACGCACTCGAAGAAGCCCTTCATGATCTGCTCCATTCAAAGGCAGGCTCGCCGGAGAGGACCGGCGGGCGACCGGCGTCCGGCCTCCCCCGAGGCCGGAAGGGGCCATCATACCAGGGCGGGCGGCTCGCATGGAATGCGGTTCGGCTGGAATCGCCGGGGCGCCGAACTTCAACTCAGCCGGGGGCGGAAATCCGTGGCGAAGTCCGGCGAGGGCGGGCCGAAGAGGAACCCCTGTCCGAGGGGAACGCCCATGCTCTTGAGAACGGCGAGCTCCTCGGGCGTCTGGATGCCCTCCGCGATGACCTGGGCGCCGACCTTTTCCGCCAGGACCATGATCGAGGAGATGAGTTCCTGCTTCAGGAGGTTGTCCTGGGCGTCGTGGACCAGCGAACGATCCACCTTCAGGTAGAGAGGGCGCACGTGGGTGATGGTCTGGAGGCTGGAGTAGCCCGTTCCCACGTCGTCGATGGCGATGCGGTAGCCCATCTTGGCGTGCGCCTTCATGGTGATTTGGAAGTGGTCATAGTCTTCAATGGGGAGCCGCTCCGTAAGCTCCCAAACCACTTCGGAGGGCGAGATGCCGTGGCGGGATAGGAGATCTAACGCCTTGCCGTCCATGAACTCGGGGTCGTCTAGGGTGCTGGGCAGCGTATTGATGAAAAGGCGGGACTGTGCGGGGCGGGCAGAGGCCGAGGCGATGGCCGTGAGCTTGCACTGGCGATCCAGCGCCCGGCTCAGCCGCGACTCCCTGGCCCACGCGAAGAGCGCTTCGGGGGTCTCGTAAGGGGTCCCCGCGGGGCCGCGGGTGAGGGCTTCGTACCCCACGGCGGTGTAATCCTGGAGGTCCACGATGGGATGAAACAGGGTGGAGAGGGTCCCCTCCGCGAGGATTTGCCTGATCTCAAGCTCCCGGAGCACGCGCTCGGATTCGTCCTGCCGTTGGGCGCCCAGGGCGGCTTCGTCCACGGCCCGGTGGACGAGCCGCTCAAACCTGAGAAACGGATTGTGATGGAGAAGGGCGTAGCCAAGGTTGAGGGTCAAGCCCTGAAGTCCCTGGCGGGACAGCTCTTCTTCGATGGCCGTGTACAGCAAGCCGGCGGTCTGCTGAAGGGAAGGCAGCGGTGAGGCCGCGAGGAGATCATAAGGAGCGAAGACGCAAAACTCGTCGTCGTACACGCCGCGCATGGTCGGGAGAAGGACCCCGCCGAACCGCGAGTGGTTCACCACGTCGATCTGGCGGGCGGAGCGGCTGAGTATCTCCTCGTAGCGCTGGAAGCCAAAGATGGCCTCCACGCGCTCCAGATCGGAGAGCTGAAGGAAAACCAAACCCAGAAAGCGGTCCTGAGTCATCTGTTTGAGCTGGCCGAAGGCCGCCGGATAGGCGGGGAAGCGGGTGGTGCTGTCGAAAAGGGAAGCCTTGAGGGAAATGATTTCACTGTGACGGTGCTTTGGGTCGATGTCTGCCAAGGCCGCCTCCCGAGTTTCCCCTACTATATGACACCCCTGCGAGAGACACAATAGTTCGCGGGTAATCTGGTTCTCGTTAGGGTGATCTCAGGAGCCACCCGTGAGGCTTACCGGACATATATATTAAGTATAATACGCATTGGATGCGGCCATGTGAACAGCGTATACGAAGATGCGGTGGAATGGCACGATTGCTGGAGGCTCTCGGTCAGAGCCCGAGCTCCTCGGCCTTGCCGGTGAGGGCGTCGCGCACGAAGGTGATGTGCTCAAGGAGATCCAGTCCGAGATCCTGCGTTCCGCTCAGAATGTCCTCCCTGCTCACGCCTCTTGCGAAGGACTTGTCCTTCAGTTTCTTTCTGGCGCTCTCAGGCTTCACGCTCGCGAGCTTTTTGTCGGGCTGGACGTAAGCACAGGCGAAGAGGAACCCCGTCAACTCGTCGCAGGCGAAAAGGGCCTTGGCCAGCAGCGTTTCTCGCGCCACTCCCGTGTAGCCCGCGTGGCCCAGGATGGCGGTGATCATGACGTCGGGATAGCCCGCCTCGCGAAGGACGGGAGCCCCCCTCAGCGGGTGATCCGGGGCCTGAGGATACCGCTCGTAGTCGAAGTCGTGCAGAAGGCCCGTGACGCCCCATAGCTCTTCGTCTTCACCGTACTTGCGGGCCATGGCTTTCATGGCCGCCTCCACCCCCAGGGCGTGCCGCCGAAGGGCCTCCGAGCTGGTCCACCCGCACAAAAGATTCCACGCGTCGATTCGGTCGGGCATCCCAAGGCCTCCCTTGAAAGTATACCAGGAACGGTGCGATCTCCGCCCCCGGGGAGAAGCTTTCGCGTGGCCCTCTTTTCATCGGGCCGCGTTTCACTTATACTTATCCATCGGGCGGTTAGCTCAGTTGGGAGAGCGCCGCGTTCGCAACGCGGAGGCCGAGGGTTCGAATCCCTTACCGTCCACCAGCGGTCCTAGAGAGGCTCCGGCATCCGCCGGGGCCTTTTTTGCCTCAGGCGGCGGGAAGACTCGAACGGGGGAGGGCTCACGCTTCGACAGGCAGGGGCGACCCGGTGGCCGTCCCCTTCCGTATTGACCGGCCCCGACCCCGATGTCACAATCCGCACATGCGCAGGAGCTGTTTCCTCTTCGCCTCCCTGGTCCTCCTAACCCTCGCGGCGGCGGCTTCCGCTCCGAGAGACTTTCATTCACTCGAACAGAAGGCGGAGGTGCTGCGGGGGCTTCGCTTCAAAACGCCCGTGCCCATCCGGATGGTGGATCCCAAGACCCTGAGAGGCGTCCTGGACGATCAGATGCGCAAGGAGACCAGCGACGCCGAATGGACTCCCATGGAAAAATCCCTGAAGGCCTTTGGCCTCATCCCGCCAAAGATGAACCTGAAGGCGGTTCTGAAAGGCCTCCTCGAAGACCAGGTGGTGGGCCTCTACGATCCCGACCAGAAGAAACTCTACGTGAGCGACCAGCCTCTGGACGGGGCCGACCTCCTTGAAGGCCTCGGAGGAGAGGGCTTCAACCTTTCCGACGTCTACATCATCCACGAGATGGTGCACGCCCTCACGGATCAATACTTCGATCTCAACTCCATGCCCATCAACGACAAAAATGATGAAGACCGGGCCAGCGCGGCGCGGTGCGTGGTGGAGGGTGACGCCACGTGGGTTATGTTGCGTTATCTCTATCAGGCCCTACAGATTCAGCCCGAGCAGCAGAAGCAGGCCACGGATCTCATGCTGGGCATGACGATGGGGAAGGAGATCCTCGGCTCTTCGATACCCGATTACCTTCAGGAGAACCTCCTGGTCGCCTACCTGGGCGGCATGAACCTCGTCAAGGCCGCCTACGACAGGGGCGGGTTCCAGGCCGTCAACCGGCTCTACACCCACCCTCCCCAGTCCATGGAGCAGGTCCTCCATCCCGACAAGTACTTCGCGGGGAGCGATCCGCCCCTCAGGGTGACGGTGGTCCCCCCCAAGGCCTTCGCCGCCGGAGGCTTCAAATCGCTGGCCTCAGGCACGTGGGGCGAGTTCAACGTGCAGATCATCCTGAAGGAGTGGGGGGTGGATGACGCGACCGCGACCAAGGCTGCAGAGGATTGGGGAGGGGACCGGTACACCGTCTTCGAGGGGCCGGCGGGCGAGCTCGCCTTTGCCTGGGCCACCCTGTGGGATACTCCGGAGGCGGCCGCGCGATTCGCGCGGGCACTGAAGGCCATAAAGGGCGTGACCGTGGCCCGAGACGGAAACGGAGTGACGGTGGTGAAGGGCGCCCCGTCGGCGGAAGGGGCCGGCAAGGTTTCGGCTCCAGCGCAAAAGGCGGCATGAGGACTGTTGGCGTCACTCGGCTCGATGCTGCGGTATGCCTTTGGTACCATTAAAAAGCTGCCACATCGGCGCGAAAGGTGGAGCGTGGACCATGGAAGGGGAAAAAACGAGCCCTAGCGCGTCCGCCGTGCATCGAACCCTCAACTCTCAACTCTCAGCTCTCAACTCTCAACCCTCAACCATATCCGCCAGGAGGTTCCGGATGCAACCTCGTGATGCGGCGCCAACCTGCCAGGAGGATGAAATGCGACCCGTGGTGACCCGAACCGACTTCCCCGAACTCAATCTCCTCTCCCGCGGCAAGGTGCGGGACATGTACGACATGGGCGACGAAGTCCTCATCGTGGTGACGGACCGCCTCAGCGCCTTCGACCACGTGCTGCCCAACGGCATTCCCGACAAAGGGAGGGTGCTGAACCTGCTCTCCGATTTCTGGTTCAAAAAGACCGCCCATATCGTGAAGAACCAGGTGATCAGCACGAACGTGGCCGATTTGCCTTCGCCCCTCTGTCCCCACAAGGACCTGCTGGAGGGACGCTTTACCTTGGCCCGGAAGGCCCAAATGCTTCCCGTGGAGTGCGTGGTACGGGGCTATTTGAGCGGCTCGGGCTGGAACGACTATAAGAAGACCGGCTCCGTATGCGGCATCGGTCTGCCGGCGGGCCTCCGAGAGAGCGACAGGCTCCCGGCGCCCATCTTCACCCCCTCCACCAAGGCGCAGACGGGCCACGACGAGAACATCTCCTTCGAAGCAGCGGCGGCCCTCATCGGCCAGGGGCTCGCGGACAAGGTCCGGGCCACGACCCTGGCCCTCTACACCTTCGCCGCCGACTACGCCCGGTCCCGGGGCATCATCATCGCGGACACGAAGTTCGAATTCGGACTCCTGGATGGAGAACTCATCCTGTGCGATGAGGTCCTCACTCCCGATTCCAGCCGCTTCTGGCCCGCCGATTTGTACGCTCCCGGCCAAAGCCAGCCGAGCTTCGACAAACAGTTCGTCCGGGACTACCTCCTCTCCATTCATTGGAACAAGGAGCCGCCCATTCCCGTCCTCCCTGAGGACGTGGTGGCGCGCACCTCGGAGAAGTACAGGGAAGCCTACGAGCGGATCACCGGAAGTCCGCTGGGGTGAGGGCGCCAGGCACGAGCCGCGATTGAGCTGGACGCCATGGCGCTGAACCTGGAGCTTCTCCGCCATATTCGCCCCATGGGTGACTCGGATCTGGACGCGGTGGCGGCCATGGAGGCCGCCACCTATCCCGACCCGTGGCCGCGGCAGGCCCTGGCCTACGAGGCCCTCCACAACCCCGTGTGTTCGGCCTTCGTGGTGGAGGAGGAGGGGGCCGTGGCGGGGTACGCCTTCCTCTGGGTGATCTTCGAGCAGGCGCACCTCATCAACATCGCCGTGGGCCAGGCCTTCCGCGGGAAGGGGTTGGGGGAAGCCCTTCTGGCCCACGTGCTTCGCTACGCCAGGGCTCGCGGGGCCGATGACGTCCATCTCGAGGTGCGGGAGACCAACGAAGCCGCCATCGGCCTCTACCGGAAGTACGGCTTCACGGTTCTGGGACGGCAGGACAAGTATTACAGCGACGGCACGCCCGCGCTCATGATGCACCTCAGCCTCCCCATGGCCCCGTCCTGAACGCCCGCCCCCATAGGGAAGGGATCCTTGAACGGGAGGGATTTTGCACTCCTGCCTCTACATGAGGTATCCTTAAAAGAACGGGGGGCCGTTTTCGGGAGGCCTGCAGGTTGAAGCGCATCGTCATCGTGGACGACCACCCCGCCTTCTGTGAACACTGGAAGGCGCTTTTCGAGGATCGGTATCCCAACCTCGCGGCCGTAGAGGTCTTTACGGACCCCCTGCAAGCTCTGAGCGTCCTCTCACCCGACATCGGCCTCCTCATGCTGGACCTGGAAATGCCCGTCATGGACGGGAAGAAGGTTTTGGAGTTCGCCGTGGCCCGCGGCGTAGATCGGACCCGCGTGGTCATCACGAGCGGCCGGAACGCGGATCACCTCCACGAGGTCTTCCCGGCGGGCGACTGCCTGGCCGTCATCAACAAGGAGGAGCCCGCTCAGCAGGCGGCCTTCCTCATGATTCTGGATTCGGTCATGCGGCGCCCCTGAGCCGGTAGAGATCGCCCCGGCGGCTTCGCCGGCGGGGGCGCGGGGGCCGCGGCTTTTTCTGAAAGGAACCTATGGACACGCTACCGGTAGGCTGGCTTCTGCTCATTTCCGTGGCTGCTGGATTCGTGGGCGCCATGTCGGGCATGGGCGGAGGTGTCATCCTCATCCCCGCGTTGACCCTGGCGGGTATGGACATCAAGCACGCCATCGCCGCGAGCATCGTCTCCGTCATCGCCACCTCGAGCGGCGCCGCCGCGGCCTACGTGCGGGACCGCCTCACCAACCTCAAGGTGGGGATGTTCCTCGAGATGTTCACCATGCTCGGAGCCATCGTCGGTGCGTCCATCACCGTCCTCGTAAGCCCGCGCCCCCTCTTCATCATCTTTGGCGTGGTGCTGCTCGTGGTCTGGGGCGCCATGTACTTGCAGCGCAATGTGGATTGGGAACCGGCGGCGCACGTGGACCGATTCTCTCGGTGGCTCGAACTCAAGGGCTGCTACTTCGACCAGGCCGCGGGCCATGACATCCATTATGAAGGTACCCGCGCCTATCTGGGCGGGCCCATGATGTTCGGCGCGGGCTTCATCGCGGGGCTCCTGGGGATCGGGGCGGGCGCCCTCAAGGTGCTGGTCCTGGACCTGGGCATGCACCTGCCGCCCAAGGTCTCCACCACCACGAGCAACCTCATCATCGGCGTCACGGCGCTGGCGGGCACCAGCGTCTACCTGGCCGCGGGGCTCATCGACCCCGGCCTGGCGGCGCCCATCATCTTGGGGGTCAGCGTCGGTGCCTTTATCGGCACGGTGGTTCTGGTACGCCTTAGCAACATGGCGGTCCGGCGGTTTTTCCTGGTGGTCCTTCTGGCGCTGGGCGCCGAGATGGTCATTCGGGGCGTGTGGGGGAACCTGTGAGCAAGGACTCGGAACCCTTCGTGAGCGTGTGCGGAGCCGACGAATCGGCTGTCCAGCACATGATGGAAACCATGGTCGGATACATCCTCCAGGTGGGGGTTATGATCAGCGCCGCGCTACTGGTGGCCGGCTACGCGTGGCGCTTCTTGGCCACGGGCCACTTGGGTTTCGATTACACGATCGCAGGGATGAACCTCTACGACTTCGCCATGCTGGAAGTGCGGCAGGTCGCCGAGGGCGCCTTCCGGCCCCGGCTCCTGGTGAGCCTTGGCATCGTGGTTCTCCTCCTCACGCCCCTGGTGCGGGTGCTGGCCTCCATGGTTTTCTTCGCGGTGGTGGCGAGAAACCTTAAATACGCCCTGTTCACCCTTTTCGTCTTGACGGTGCTCGTCCACAGCCTGCTCGTCCGCTGACCCGCCAGGGTCGCCTTGCAACCAGGGGACGCCCGGGTAAACTTATGGTCTCGCCCCTGCGTATAGCCTCACTTGAACGAGGAGGGCCGTATGAGCCGATTCAGCAGGATCCGGGTTCTTGGGGGTGTGGCGCTCTTGGGGTTGGGCCTGTGCGCGGGCCCGTGCCTCCGGGTAAGCGCCCAGATTCCGGAAGGGGCCAAACCCCTCTCACTCCAGGACGCCCTTCAGACCGCCATGCAGAAGAACTTCGACATCCAGGTCAGCAAGGTGACCGTGAAGCAGTCCGACTGGGCCCTTCGGGGCACATACGGGCTTTACGACACGCAGCTCACCTTTGATTGGTACAACCAGGTGAGCCGCCAGCCCATCACGAGCAAGCTTCAGGTGGGAGACCTGGCGGCGGTGTACATGAGCCGGGAGGACGCCTACAACCTGGGCCTGAAGCAGGCCACCCCGTGGGGCCAGTCCTTCCAGCTCCAGTGGAACAACACCAAGGACCGTACCAACTCCACCTTCTCCTACCTCAACCCCACCTACAACAGCTCCGCGACACTCGGCACCACCCTTCCCCTCCTGCAGGGGTTTGGAAAGGTGGCGGCGAGCCAGACGGTCCTCCAGGCCAAGATCGACAGGACCATCGCCGACAGCGCCTACGTCCAGAAGGTGCGCGACTCCCTCTTGCAGGTGGAAAACGACTACTTCCAGCTCGTTTACGCCATCCAAGACCTCCAGTCCAAGGAGAGCGCTCTCGATCTGGCCAAGCGCTTCCAAGGGGAGACCCGGAAGAAGATCGAGGTAGGCGTCCTGGCGCCCATCGAGCAGGTCACCGCCGACGCGCAGGTGGCCACGAGGGAGCAGGACATCATCACGGCCCGCCAGAACGTGGGCGACCGGGCGGACATCCTCAAGCTCGACCTCGGGTACGACAGGAGCTCCCCCGAGTGGAGCACTCCCTTCAACCCCACGGACGAGCCCAAGCTCATCTCCATGGACAAGCCCGAGGCGGCGCTCATCGACGAGGCCCTCGCCCAGCGGCCCGAGATGGTCCAGCTCAAGGGCCAGCTGGAGAAGGACAAGCTGGCTCTGGCCCTGGCCAAGAACCAGACCCTGCCGTCCCTCAACCTCAACGCATCCCTGACCTACAACGGCTCCACGGGCACCTTGACCGACCCCATCACGGGTCAGGTGTACATGGACCACACCTTCTCCAAGGCCTGGAGCCAGATCACAGGGATGGACTACAAGTCCTACTACGTAGGGCTGTCCTTCGTTTATCCGATCCAGAACCGGGCGGCCAAAGCGCAGTATCAGATCTCGCGGCTCGCCCAGAGCGCGGACGAAATCGCCTTCGAAAAGCTCAAGCTCAGCATCGCCAACGAGGTTCGAAGCGGCCTGAGGGACCTGGAGGCGGCCAGCAAGCGGGTGGACGCCGCCGAGCTCACGTACAAGCTCCAGAAGGAGAAGCTGGACGCGGAGCAGAAGAAGTACGACAACGGCCTTTCCACGGCCTTCAACGTGCTCTCCTACCAAAACGACCTGCTCGCCGCCTCGTCCAGCCTCGTCAACGCGCGCGTCTACACTCAGTACGCGGGCGCCAAACTGGAGCGCGCCCTGGGGAAGTATCTGGAGAGCCGGGGCATCGAAATCAAGTAAGGGGACAGGGGACGGGGGACAGGGTCGGCGTCTTCCGCACCCGATCACCCGATCACTAATCAAGGAGGGGAACCATGACGGACCAAACCCCGGAAGAGAACGCGGGACCGGTTTCGGAACCCGAAGTGGAGACCTCCGCGCCGGCTCAGCAGCCGGCACCCCCGGCGGCTGAAGTCATGGTGGGCCTCCTCACGGCTCCTGGCGAAACCTTCAAACGCATCGCGGGCAAAGCGGGCTGGGCCTGCCTCATTCCTCTGATCATCCTCATGGTCCTCGGCACGGCTGGGGGGTTCATTTACTTGCAGCGGGCCGACCTCGCCGAGGTGATTCGCCAGCAGATCAAGCAGAACCCTCGATCGGCGGAGATGAGCGAAGCCCAAATGGACCAGGCGGTGGAGATGGGGTCCAAAATCGGGAAAGCCATGACCTACGCCGGCTTCCTCGTGGTGGCCGTGAAATATCTCCTCGTGGCCGCCATCCTGTGGCTCGTTGTCCTGGCCTTCGGCGACACCATCACCTTCCCCGACACCTTCCGGGTCGTGTGCTGGTCGCAGCTCCCCAATATTCTCTTCACGCTCCTGTTCATCGTCATGATGTTCGTCAAGGACGCCACGTTCCTGGACCCGAACAATCCCGTCATGAGCAACCTGGGCGCCGTCTTCGGCCAGGAGCGGCTCGGCAAGGTGGGATACGCGTTCCTGTCGGACCTGGACGTCTTCACCCTCTGGATGCTGTGGCTGTATACCCGTGGCCTCGCCGCCTTCGCCAACGCCAAGGTAGGCAAAATGGCGGCCATCGTCTTCGGCCTCTACGGCATCCCAGTGGTCCTTCACCTGGCCAAGGCCGCGATCTTCTAAAGGGGCATCCATGCGCAAGCGGCTCTACATCATCGGAGGCATCGTCCTCCTGCTCGTGGTCATCGTCACCATCACGGCTCTGAAGTCCGGCCCCAAGGGTATGGACGTGGAGGTGATGAAGACGGTCAGGGGCGACGTGTCGCCCACCGTCACGGCGGACGGCCTCATCACGGCCAAGGACACGGTGAACATCTCCTCTCAGGTCATGGGCGAGATCACGAGCATCCCTTTCAAGGAAGGGGACCGCGTGAAGAAGGGCGACGTGCTCGTGCAGATCAATCCGGACACATACCAGCGGGACGTGGCCTCGGCCAAGGCCAACCTGGACGCGGCCATGGTGGCCGCCCGGCAGGCCGACGTGACCTACGCCCAGCGAAAGAAGGATTGGGACCGGGCCAAGGATCTGTTCGAACAGAAGATCTTCTCCACGTCGCAGCGCGATGACGCAAAGCTGGCCGTGGACCAGGCGCGCCTCTCCGCGGACTCGGCGAAGGCCATGGCCCAGCAGGCCAACTCGAACTATCAGCGCGCCCAGGACTATCTGGCCAAGACCACCATGCGGTCTCCCATCGACGGGGTCGTGACGGCCGTGAACGCCAAGGTCGGCGAGACGGCCATGATGGGCACCATGAACATCCAGGGCACGGTCATCCTCACCGTCTCCGACCTGAGCCAGATCATCACGGAGGTCCAGGTGGACGAGGTGGACCTGCCCCGCCTCAAGCTGGGACAGCCCGCGGTGGTGACGGTGGATGCCCTGAACGGCAAGAAGTACGACGGCACGGTCATCGAGATCGGCGCCTCGGCCCAAGCGGCCCAGTCCGCCGCTTCCTCCACCATCCGGCAGTTCAAAGTGAAGGTGGCGCTCACGCATCCGGACGCGGAAATCAAGCCGGGCATCACGGCCCGCGTGCGCCTCATCGCGGACAAGCGGAAGGACGTCCTGAAGGCGCCCATCGGAGCCATACGGTCCGAGGAAAAGGACGGCCAGCAGGTGTTCTACGTGTTCGTGGCCGACAAGGGCAAGGCCCTCAAGAAGGCCATCACGGTGGGCCTCTCCGACGATACCAGCACGGAAATCACGTCGGGCCTCAAGGAGGGTGACGAGGTCATCACCGGTCCCTACAGCCTGCTGAGGACCATGCACGAGGGCGACAGGGTCAAGGCCAAGCTGGTCAAGGAGGGCGACCAGGCCAAGGCCGCCGCTGGCGGCGCGAAGGTGGCGGTGGACTAAAGTGCCATTTCCCGGAACTTCAGCTAGGGGAGGCGCGCGGTGAACGGCGACGACGTCCTCATCCAGGCCCGGAACCTCGTGAAGGACTACCCCATGGGGGACGAGGTGTACCACGCCCTGCGCGGGGTCGACCTCACCGTGAAGCGGGGGGAATTCCTCGCCATCATGGGCCCTTCCGGCTCGGGCAAGAGTACCCTCCTGCACCTCCTGGGTTGCCTGGACACCCCAACGTCCGGCGAATACCTCCTGGCCGGGACCCCCGTCCACACCCTCACGGCCGACGCGCTGGCCGAGCTTCGCAACCGGGAGATCGGATTCATCTTCCAGATGTTTTTTCTGCTGCCCCGTTCGAGCGCCCTGGAGAACGTGGAGCTGCCTCTCATCTACGCCAAGGTCCCCCCCGCCGAGCGCCACCAAATGGCCCTGGAAGCCCTCCAGTTTCTCAAGCTGGAGACGCATGCCCACCACAAGCCGAACCAGCTTTCCGGCGGCCAGCGCCAGCAGATCGCCATCGCCCGGGCCCTCGTGAACAAGCCCTCGCTCATCATGGCGGACGAGCCCACGGGGAACTTGGACAGCGCCACGAGCGACAAGATCATGGCCCAGCTCAGCGAACTCAACGCCATGGGCAACACCCTGATCCTCGTCACCCACGAGCCCGACGTGGCCGCCTACGCTCCAAGGCAGGTGCGCATCCGCGACGGAAAGATCGTCAGCGATGAGAGGGTGAAAAAACCGTGAGGAGTGATAAGTGAGGAGTGAGGGAGGAAGGCCAAGATCAGGCGCAAGCGCCGCTTTGTGCGCCTGCCGGGCCATGATGGTCATGGAGGTGAGGCCGCCAGGGCGAAACAAGCAGCGGCTCATGGGCGGTGTCAGAAAAGGGCCTCCTCGTATCTCGCCGATGGGTCGCTCCCACCGGCCTGGCCCGGTCGCCCACCTGCTCCCTCACTCCGCGCTCTTTCACTCCTCACTCTCTCACTCCTCACTTCCCATGAGGTTCCTCCTATGACCGCCGCCGCGCTGGACAAGAAAAGCATTTACGGCTTCTGGGGCACCCTCATGGAGCTGTTCCGGATCGCCCTCAGGGCCATCTGGGCGAGCAAGATGCGGTCGTTCCTCACGGTGCTCGGCATCATCATCGGCGTCCTGGCGGTGGTGGCCGTCGTCTCCATCATGCAGGGCGTGTTCCAGTCTTTCCTGGGGCGGTTCGAGGCGCTGGGAGGGGATACTCTCTTCATCGAACCCAACTACCGTCTTTACAAGGACTACAGCGAAGCGGTGAAGAGGCTGAAGCTGACCTACTCCGACGCCCAGGCCGTGGCCCAGGACGTGCCCCAAGTGAAGGAGATATGCGCCATCCTGAACCGCCAGGACGCCATTTCGTTCCACGGCCACCACGACACGACGCAGGTGTGGGGGACGGGCGACTCCTTCGCCTCCATGAACTCCTTCACCCCCGAGTACGGACGTTTCCTGGCGCCCATGGACGTGGCCGCGCGCCGGAAAGTATGCGTGCTCGGCCACGAGGTTCTGGACAAACTGGCCCTCTCCGACGACTGCGTGGGGCAGGAGATCCAGATCGGACATGGAACCTTTCAGATCGTGGGCGTGCTCCAGAAAAAGGGCGGGTCCGTGTTCGGCAATCAAGACGATGCCGTGTTCATCCCGCTCTCGACCGCCATCCTCCAGTACGGCCAGGAAGCGGCGGACAGCCTGCTCATTCAGGTGCAGATCCGGGACCCGAAGCTCATGGATGCCGCCATCGAGCGCATCTCGGCGGTGCTGCGCCGCCAGCACGGGCTTAAATTCGGCCAGCAGGACGACTTCAGGACCGTCACCCAGGATGAAATTCTCAAACAGATCAAGGAGTTCAGTTCGATCTCCACGCTGGTGGTGGGTGCCATCGTGGGCATCACGCTGATCGTGGGCGGCATCGGTATCATGAACATCATGCTCGTGTCCGTCACCGAGCGTACCCGCGAGATCGGCATCCGCATGGCCGTGGGAGCTAAGCGCGCCCACATCCTCTACCAGTTCCTCATCGAATCCGTCACCCTCTCGACCCTGGGGGGCGTACTGGGCCTTGTCCTGGGCTGGGGCGTGGCGCACCTCACGGTGGCCATCCTCCACCACACCGTGGCCGAATCGTTCCCGCCGGCCTACGTACCGGTCTGGGTCATGTTTCTGAGCCTGGGATTCGCCGCCTTCACGGGCGCCGTCTTCGGCGTCTACCCCGCCGTGAAAGCCTCCCGCCTCGACCCCATCGAAGCGCTCAGGTACGAGTAACTTCATCAAAAACCGGAGGCAGGCGTGACCCGACTTCCGCCGAACCTGCAAAGAGAAAGGGCGGCGCGTTTCGGCGCCGCCCTAAATGCGGGGGTCGGGGAACCCCCGCGGGAAACGGGCAGGTTACCCTGGGTGCGCGGACCGGTCCGCGCCATGCGCTTCCTTCCTCCTAGTTCTTGCTTCTCCTGATGAACGTGGGGGTCTGAATCCCCTCGTAATCCCTCTCGGCGGGTGCGGCGGTGTTGAAGATGTCCGGCGAGGTGGGGGTGAACAGGTCCTTGGTGCGGCGGAAGAACCCTGAGCTGGCCGCGGCCTGGGGCGGGGCGGGCAGTGGGGAGTCCACGCCGGGCACGGAGCCCATGGCGGCCGCCGCTGAGGCCTCCTGGATGGTGCTTGTCGAAAAGGCGGGGCGCTTGAGGACCTTGAGGTCGGGACTGTCGAAGGCGGCGGCCACGACGGTCACCCTCAGTTCGTCGCCCAGGCTCTCGTCCAGGCTCATGCCCCAGATGACGTTCGCGTCCGGGTGGGCTTTCTCGCGGACGAAGTCGCACGCCCTCTGCACTTCGCGCAGCCCCATCTTCCGGTCGCCCGTGAAGTTGATGAGGATGGACTTGGCGCCGGAGATGGAGCCGTCCTGGAGGAGGGGGTTGTTGGCCGCCTTCTCCGCGGCCTGGAGGGCGCGGTCCTGCCCTAGGGCGGTGCCCATGCCCATGACGGCGCGGCCCCCGGCGGAGAGCACCGACCGGGCATCCTCGAAGTCCAAGTTGATGAGGCCCGGGCGGATGATGAGGTCCGAGATGCCCTGGACGCCCTGGCGCAGGACATCGTCGGCGGCCAGGAAGGCCTCCTCGAAGCTCACGTCCTCGGGGAGGATGCGGTGGAGGTTGTCGTTGGGGATGACGATGAGGGTGGCGGCGGCCTCCGTGAGCATATCCAGGCCCTGCTTGGCGTTGCCCTCGCGCTTGGGCCCTTCGAAGGCGAAGGGGCGCGTCACCACGGCCACCGTGAGGGCGCCCGTCTCTCCGGCCAGGCTGGCCACCACGGGCGCGGCGCCCGTGCCCGTGCCGCCGCCCATACCCGCGGCGATGAAGATGAGGTCAGCCCCCTGCAGGTGTTCCATGATGGCGTTCGTGTCCTCGATGGCGGCCTTCTCGCCGCGCTCGGGGTAGCCTCCCGTGCCCAGGCCCCGGGTGAGCTTCTGCCCGATGGGCACCTTCACGGGCGCCAGGGACTTCTCCAGATCCTGGAAGTCCGTGTTGATGGCGATGAATTCCACGCCGCTCAGTCCTGCACGGATCATGCGGTTCACCGCGTTCCCGCCGGCTCCCCCGATGCCGACCACTTTGATGCTCACGCTCTTCTTGCCGTCCGCCATGGTCTCCATGTCATCCTCGCTCATCGAGAACCTCAGCCCGTTTCCCTGGTCCATACCGAACCCCCTTTCCCGATGCCGGCCGCCCGCGACCACCGCGCGCTCCAGCTAAAAGACATCCTTGAAGGCGCCCTTGATGCGCCCGAAGAATCCGCCCTTCCTCTTGGTCCCCGCTTCTCGGCTCTCGATGCGGGCCCCGTAGATGACCAGGCCCACGGCCGTGGCGAACATGGGATCCGCTACGATATTGGTGAGGCCCACCACGCCCGCCGGCTCGCCGATGCGGACCTGGTGGTCGAAGATGCTCTCCGCGACTTCCGTGAGGCCCTGAAGGCTGGCGTTGCCGCCCGTCAGGACGACGCCCGCGTTGATGGTCTTCTCCAGGCCCGCCCCGCGCACCTCCTCGTTGAGGACGTGGAAGAGCTCCTCCGCCCGCGGCTGGAGGATCTGGGCGATGAGGGACCGCTTGACCATGGAGGTCTTCTTGCCCGCCGAGGGGACCTCCACCACGTCGTCCTCCTGGATGAGGTTGGTGAGGGCGCACCCGTATTTCTTTTTCACGATCTCGGCTTCGAGGATGCCGGTCTTGAGCCCCACCGCCAGATCGTTGGTGAAGTGTTCGCCGCCCACGGGGATGACCAGGGTGTGCCAGATGGCGCCCTTTTCGAAGACGGAGAGCCCCGTAGTTCCGTGGCCGATGTTGATGAGGGCCACGCCGATCTCCTTCTCGTCCGGGGTCAGGACGGAGTAGGAGTCGGCCATGAGTCCCAGCACGGGCTCGGCTACGGCGATGCCGCAGCGGTTCACCACGGAGCCCAGGTTTTGCAGGCTGGTGATGGAGCCCGTGACGATGTGCACGTTGGCCTCCAGCCTGGTGCCCATCATGTTGAGGGGCTGGCTGATGCCCTCCTGGTTGTCCACCATGAATTCCTGGGGGAAGGTGTGGAAGATCTGCTGCTCCTGGGGGAAGCTGATGGTGCGGGCGCCCTCCAGAACCCGGGACACGTCCTCCTTGGTGATGAGGCGGTCGCGGTTCGTGATGGCCACCACGCCCCGGCTGTTGAAGCCCCGCACGTGTGCCCCGCCCACCCCCACGTAGGCGCGCTCCACGGGATGGCCGGCCATGAGCTCGGCCTCGTCCACGGACGCCTTCACGGCTTCGGCCACCTCATCCAGGCTGGAGACGATGCCGCGCCGCATGCCGCGCACGTCGGCCTTCTTGCCCACGCCGGTGATCTCGATCTGGCCGTCGTCCCGGATTTTGCCGATGACGGTGGCCACTTTGGACGTGCCGATGTCGATGCCGACGATGTGGCCGGTTTCCTTAGCCATTGGCCTTCCCTCCCTCCGCCGCCGGTTTCTCCGGCTCGGCGTCCTGCGCGGCCGGGGTGGGCAGGAGCACCACCTTGCCGGTCCAGCGCAGGTCCATGGTCTTCTGGTCCGGGGCGTACGTGTTCGCCCAAGCCCGCGAGGCCTGGAACCGGCGCCATTGGTCCTGGATGTCCTCCGGGGACACCACCAGGGTCCATCCGCCGGAGCACGTGAGCGCCAGGCTGCCGGGCACGGGCGAAGGCACCAGCGACGCCACCTCGCCTTGGAGGTCCATCTGCAGCAGTTGGGCCACGGCCTCCTGCACCCTGGGGTCCGCGGGGTCCACGCCCGCGGCCAAGCGGAAGGCGCATGGTGAGCCGGGTTGCGCGGCCCAGGCCATGTCCCGGCCGTCGATGGCCACGGGCCCCTTGTCGGTGGCCAGGTCACAGAGTTCCTGGCGCTCCACCACCTCCACGATGAGGGTGTCGGGCAGGTGCTTGCGGCACAGGAACCCCTTGACCCACGGGAAAGCCGAGAAGCGCTGGGAAAGCTCCTCGGGCTTCAGGGCGAACAGGTTGCGCCCCACGAGGCCGGAAAGGGCGTCCCGGAGGACCTGGGGCGGGTGGTTGACCAGGCCCACCACGTGAATCTGGCGCACGCCGAAGGCGCCGTCGTTGTGAAGGAAGCTCCAGCCCGCGTGGGCCAGGACGGCGCCTCCCAGGAGAGCCACGGCCACCGCCGTGGTCCGCACGGAGCGCCGCACTATCCGCTTGCGGCCCCGGGAAACCCGCACGGGGGACTGAGGGACCCCCAGGCCGGCCGAGGTCCAGCCCCGCAGGAATTCCTTTGAAGGACTCATCTCCATATCTCCATTTCATACTCGAGCGTCACGCCCGCGCCGGAGGCCGCCAGCCGGGCCTCCTCGCAGAGCCCGAAGGCGTCCTCGAAGGTGGCGCCGCCGTGGTTGACTAAAAAATTGGCGTGGAGGGCGGAGAAGCCCGCCGCCCCGCGCCGTTTGCCCTTGTATCCGAGTTCATCCAGGATGCGTCCCGCGGCTTTTCCAGGAGGATTCTTGAACACGGAGCCCGCCGTGGCCGAGCGCCAGGGCTGGGTGGTGTCCCTGCTGGCCTTGGCTTCTTCAAATCTCGCCCTGAGCTTGCGGGGGTCTTCGGGCGTGAATGTCAAACGGCATCCGGCTAGAACGCCCGCGCGGGCCACGTCGGATCCCCTGTAGGCGAAGGCGAAGTCGGAAGCCGGGCGCCACGTCATGCCCCGTCCGGGCTCAATGAGGGCCACGCCCGCAAGGACGCCCGAGATGTCGTTGCCAAAGGCCCCCGCGTTCATGACCACCGCGCCTCCCACCGTGCCGGGGATTCCGCCCATGCCCTCCAGTCCGCCCAGACCGCGGCGGACCGACTCGCCCGCGAGCGCGGGCATGGGCACGTCCGCGTCGGCCTCCACGGAGTTCCCTTCCCAGCGCATGTGCCCTCCCAGCCTTGCCAGGTGGACGACGCCGAAGGAGAGGGGGCCGTCGGCCGCCATGAGGTTGCTGCCGCCGCCCAGGACACGGAACTCGGCGTTTCCCTCCCACAGGGCCAGAAAGATTCCCTCGGCCTGATGCCACGCCCGCGGCCTGAGATAGAAGGCGGGCGCCCCTCCGATGCCGAGGGAAAGATGGCGGGCCAGCGGCTCCGTCCGGGAGAAGAAGCAATCCAGCCCTTTGGCCAGGTCCGCGATCCGTTCAACGTCCATGTCCTTCCCGCTCAAGAAGGTCCAACAGCCGAGGGCCGGCGCCCGTGATGCTGCCCGCGCCCAGGGTGAGAACCAAATCCCCGGAGCGGAGCAAGGGCGCCACGAAGGCCGGCATGTCATCGACGCCGGGGCAGAAGTGCGCTTCCGCGCCGCCGAATCGCGCGATCTTGTCCACGAGGACCTTCCCCGTGACCCCGGGGATGGGTGCCTCGCTTGCCGCGTAGATTTCCGAGACCACCACCACGTCCGCCAGGGCCAGCACACGGGCGAAGGCGTCCATGAGGGCCGCCAGGCGGGTGAAGCGGTGGGGCTGGAAGAGGACCACGAGGCGGCCGTCGCCCACGGTGCGCCGGGCTGTTTCGAAGGTGGCCGAAATCTCCGTGGGATGATGGCCGTAATCGTCCACGACGCGAATGCCCGCGGCCTCGCCCTTGACCTGGAACCGCCGGTCGGCCCCTGGGAAGGTGCCCATGTGTTTCCGGGCCTCCTCGAAGGGGATGCCCAGCTCGTCCGCCACGGCCAAGGCCGCCAGGGCGTCCAGGACGATATGGCGCCCCGATTGGGGCACGTGAACCTTCCCGCGGTCCTCGCCGCCCGCCAGGAGGCGGAAGGTTTCTCCCGGCCCTTCTGGAGGAAGGCGCAGAGCTTTCACGTGGGCCGAATCTGAGAGGCCGTAACTCACCACGCGGCGGGTGAACCTGGGTAGGAGATCCCTCACGCTGGGGTCATCGATGCAGGCCACCACGGCGCCGAAGAAGGGCACCTTGTTGGCGAACTGCAAGAAGGCCCCCTTGAGATCCTCCAGATCGTGATAGCAGTCCACGTGTTCCCAGTCGATGTTGGTGATGACCGCCAGAGTGGGGTACAGAAGGAGGAAGGAGCGGTCCGACTCGTCAGCCTCCGCCACCATGAGATCGCTGGTACCCAATCGGGCGGAGGCGTCCAGGGTGGAGAGGCGGCCACCGATGACCACCGTGGGGTCCAGGCCGGCGCTGTGGGCCACGTGGGCGATCATGGCCGTGACCGTGGTCTTCCCGTGGGAGCCCGCCACGGCCACCGAGGATTTGATGCGCATGAGCTCGGCCAGCATTTCGGCCCTTGGAATGACGGGGATGCCGCGGCGGCGAGCTTCCTCCAGTTCGGGATTGAGGGGCGAGACGGCGCTGGAGTAGACGAGGACGTGGGCATCCGCCACGAGGGCTCCGTCGTGTCCCACGGAAACCTTGGCGCCCCGGGCGCGCAGGCGCTGGGTCACGGGGCTCTCCTTGGCGTCCGA
>JAKAKG010000016.1 GCA_021813555.1 Acidobacteriota bacterium
GCCTCCCGCAGCTTCTTGGCCGTCTCCTCGGTCACCACGATGTCCGCTTTCAGGGGGCCCGAAGCCGAGAGCGCGGTGACGTGCAGGCTCTGGTCCTGGCCCCTCGGACGGGCTGACGGGGTCCGCTGGGCGAAGAGGCGCCAAGGGGGGCTCACGAGGGCGAGGGGCAGATTCGTAAAGTCTCGGGGGCCGTTCCACGAGGAGGGCGCTGCTTCGCCGGTTCCTGACGGCGTCACGTAGCGCGCGAGCATGGATTCCTTCGCCACCTGCGGGTTCACCGTTTTGCAGGAGTAAACCTCTCGGCCCTCAGGGTCCAGGATGCGGGGCTGGATGGCCGGCTTGATCCCCGCCTCCATCCCGTCCACCGTCACGGAGGCAAAGGAGGCCAGGGAGGAGGACGGAGGCGCCGGCGCGCCGCTGGAGGCCTGGGGCACCGGCTTGGAGGCCCTGGTCTGGGGCGCCGGTTTGGGTTCAGGAGGGGGCAGGGTCACCTTCGTGACCTCGGCTGCAATGCCTTTCACGCCGTTGATGGGCACGCGGAGGGACAAAGTGTAGGCATGGCCCCGGAGGCCCTCCGAAAGAATCTCCCCGCCGGCCACGATTCCCTTTACGCGGATCTTCAAGGCCTCGAAGGCTTCGAGGCGCTGCTCGCTGTTGACGGGCAGGCGCATGGCGATGCGCAGCGCGGAAGCCTGCGCTTTCATCATGGCCACGCGTTGAGCGTCCACCTGCGCCTGAGCTGCGGGCACGCCCGTGGCGAGCGGCACGGAGGCGTCAGCACGGATCCAGCCCTCGTCCCAATTGACTGCGCCCTCCGTGAGCTTTTCCAAGTAAGGCTGGTAAGGGCCCCGTTGGGCCAAGACGGCGAGGGCCAGGACGCCGCCCAGGGCCGCGAATCTCCAGAGACGCGATGAGACCATGGCGTTCTCCTTTCTCATCCTGGTGCCATGCTAGCACGGCTAAAGGCAGAGCCAAGGGGGAAGGAGCGGGCTTGTGACGGCAGTCACGCTTTGATTCGGTGGAGGATGACTTTCTTGCCGATGACCCGGATGAGCCCCTGGTGTTCTAGTTCCTTCAAAGCCCGGCTCACGGTTTCCCGGCTGGAGCCGATATAGTCGGCGATGTCCTGCTGGGGGGGCCTCGTGAGCACGAGGGACCCATCCGCCAGTCTCCGGCCCTGCTGTTCGGCCATCTTCACCAGGTAGGTGCCCACGCGGCTGTAGGTGTCCAGGAAGATCAGGTTGGCGATCCGGCTGGACGATTCCTTGAGCCGCTGGGTGAGGGTGCACAGGAGGCTCTGGGCGATGGCGGCGTGGTCCGCCAGCATGGCCATGAACTCCTTGCCCGAGAGGGTGAGGAGGGAGGTAGTCTCGACGGTCACCACGGTGGCCGTTCGCCGTTCGTCCGGGTCGAAGAGGGCCATTTCGCCGAAAATTTCGCCCGGGCCGAAAACGGCCAAGATGAGCTCTCGCCCGTCTTCCGCCAGGAGGACGGCCTTCACTCGTCCGGACAGGACGAGAAACAGGGACTCACCCCGGTCGCCCTGCCTGAAGAGGAGGGTTTCTTTGGGGAAGACCTGGGTCTGCGATACGGCGAGAATGCTTTCGAGGTGCTTCGGGCTCAGGCCCGCGAAAAGCGGGACCCTGCGAAGGACGCTCGTATCTATCATGCCCCCGTCTCCCCCTGCACCAAGACTGGTTTTGGACGGGACCTCAAGGCCCCGCCGCGGTCTCAACCCGGTCCGCCCTCGTCAGGCGCGCCCGCGTCGTCGCCCTCGGGCGGCAACTCGGCCAGCGGCTCGCCTTCGAAGTCTCCCTCGGCGCCCTGCATCTTCTGCATGATGTGCCTGGGCACCGAGATGTTCGTGATGGCGTGCTTGAAGACGATCTGATCGTAGTCGCGGCCGCGGATGTGGATCGTGTAACGGTCGAACCCCAGCACCTGTCCCACGAACTTCTTGCCGCTCACCAGGAAGATCGTGATGAGGGCGCGGTCCTTCCGGACGAAGTTGAGGATCTGGTTCTGGATGTTGATCTCATGGGTTGGGCTGGGCTTTTTCGTGCCATCTTTGAATGAATTGGATTGCATCGTTTGACCACGCCTCCTTACCTATACTATACCACTGAAGGCCCATTTCCTTCCCGAACCAGGTGATCTGCCTCTTGGCGAGATGTCTGGACCGGAGCTTGACCCGCTCCACTGCCTCCCCCAGGGAACATCGGCCCTCCAAGTGGTCCGCCAACTCTCCGTAGCCGATGGCTTTGCGGGCCGGCCCCGTCAGCAGCCCCGCCCGCAAGAGCCTTTCCACCTCTCCGAGCAAGCCTTCGGCCATCATGGCGTCTACTCTCCTTTCGATCTTGGCGTAAAGGATGTCGCGGGGGCCGGTGATTCCCACCCTCAGCATCCCCTCCGGTCCCCTCCGGCGGAAGGGCTGGGCTTCGATCACTCGGGAGAGGGGTTCACCCGTCAGGATACGCACCTCGAGGGCCCGGATCGCGCGCAGCGTATCGGCGGGAGCGATTCGGGATGCAGAAGCGGGATCCAGCCTGGTCAGAAGGCGGTGAAGCGATTCGGCGCCCTTGCGCGCGGCGCGTTCCTGGAGGCGGTGGCGAAGGGCTTCGTGACGCGGAGGCAGATCCGCAAGGCCCTGGGTGAGGGCGCGGTAGTAAAGCCCCGTTCCGCCCACGATGATGCAGAGGCGGCCACGGGCCGAGATTTCTCGGATGGCGGACAAGGCCGCCTCGCGGAAAGCACCGGCGGAAAAATAGGTTCCCGGCTCCGCCACGTCGAGGCAATGGTGAGGGATGCGGGTCCGGTCCTCCCGGGAGGGCTTATCCGTCCCTATGTCCATGCCTCGATAGACGGCCATGGAGTCGCAGGACACGATCTCCCCGCCGAAGCGAAGGGCTACCTCAAGGGCGAAGCGGCTCTTGCCCGAGGCCGTAGGCCCGAGGATCGCGAGACACGGACAGGATTCGATTGGCCCGTCAGGGGGCCTCATGGAAGAGGTCCTTCCGGGTGCTCCGGAGGGTTTGCAGGACCCGCTGCTCGTGGTCCGCGCCCAGGGTTCGGCGGATGGCCAGGAGAGCAGAGTAGAGGTATTCGTTCAGGGCATCCACGAGGGCCGCCCGCCGTGCCCCGTTGAGCGCTTTCAGGTTTTCCAGAATGCGCTCTTCGGAGAGGGCGCCGTTGCTGCGGAGAGTCACCCGGGAGAAGATTTCGGGCTGGAGCGTCTTGAGGCGCCCCAGGTACTTGTCCAGGATGTTCTCGGCGATGGGTCCCACTTCCCGCAAAAGGTAGTGATAGAGGAACGTGAACATCTCATTGTAATTCTTTATCAGTTCCCTCAATTCGGCCATCTCCTTCTGCTCTTCGGCGAAGTGATCCTTGCGGCGCCGAACGTGGAGAAAGCCTATGGTGAAGAAGATGAGGAGGGTCTTGAGGGTTTCGAATTCGCCGATTTCGCTCAGGTCGCTGATCTCCTGAACGCTCCGATTGCCGTCCACCAAGTGAAAAACGTGCCTCTCGTACTCCTCGATGTGCAGGCCCGTGGGGCGGTTGGCGGGAAGAACCCGCTCGAAGACGATGTCCCTGGAGGGAATGCGCCGCTGGAAAAGGGCCGGGTCCTTGATGCGCCTGAGGCCCTCCAGGAGGATTTCGGGCACCGTCAAAGAGGTCGTGATGTTTTCCCCCGTGCGCTCCTCTCCCTCCAAAAAATGGAAGGAGCCGGAATCCCACCCGAGGACGCTGTAGGCGATCTCTT
>JAKAKG010000154.1 GCA_021813555.1 Acidobacteriota bacterium
TGGCAACCCCGTGCTCGGTGAAGGCGCTAACCCGCTTGGAGTACTTCAGGGAATCGGCCTTCCAAGAGGATGTCACAGATTGTGATATCCTCGCGATCTCATCGCGGCTTAATTCGAACATGAAATCTTCAGGAAACCGGTCGCGATTACGTCTGACAGCCTGATTCAAGGCGCGGGTCTCAACGCCATAGAGCAAGGCCAGATCTCGATCGAGCATCACCTTGTGGCCGCGGACCAGGACGATCCTCTCCTCGATGGCCTCATAGGGAACCAAGGCTCCGTCATCGCTCATCTCGCCCCCCTGAAGGTCGTACATTGCCTCGGCCTTTATTCTACTTCTTATACCTTCCCTTGGCTTCCTTCGCTCTTCTCTTGAAATCGTCGGGGAGTTCGACCCCGCCGCAACTACCGGAACTATGAAAAGCCGGTTCCCAGGTCGCACCTCCCCCTATCCGCAGTTGGGAAGGGTCGGTTCCGCGATCGGAGAGGGGAATTCCGAGGTCGAAAGGCGAAAGGCGGGGGTGGTTTGCCGTTGAGAGCTTGGCGGAGGGGTTGGGGATGCCGTGGCGGAGCACCCCTGCGCTCGGCTTACAGCGCGGCGATCTCGGAAGCGGTGGACAAGACCTTCACGTGAGGGTAGGCCTCTACGGCTTTGGGGGTGCCGTAGCCGTAGGCGGCGAAGGCGAAGGGGGCGCCGGCTGCTTGGGCCAGATGGGCGTCCATCTCGGTGTCGCCCACGTAGAGGATGCCGGAGGGGGGCGCCTCCAGCCTTCGGCAGAGTTCGAGGAGCATGGCGGGGTCGGGTTTGGCGGGAAAGCCTTCCTCGGAGCCGAGAATCTGTGTGAAGAAGTCATCCCATCCGAAATCATGCACGATCTTGCGGGCGAACTGCCACTTTTTCATGGTGCACAGGGCGAGGGGAGCGCGGAGGGCCAGAGCACGCAGGGCATCACCGGCGCCGGGGTAGGGCCGCGTGGCGTCGAGGTAGTGGTCCTTGTAGAACTCGCGGAAGAAGCGGGCCCCTTCCGTGGCCCGCGCCCGGTCTCCGTTCAGGAATCCGGCGAAGGCGTCCTCCAGGCGCGTGCCGATGACGGCGCGAAGCTCCGCCTCGGGAGGTTTGGCCACGCGCAGGCCTTCGAAGGCGCTGGCGAAGGCTCGCAAAATGTCCTGCGCGCTGTCGATGAGCGTGCCGTCCAGGTCGAAAATGATAGCTCGCGTCGGACCCATGGGAGATGCCCTCTGGGAGTCGTGATGAGGTGATGAGGAGATGGCGAGATGAGGTGAAGACACTCGCCGCATCCTAGCTCGCGGGGTTCCTCATCTCCTCATTTCCTAATTTCTTCATCTCGTCCCTTACTCCAATTCAAACTTCTTGAGCCTGTACCGGAGCGTGTCCCTCGTGAGGCCGAGAAGGCGGGCGGCGCGGGTCTGGTTGCCGCCGGTGCGCTTGAGGGCCTGTTCCAGCAAGCTCTTTTCCACGTCCTCCAGGACGATGCCGCCGGGCGGGAGGTTGAAGGTTTGTTCGGCGGGCCGGCTCGGCTCCTGGCCGAGGATCTCGCGGGGCAGGTCGGGCACGTCGATGATTTCCTTGTTCTCCAGGATCATGACGCGCTCCACGAGGTTCTTTAACTCCCGCACGTTGCCCGGCCACGGATATTCCAGCAGGGCCTGCATGGCCGCGTGGCTCACGCCCCTCGTGTTCTTCTTGAACTCGCGGTTGAAGTGGTCGATGAAGTATTTTACGAGGAGGGGAATGTCTTCTGGGCGCTCGCGCAGGGGCGGAAGGAAGATGGGGATGACCTTGAGGCGGTAGTAGAGGTCCTTCCGGAACCGCCCCTCGGCCACGGCCTGTTCGAGGTTCACGTTGGTGGCGGCCACGATGCGCACCTCCACCTTGATGTCCACCGTGCCGCCCACGCGTTTGAAGGTTCGGTCCTCGAGAAACCGGAGGAGCTTGGACTGGAGGTTCGGGCCGATTTCGCCCACTTCGTCCAGGAAGACGGTGCCGCCGTCGGCGAGCTCGAAAAGCCCCTTCTTGCTGGTCTTCGCGTCCGTGAAGGCCCCCTTCTCGTGGCCGAAGAGTTCGCTCTCCAGCAGGGTCTCGGGAAGGGCCGAGCAGGTGATGTTCATGAAGGGCTTCTTGGCCCGGTCGCTGGCGTAGTGGATGGCGTTGGCGAGCAGGTCCTTGCCCGTGCCGCTCTCGCCCTGGAGGAGGATGGTCGTGGCGGAGGAGGCGGCGATCTTGCGCACCAGTTCGAAGACCTCGGAGATCTTGGGGTTGCGGCCCACGAGATTGCCCAGGCCGAAGCGCTCCTCCTGGGCCCGGCGGTAGCGGCTCAGCTCGCGCTTGAGGGAGGTGGTCTCCAGGGCCTTCTGGATGGTCACGAGCAGCTCGTCGATCTCGAAGGGCTTGTTGAGGTAGTCGAAGGCGCCGAGCTTCATGGCCTCGATGGCGCTCTCCACGGTGGAGTAGGCCGTCATCATGATGACGGGAAGGTCGCGGAACTTGGGGCCCACGGTCTTGAGGACCTGGATGCCGTCCGTGTCGGGGAGGCGGTAGTCCAGGAGCATGAGGTCGATCTCCTGCTCTTCGAGCACCTTGAGCACCTCGCTTCCGCGGTCCACCTCGACGACCACGTAGCCTTCCTTGGAGAGCCGGTTGGCTAGGGACCAGCGGATGAGCTTTTCGTCTTCCACGAGCAGGATCTTTTCCTGGGCCATCATGTGCTCCGAGCCGCAATGGGCAGATGCACCGTGAAGGTGGACCCCTTACCGGCCTTCGTCGCGATCTCGATGCGCCCTCCGTGGGCGTTCACGATGCGCTGGACGATGGAGAGGCCCAACCCGGTTCCGATGTGTTTGGTCGTAAAGAAAGGCTTGAAGATGCTCGCCATAACCTCGGGCTTGATGCCGCACCCCGTGTCGGAGACGGCCAGGGCCAGGTCCCCGTTGGAGGCGCGGGCACTGAGGCGGACCAGGCCGCCCTCGGGCGTAGCCTGGACGGCGTTGATGAGGAGGTTGACGACGACCTGCTGGAGCTGCTGCGCGTCGCCGCAGATCATGGGCAGCCCCTCCTGGTCCACGGTGTCCGTCTCGACGCGGACGCCCGCCTCCTCGGCCACGGGCGACACGAAGGGCATGGAGGCTTCCACCACGAGGCCCAGGGGGACGGGTTCGCGGCGCACCGCCACGGGCCGGGCGAAGGCCAGAAGGTCCTTGACGAGGCTGTCGAGGCGCCGCATCTGGGCGAGCGCTTCCTGAAAGACCGTGAAGCGGGGATCGCCGGGCTGGTGGACCCCCGACATCATCTCCATGGCACCGCGCAGCCCCGCGATGGGATTCTTGATCTCGTGAGCGACGCTGGCGGCCAGCCGCCCCAGCTCGGCGAGGTTCTCCGACTGGGCCAGGTCCTGTTCGAGGCGCTTGAGCTCGGTTACATCTTTTAAGACCAGGGAGGAGCCCTGGGAGGTATCGAACCCAGAGAGCTCGGTGCGCGTCACGAGAAGGTCCAGGCGGCCCTTGTTACCCCGGTCCAGGCTCGCCTCGTACTGCCGCGTGCCGCTCTGAGCGGCGGCGGAGGATGGCATCTCCCTGATGAGGCTGGGAGGAAGAAACTCGTCCATGGACCGGCCGAGAACCTGGGCGGCCTCCAGGCCGAAGATGGCGCTGGCTCCCCGGTTCCACGAGGCGACCCGCCCGTCAGGGTCCAGGGTGACAAGGCCGTCCATGGAAGCCTGAAGGATGGAGAGGAGGTACTGGTTCCGGCTGGCCACTTCCTGCTTGAGGGCTTCCTCCACCCGCAGATCCTGGAAAAAGGCCATGGTGCCCTGGAGGTTGCGGGTTTCGTCCAGGACGAGGGCGGCGGTCACGCGGAGGGGGACGAACTCCCCCGACTTGGCTCTGAACGCCGTGCGGTGGTCCGTGATGACCTGGTCCGCCAGGAGGCGCGTCATGACGCGGGCCGCCTCGGGCGCTCCGCCCTCGTAGTAGTTGTGCACCGCTTTGCCCAGCATCTCTTTCTCGTCGTACCCGAAGATGCGCTCCGCGGCACGGTTGAACAGGGTGATTCTCCCGTGCATGTCCGTGGAGACGATGCCGTCCACGGATGAGTTGAGGATGTTGCGCACCAGTTCCTGGGTCCGGGCCAGGGCGCGCTGGGCCTCCTGCTGGGCCGTGATGTCCAGGTAGATCTCCATGAGGTGGGGGGCGTTCAGGCCGCGGCCCGACACGAGGCGGATGATCTTCAGGTAGTCCTTCACGTTGCGCGCGTCGCCCACCTTCTTGATCACGCGCATGGTGGTGCCTTTGCCGGCGGTGCTCTGGGCGGAGCACGCGTCGCAGTCCAGCGCCTCGCCGCGCATGACCTCGCGGCAGGGCCGTCCGAGGGCCTTGCGCGGGTCCACCAGGAGGATGTCCCTGGGGATGTCCCGGTTCATCCAGGTGACCCGCAGGTTCTTGTCCACCAGGACGATGCCCACGTCCATGGCGGAGAGGATCTGGTCCAGGAGCTGCCACTCCTCCTTGGTGCGGGCGGCCCCCGCCTCGGTGGCGGCGATCTTCTCGCGGGCGGCGGCGGCCATCTCCTCGCTGGCCCGCTGGTAGCAGTCGAGGAGGAGGTAGGTGCCTTCGCGGAACGTGTTCTTGATGATGTCGCGGAAGGAGGCCTTGCCCTCGAGCTTGGTCTCCGCCAGCCGGTCCACGAGGATTCGCTCGCCCAGGGCCACGGCCTTGGCCACGTCCGCCAGGCGGACGTGCTCGGACACGCGCTGGAGGGCCAGGTCGCGGTAGAACTCGTAGAGGAGGTTCTGGTTCCCCGAAGCCCATACTTCCTTCAGGGCTCTGGCGTGGCGGGAGACCGGCTCCATGACTTCTTCCGGCGGCATGCCGTGGTACCCGGTGACGGTCTTGAGGATGGTGTCCACCCAGGCCGCCAGCCATCCCTCCTCTTCGGCATCGAGCCACCGGAGGAAGGACTGGCGCTGGGCGGTGATGCGGGGGGTTCTCACGGCTCACCGGTCCAGGAAGGTTTCCGCTTGTCCAGAAAGGCCGAGACGCCCTCGCGCACGTCGGGGCCCGTCCGGCTGAAGGCGTTCACGCACGCCGCCATGCCGAGGGCCGAATCGAGGGAGAGCCCCGCGGTGCGCCACAGGAGCTCCTTGGTGAGGGCCAGGGAGGAGGGGGCGCCCCGGTGAAGCCCGCGGGCCGTATCCAAAGCCATGTCCAGGAGCCCCTCGCGGGAGACGATGCGCGTGGCCACGCCCAGGGCTACGGCCTCCTCGGCGCCGAGAAGGCGTCCCGTGAGGAGGAGTTCCTTGGCCCGGCGCTCGCCGATCTGCCTTGCCAGGAAGACCAGGACCATGGCGGCCACGAAGCCGATCTTCACTTCGGGATAGCCGAAGGTGGCCTCGGGGCAGGCCAGGACCACGTCGCACAGGGAGGCAAGGCCGCATCCCCCCGCCAGGGCGGGGCCGTTGACGGCGCCGATGACGGGCTTGGGAAAGGCGCCCAGAAGGTGGAAGAGGTCCTTGAACCGGTTCGCCTCCTGCACGAAATCGGCGGCGGAGGCCGCCTCCAAATCTCTAAGGGTCTTCAAGTCGGCGCCGCCGCAAAAGGCCGCCCCCGAACCCGTGAGGACCACCGACCGCACCGACGGATCGGCGCCCAGGCGGGCCAGGGCCTGGGAGAGGGCCGCCACGAGCTCGCGGCTCAGCGCGTTGCGCGCCTCGGGCCGGTTCAAGGTGAGCAGGGCCGTGGCGTCTCGCCGTTCTTCCAGCAGGACGGGAGCAGGGAGCCGGGAGCTAGGAGCGGAAGAAGATCCGTGGGCGGCTGTCATCGGGAGCTACCTCGCTGGGTCCGGGTCCCCCGGCCCCTGGAACGAAAAGTGAGACGCGGAGCGTGAGAGGCGGCAGACAGCTGGACCGTCAGTTCCCGCGCTCCGTTCCCTGCTCCCTGCTCCCCCCTCATGTCTGAAACACTCCGACGCCCAGGTCCGGGACTTCGGGGTTGTGGCCCGCCGCGTCGAGGGCCCGGATGAGGTACCCGCGGGTTTCTTCGGGGGTGATGATGGCGTCGATCCAGAGGCGGGCGGCCCCGTATTTGGGATCGGTGGCGTCCGAATACCGCTTCTTGATCTCGTCCAGGGCGGCCGTCTTATCCGCCGCGGTGAGGGTTTTGCCGCTCTTCTTGAGCTGGGCCACGCGGATGTCCAGGAGCGTATTGGCGGCTTGGTCGCCCCCCATGACCGAATACCTGGCCGAGGGCCAGGCGAAGAGGAAGCGCGGGGCGTAAGCCTTGCCACACATGGCGTAGTGGCCGGCACCGAAGGAGCCGCCCATGATGAGGGAGATCTTGGGCACCCCCACGTTGGAGACGGCGTTCACCATTTTGGCTCCGGCCCGGATGATGCCCGCGTACTCCGAGTCCCGTCCCACCATGAAGCCGTTCACGTCGTGCATGAACAGGAGGGGAATCCGCTGCTGATGGCAGTCCAGGATGAAGCGCGCCGCTTTGTTCGCGCTCTCCACATAGATGACCCCGCCGATTTCCGTGGGCTTGCCCTTCTCGCGCAGGTGGACTTTCTGGTTCGCCACGATGCCCACGGCCCAGCCGCCTACTCGGGCGTACCCGCACACCAGGGTCCGGCCGAACTCGGGGCGGAACTCGGTGAAGTCGCTCCCGTCCACGAGCCGGGCGATGACCTCCCTGACGTCGTACTGGCCCAGGGGGTTGGCGGGCATGATGCCGTAGAGGTCTTGGGCATCCCAAAGGGGCTCGGACGGGGCGATGCGGGAGAAGGGAGCCCGGTCGGGCGCGCCCATGCGGGAGACCACCTCGCGGATGCGGGCGATGCACGCGGCGTCGTCCTTCTCGTGGAAGTCCACGGTGCCCGAGATGGAGGAGTGCACCGCCGCCCCTCCAAGGTCCTCCGAGGAGATGGACTGCCCGATGGCGGCCTTCACCAGCGCCGGCCCCGCCAGGTACAGCCCCGAGCCGTCGGTCATGAGGAGGGTGTCGCACATGACCGGAAGGTACGCTCCGCCTGCCACGCAGGAGCCCATGATGGCGGCGATCTGGGGGATTCCCAGGGCGGACATGCGGGCGTTCAGGTAGAAGACGCGCCCGAAGTCGTCCTGGTCCGGGAACACCTCATCCTGCAAGGGAAGAAAGATGCCCGCCGAGTCCACGAGGTAGAGGACGGGGATCCGGTTCTCCATGGCGATGGTTTGGGACCGGATGACCTTCTTCGCGGTCATGGGGAAGAAGGCGCCCGCCTTCACCGTGGCGTCGTTGGCGATGACCATGAAATCCCGGCCGCAGAGGGTTCCGATGCCGGAAACGACGCCCGCCGAAGGGGCACCGCCCCACTCCTCGTACATGCCGTAGGCGGCGAAGAGGCCGAGCTCGTGAAAGGGCGTGCCTGGATCTAAAACCGCTTGGATCCGCTCCCTGGCCGTGAGGCGGCCCTTCTCGTGCTGCTTTTCGATGGATTTGGGTCCGCCGCCAGTCCGGAGGATCGCCGCCAGCTCTTGGACCTGGCGAGCCAGCCCCCGGTTGTGGTCGCGGTTCGTCTTGAACTCCAGCGTGCTTCGAGTCTCTCGGGTCAGGGCGCTTTCTAAGGGGGCCACGGGAATCTCCTCGGGCCCCGAGTATAGCAGAGTGAAATGCCCCAACGCAAAGGGGACCCTCGGCGCGGTGGGGTGAATGGCTTGAAGAGCGGGGTGGGGAGCGGGACCGTCGGCCCCGCTCCCCGGGGGGGGGAGTAGAGAGGGGAATCCTATTTCTTGATAGCTTCTTTGAACGTCTTGGCCGGTTTAAAGGCCGGATAGCGCCGTTTGGGCACCTTCACCTTGCCCCCCGTCTTGGGGTTGCGGGCGGCTCTCGGATTGCGCTCGCGGGTGAAGAACGTGCCAAACCCCGAAATCGTCACCTTCTTGCCCTGCTTGAGGGTTGAGGTGATCAGCCCCTTGCCGGGTCTGGAATCGGTGAGGGCCTCCAGCACGGCGCGAACATCTTTCTGGGACAAGCCTGTAACCTCAGACAGACTCCGAATCAACTCGGTCTTCGTCATAAGACTTCCTCCTGATTTGTGCAAATCATAGTAGCCTGTTCACGTCTTGTCAAGCGGTGTCAGGCGAGATATTCCCGCGCGTCCTGGGCGTCCAGGAGCCCCTCCTGAGCCAGGACGAGCAAGCGCTGGCTCAGGGGGACGCCACCGGCCTCCACGATGACGCGGCGCAGATCCTCGGGCTTGGGCTCGTCGGCGAGGAGGCCCCGCGCCATTTCCGTCATGGGCAGCCATTCCAAGACCTCCGTCGTGGGCAAGGACTCCCAGCGGAGGCAATGTTCGCAGCCCTGCCGTGTGAAAAGGGCCAAGGGGAGGCCGTCCCTGCCGGGCACTTCGATGGGCAGTTTGCAGTGCGGGCACACCTGCGCCACGGAGGCCACCGTGAGGATGCCCTTGAGGACGCCCGCCCGCAGGGGCGACCGAAACTGGTTGCGCAAGAGCCAGCGGAGGGCCGAGGCGGCGTCGGGCTGGTGGAGAACGCCCAGCACGCGGGTGTGGGAGGCCGCCAGGAGCGCCAGCTCCATGGACCGCCGCTCCTTGATGGGGAAAAGGGCAAAGAGCGCCGGCTCCTGCTTGAGCGCCATGGTAATGAGCTCGGGCCACGTGGCCTCCCGCTCTCTAGACACCTCCATCTGGGCCGCCCCTTCCACGGCCAGGAGGGAGTATTCCTCCAGGGCCACGGTAGGCTTAAAGGCCCTCGCCAGAGGGCCCAGCAGCGTGTAGTACACCTCGCTGATGCCGGCACCAGGCGCTCCCGTAAGGAGGAGGAGGCCGTTGCCGCCCGCCAGGCAGTCCTGGATCCCCTCCCGCTCCGCCGGGGCAAGCTGGGACATGAGGCGCTGCCAGTCTCGGGCCAGCACCTTCTCGTCATAGAGGGTCAGGGTGTACCGGTTGCCCTGAAGGGTGGACATCTGCTTCACGTGCAGCGTGAGGAATCGCGCCTCCACCTGGAGGCGCACGCGCCCTTCCTGCCTCGGGCTGGACCGGTGATCCCGGAGCCGCGCCAGCTCGATGAGGAGCGCGTCCATCTCCTGCCGCTTCTGGGGGGCCAGCGCGAACCGGTCCTCGATGTTGTCGGCGCCCTTGAAGGCGATGCGCAGGGCCTGCTCGTCGGGTTTCACGTAGATCGTGCGCGAGCCCGTACGGATGGCCTCCGCCAGGACCGTCCGGAGCCACTCGGCGGCGGAGGAATCGGGCTTGAGGGCCGACCAATGGATGGGCCGGATTCGCTTGCCGTGCAGGGCCAGGACGAAGAGGTGGTCGCCCGCCAGGTTCCTCACGACGCCAGGGTCCTTGGCCACGCCGTAGAACTGCTCCAGGGCCCGGATGACCGTCTCCCGCGGGCACACGACGGGATCGATGGTGAGGCCCGTGAGCTCTTCGAGTGCGGGGATGATGGAGGGATTGTCCAGATCCGCGATGGCCACCGTGAGCATGGGGCCGTCTTTCTCCACGGGAATCACTTGGTAGAACTGGGCCAGGTTTCCCGGGATCAGATCGATCACCGACGGGTCCTTGATCCACTGGGGCAGATCGTAGGGGATGAGCCCCATGGAATCGCGCATGAACTGGCTCAGGCGCTGCACGTTCACGTAGCCGAGGCGGATGAGGTGGTATCCCAGCCGTCCCCCCGCTCTCTTTTGTTCATCCAGGGCCCGTGTGAGCTGGGTCTCCGTGAGGATACCCTCCCTGAGAAGCAGCTCGCCCATCACGGGCCGGTTGTCGGTGGTCATCTCAAGAATTCCCGAAGTGCACTTTCAGCCACCCCTGGTGGGTCATGCCGCCAGGCCACGCCTGTTCGGGGCCGTCGTCGACCTGGGCCGTCCCCTCGCCTTGGAATCGCGCCTTGCCGCTGCCCTTCGCGGAGAGCTCCAGATTCCAGCCGCGGATCTCGATGTGAGCCCCGATGCCGATGCACTCCATGGATCCTTCAAAATGGGTGTAGGTGGCACCGTCGGGGTGCTTCTGCATTTCGCCCCACGTGCCGTCCACCTTGACCTGCAGGTTGGAGACGTTCTGGACCGTGAGCGAACCCTTGCCCGAGACGCGCACGGTCCCGCTTCCGCTGGCCCAGAACTTGATCCACCCGTGGGCGCCCTTAGCCCGGAGGGTATGAGGTCCCGCGGCGGCAAAGGAGGCGAAGGCACCCGCCAGGAGCAGGCAGAAAGCGACGGCGGCCAGGCGCCTCATGGTCTTCCTCCATAGGTCATGAGCACCTTCTTGATGCACAGGTCTTCAACCACGAGGAGGCCCGCGGCCTCAGCGCGGGCGGCGGCCTCGGGGTGGCTGACGCCCTCCTGCATCCAGATGGCCTTGGCGCCCGTGGCGATGGCCTCCTCAACGATAGGAGGCACCGCATCGGGCGCGCGGAAGATATCCACGATGTCCACGGCCTTGCCGCAGGCCGAGAGGCTCGGGTAGCAGGGTTCTCCCAGGACGCTGGTGAGGGCGGGATTTACGGGCACGATGGTGTATCCCTGGGCCTGAAGGTATGCCGCCACGTCGTGGCTGGGCCGTTCGGGCTTGTTGGAGATGCCCACCACGGCGATCACCTTAGCCTCCCGAAGGAGACTGAGCATCTGCGGACTCATGTGGACCTCCTCCTTGTATTCTAATCCAGAGAAAGGGGTCATGGGAAGGGGTCCCGCGGCCCGCCCGGGGTGATCATCGGCGGTCCGGATGGACCAGGCGAGGCAGGCACCGGGGACAGACGAAGGCCTGGCCGCCTTCGTGGCGCAACTGGATGAGCGGGATCTGATACTCCGTGCTGGAGCAGAACATGCACGAGGGCTGGTCGGTAGTCGCGGTCTGGTTGGTTCGAGGCTGGTCCACGAGGGACCTCCTTTCTTGTTTTGGCTGTATCCATGCCAAACTCCTCACTCCTCACTCCTCACTTTCCTAGCCAAGCGGCCGCCAGGCAAGCGCTAGGATCAGCGCGGCGGCAGCGTAGCGCAGGGTGAAGACGATGCCCATGGTGCGCACTCTCCACTCGGGCAGGACCCAGGCGGCCCACAGGTCGCCAAGGAAGACAACGGCGCCGAGGAATTCCCATCGGGCCACGAGACCCGAGAGGGGAAGGCCGCCCCACACGGCCGCCCCCAGGAGCGCGGCCCCGGCGGTGGCCCATCTCAGGGCAGAGGAGGAGTCTTTGCGCATCCTGGCCCTGAGGACGCCGGGCAGGAAGAGGACCGCGAGGGCGCCCCAGAGGCACGCCGCATCGAGATAGGCTCCGGGGCGGCCCGCCGCCAGGGCCAGGGGGCCGGCGAGAGCCGCGTACAGGGCTCCGAGGACTTCCACGGGCAGGGAGCGGGTCCACGCGGGCGAAGCCGCGTGAAGGACATAGAGCCATGCGAACGGGGCCAGCAGAAGGGCGGCGATAACGAACGGGATCGGCGCGGCCAGAACCGAGGGAAGCGCGCACATGCCGCCCGCCGAGGCCACGAAGGCCGGCGGGCCATACCCCGAGCCGCTTCTGCGGGCCCGCTGAGCCATGCCCTTGGCTCCCGTCAGGAGCACGACACAGGGCAGGAGGAGCCACGGCACGAAGGTGGCGGGCCACGCGGCGGCCAGCCCCGCGCCCAGGCTGGTGAGGACCATGGCCCAAGCCCCGTGTTCGCCCCAGAACCCCTTCGGCAACACGCTCACGTGGCCTTCGCGCCTCCCGATCCCCCGGCCGCCGGCTCGCCCTTTCCCAGGCGTACCCTCACGGTAAAAACACTGCCGACCCCCACGGTGCTTTCCACCGAGAGGCTGCCTCCGATGTTGTTAACGGCGTGCTTGGCGATGGCCAAGCCCAGCCCCGTGCCGCCTTTTTCCCGGGAGCGGTGCGGGTCCACCCGGTAAAAGCGCTCGAAGATTCGGGGCAGGTGGGCACTGGGAATGCCCTCACCCGTGTCCCGCACTTGGATCACCAGCGTGCCGCCTTCTTCGCGCGCCTTGAGGATCACCCGGCCGCCGGGTTTGTTGTACCGGATGCCGTTCTCGGCGAGGTTGCGCAGGGCCATCTCCAAGAGCAGGCGGTCCGTCGTGAGGGCCAGATCCTCGGAGCAGTCCGGTTCCAGGGTGATGGAGGCCGACGCCGCCATGGATTGGAGCTCTCTGATGAGATCCCCGATGAGCCCCGCCAGCATCACTTTCTCGGTGCGTACAGAGGCCTGGCCCGATTCCAGGCGCGAGAGGGAGAGGAGGTCGTCCACCAGGGCCTGCATGCGGTGGATCTGGAACTCCAGCCGGTCTTGGAAATGGGCCCGCTTCTCGGGGGCCAGAGCCGGATCGTTGAGAGTTTCGGCCAGGCCCAGCATGGCGGTGAGCGGTGTCCGCAGCTCGTGGGAGACGTTGGCCACCAGATCGGCCTTGACGCGCTCCAGCTTGTGCTCCTCCGTAATCTCGCTCAGGTAGAGAACCAGGCCGCCCTCCTCCACGGGTGTGGCGCGGGCCGTGAAGACCCTCCCCATACCCCGCTCGCCCTCTTCAAGCATTCGGGTCCGCGATGCTCCGTCGGAGAACACCTCGTCCATGAAGGGGGCCAGACCTGGAAGGGCCAGGCTGGCCACGCCGGCCTCTGGACGGAACCTGGGGAAGAGCAGGCTGGTGACGGGGCTGGAGAGGGAAACGGTTCCGTCCCGGCCGATGAGGAGGATGGCGCGGTCGGAGGCGGCGAGGACCGCATTGACTCTCTCCTCGCGCTCGCGGCTAAGGTTCTGGGAGAGCGACAGGTGCTCGGCCATGTCGTTGAACGCGCGGGCGGGGCCCGCGAGGTATCCTCCCGAAACGTCGTCCATGCGCGCCGTGAAGTCCCCGCCCAGTACTCGCCGGACGGCCCGCTCCATGTCACGCCAGGGGCTGAGGCACCATCGTACGGCGAGGAGGGCCGAGGCCAGCACGACCAAAAGGCGCACCGCCCAGGCGCCGGCTCCGTCCAGGCCGCCTCCCCACCAAAAGAGCAGGGCGCTGGCGGCGGAGAGGAGGGTGAACTTGGGGAGCAGGCTCATGGTGAAGCATCGTCCCGGGTAAGGAGGGGATTCACGGACACCCTTCGAGGGGTGGACGCCCGCCGCGTCATTCGGATTTCATCCGGTAGCCCACGCCCCGCACGGTCTCGACCCACTGGTCGTCGCGGCCCATTTTCTCACGCAGGCGGGCGATGTGGACGTCCACGGCGCGGTCTTCCACGGCGCGGTCGTCGGGCCACAGACCCGTGAGGATCTGCCCCCGGGTGTAGACGCGGCCGGGATGGCGGATCAGGAGCTCCAGCAGACGAAACTCCGTGGGGGTGAGGTCGAACACCGTGTCCCCCGTGCCGGCTCGGTAGGTGGCCGTGTCCAGCCACAGGGTGCCCAGCCGCTTGAGGCTCTGCTGGTCCCCGGCCTGGGTAGAGCGGCGCAGGAGGGCCTTCACGCGGGCCATCAACTCCCTCGTTCTGAAGGGCTTCACCACATAATCGTCGGCCCCCGCGTTCAGGCCTGCCACGGCGTCCATCTCCGTGCCACGGGCCGTGAGCATGAGGATCGCGGTCCGGGAAAATCGCTGGTCACCCCTTAAAATGCGGCACAGGTCCAGCCCCGACATGCCCGGGAGCATCCAATCCAGGATCACGAGCTCGGGAACCCGGTCCCGGAAGGCCAGGAGGGCCGCCGCCCCGTCTTCAAACCCCGCCGGTTCGTAGCCTTCCCGCTCCAGAGACAGGCACAGGGTCTCCAGAATGTCCCGCTCGTCCTCCACCACCGCGATGCGCTGGCCCATGGGCTGGCCTCCCTCCAATATGATAGACCAAATCGGCAGGAGGAAGAACGTGGGGCGCACCGGTGAAAGGCCCGGCCCGCCCGATCTCTGCTCCCCGCTCCCAGCTCCCTGCTTCCGTCCTAAGTAGATAGGGCTCTTGCGTTTCCGGGCAAAATCGGGTAAAATCCGCCCTTCGTCGCGTTCCTGAGGAGGATGTTCGGAATGAATATCGAAGAGAAAGTTAAGAGTATCATCGCGGACCAGCTCAGCGTGGACGAGGCCCAAGTGAAGCCCGAGGCTTCCTTCATCAACGATCTGGGCGCGGATTCTCTGGATACGGTGGAACTGATCATGGCCCTGGAGGAGGAGTTCGGCATCGAGATCTCCGACGACGAGGCCGAGAAGATTCAGACGGTCCAGGCGGCCATCGACTACATCAAGGCCCACGTAGACAACAAGTAGGCAGGAGCCCCCTTTGACGCGCCGTGTCGTCGTCACCGGCCTGGGGCTGGTCTCCCCCCTCGCGCTCACGGCCGAAGGGTCGTGGCAGCGCGTGCTCAAGGGAGAGAGCGGCATCGGGCCCATCACCCTTTTTGACGCCGCCGCCTTCCCCGCGCGCATCGCCGGGGAAGTGAGGGGATTCGACCCCCTTGCCTACATGGACAAGAAGGACGTCAAGAAGATGGACCGCTTCATCCAGTTCGCCTGCGCCGCCGCTCAGGAGGCCATGCAGATGAGCGGGCTGGCCGTGACCCCCGGCAATGCCGAACGGGTGGGAGTGGCCGTGGGCAGCGGCATCGGAGGCCTCTCCACCTTGGAGGAGCAGCATAAGATCCTCCTGGAGAGGGGCCCGGGGCGCATCAGTCCCTTCTTCATCCCGGGCATGATCATCAACATGGCCAGCGGGCAGATCTCCATCCGATACGGCGCCAAGGGACCCAACATCGCCACCGTGACGGCCTGCTCCACGGCGTCGCACGCCATCGGCGAATCCATGAGGTACATCCAGCGGGGTGACGCGGACGCCATGATCTGCGGCGGCGCGGAAGCCGCCGTGAGCCCCCTCGCCGTGGGAGGTTTCGCGGCCATGCGGGCGCTCTCCACGCGCAACGACGAGCCCGAAAAGGCTTCGCGCCCTTACGACGCGGGCCGAGATGGCTTCGTCATGGGCGAGGGGAGCGGCGTTCTGGTGCTGGAGGAGCTGGAATGCGCCAAGGCCAGGGGGGCGACCATCTTGGCCGAACTCATAGGCTACGGCGTGAGCGGCGACGCCTATCACATCAGCGCCCCGTCCGAAGACGGTGACGGCCCCGCGCGGGTCATGGCCAATGCCATCAGGGACGCGGGGCTGCAGCCGTCGGACATCCAGTACATCAACGCCCATGGTACCTCCACGACGGTGGGCGACAAGGTCGAGACCATCGCCGTGAAGCGGGTGTTCGGCGAACATGCCGGCAGGGTGTGCGTCTCGTCCACCAAGAGCATGAGCGGCCACCTCCTCGGCGCCGCGGGCGGCCTGGAAGCGGTCCTCACGATCCTGGCCATCCGGGACCAGGTGGCTCCGCCCACCATCAATCTGGACGTGCCCGACCCCGAGTGCGATCTGGACTATGTGGCCAACCGCGCCAGGCCCCTCCCCATCCGGGTAGCCCTCTCCAACTCCTTCGGCTTCGGGGGCACGAACGCCTGCGTCGCCCTCGCGCGGTACGAGGAGTAGGCGGGGAAGGTATGAAGTGAAAAGTAAAAAGTGAAAAGTGAAAAGTAAAAGGTAATAAAGTAACAAACCCTCGCCACACGCAAACAACAAACCTCCATCTTTCTACTGCCCACCGCCCTGCCCATTGCCTACTGCCTGCTGCCTATTGCCCATTGCCCTCCCCCCTCCCTCCCAGAGGAAGTGAATGGTCACTTGCGCTCCGGCGCGCCTCTCGGTTAGAATGGAATCCTCAGAGGAGGCGCGCATGAACGTATTGGTCTGTGTCAAACATGTTCCCGACACGGAGACGAGGGTCAAGGTCGCCGCAGACGGCCTCCACCTCGATCTGGGGGAGGCCAACTGGGTCGTGAACCCTTACGACGAGTACGCCGTAGAGCAGGGCCTTCAACTGAAGGAAAAGCTCGGCGGCGAAGTGACGGTGATCACGGTGGGGGGCGACGACGCCACGAAGAGCTTGCGGCAGGCCCTGGCCATGGGCGCCGACAAGGCCGTCCTCTGCAGTGATCCCGCCTTCGAAGACGCCGATCCATGGTCCACGGCCCGCATCCTTGCGGCGGCCGCCGCCAAGCTCCCCTGCGATCTCATCCTCTCCGGCAAGCACGGCGTGGGAGGCGACAACCAGCAAGTGGGCAGCCTTCTGGGCCAGCTCATGGGCATTCCGGTCGTGACCGTGGTCACGGGGATGGACCTGGAGGGCACCTCGCTCATGCTCAAGAGGGAGATCGAAGGCGGCACGGAAGTGGTCAAGGCCTCCCTCCCCTGCGTCATCTCCTGCCAGAAGGGCCTTAACGAGCCGCGCTATCCTTCCCTCAAAGGCATCATGGCCGCCAAAAAGAAAGAGATCACCGCGTGGAAGGCCGCGGACCTGGGCCTCGATCCGGCCACCCTCGCTCCCTCTTTCCAACTCAAAAAGATGGAGCTTCCGCCTCCGCGCCCCGCGGGCAAGATCCTCAGCGGTGAGATTCCGGACCAGGTGAAGGAACTCGTGAAGCTCCTCCATGACGAGGCCAAGGCGATATAGGGATAAAGTGAGGAGTGAGGAGTGAGGAGTGAAAAACGCGAAGATGGGGGGAATGTGAAAGTCCCCTCGGCTTGGGGCTCCCAGCTTCCCGCTCCCAGCTTTTGGAAAATGACCACCCAAGGGAGAATACCATGAAAGTTCTCGTATTCGCCGAGCAGCGCGACGGCAAACTGAAGAAGGCCTCCCTCGAAGCCATGTCCGTGGGCCGCGATTTGGCCGATGCCACGGGCGGGTCGGCCGCCGCGGTGGTTCTGGGCCAGGGCGTGGCGGGCCTCGCCGAGGCACTGGGCAAGGCTGGTGCGGAGAAGGTCTTCGTGGGCGACGATGCGCTCTTCGCCCAGTACAGCAACGACGCATACGGTCTGGCCGTAGGCAAGGCCGCCCAAGTATTCGGCGCCGAGGCGCTCCTGTTCTCGGCCACCGCCATGGGCAAAGACCTGGCTCCTAAGGTGACGGCGCGTTTGGGGATCGGGCTCCTGTCGGACGTGACGGGCATCGTCACGGAGGGAGGAGTTCTTTTCCGCCGCCCGATTTATGCAGGAAAGGCCTTCGCGACCTTGGCGCCCCAGAGCGGCAAGCCCTTTGGCCTCACCCTGCGCCCCAATGTCTTCCCCGTAAAAGACAGCCCCAAGGCCGGCGAAGTGGTGAGCCTGGACCACGGCGTGGTGCCCGGCGACATCAAGGCCGTGGTGGAGAAGATCGTCACCGCCCAGGGTGAACTCCTGGACGTGGCGGAGGCCAACGTCATCGTTTCCGGCGGCCGCGGCATGAAGGGGCCGGAAAACTATAAGATCCTGGAGGATCTGGCCCGCGAAATGGGCGGCGCCGTGGGAGCATCCCGCGCGGCCGTGGACGCGGGCTGGATCTCCCACAGCCATCAGGTGGGGCAGACGGGCAAGGTGGTCAGCCCGGGCCTCTATATCGCCTGCGGTATCAGTGGCGCCATACAGCACCTGGCGGGCATGTCCAGCTCCAAGGTCATCGTGGCCATCAACAAGGACCCCGAAGCTCCCATTTTCAAAGTAGCCACCTACGGCATCGTGGGTGATCTCTTCGAGGTGGTGCCCCTGTTCACCCAGGCCGTCAAGGCCATGAAAGCGGGGGCCTAGGCCACCTTAGGCTGGGCGAAAGGCGCCTCGGCCAGATGGCCGGTGGGATGCTCGGGTTCCATCGCTTTGTACCAGGCCCGTGGAGGCCTGGAGGGGGAAAGACAGGCCGGGCCATGGCCCGGCCGTCCTTTTTTCTGAGCGTCTTCCCGAACTCATGATATACTCAGCTGGTCACTATCATCGCGTGGGCTGGCATCGCGAGGCATAGCCGATCATCGACCGCGAAGGGCCCGCGGAAGGAGTCTATAGAGTTGGCCAGCAGCACGGAGCGGACGGGCCGTCCCAAGACTGAAAGGGATGGCGGCAACGGCGGAGGGGCCGAGGCGCGGCGGGACCAACCCTGTCCAGAAACAAGACGGGACATGGACGCGGCCATGGCCGCCTTGGGCGAAGGCTACTTCGAGACGGACCTCAAGGGGCGGTTCACCTTCGTGAGCGAGGTCCTGGCCACCACATTGCAGCAACCACCTTCGGCACTTCTGGGCCAGGAAGCCACGGCCCTTCTATCACCGGACGAGCATGACTCGGTGCGGCAGGCGTTCGATCGCGTCTTCCTGACGGGCAACGGCGCTCAGTCCGTGACGTGCTCCGTGGCCCTGTCCGACGGGCGGGTTCGCCACCTCGATGTTTCCGCCGCCCTCCTCGAAGGCAGCGGCGAGGGAACGCCCGCCGGGTTCAGGGGCTTGGTCCGCGATGTCACGGATCGAGAGCAGGCCCTGGCCATGACGCGGGCCACCCTCGACTCCCAGCCCACCCAGATTTGCCTGCTGGATAGGCGCGGCGTGATTCGCGTGGTCAACAGCGCTTGGGACCTTGAGGCCGGAACCAGCGGCTCCAGCATTGGCTTCGAGGTGGGTGCCAATTACCTCTCGGCGCTGGAAAACCTTCGGCAGGCGGGGAACCCGCATGGAGCCAGGGAATTGGAGGGCGTCCGCGCGGTCATCGAAGGACGGCGCCGGGAATTCTCCATGGAATACCCTCGCCCCAACCCCATTCGAGCGCGCTGGTATCACCTCACCGCTACGCCGCTGATCGTTTCGGGCAAGCTCTCGGGCGCCGTCCTCAGCCGGGTGGACATCACCGATCGCAAGAGTGCCGAAGACGAACTGACGACCCTCTACAAGGCCATGGACTCGAGCATTGACGGTCTGGCCCTCCTGGCCCCCGAAGGTGCCTGCCTGTTCATCAACCCGGCCTTCGCCCACCTACACGGCTACGACGCTCCCGTGGAATTGGCGGGCAAGAACTGGAGAGAGCTCTATCCGCCCGAAGATTTGGCCAAGTTCGACAACGCGATTCTGCCTCAGCTCAAGCGGCTGGGGTACTGGTCCGGCGAACTGCGGGGCCTGCTAAAAAGCGGACGGATGTTTCAACTGGAGGCGTCCTTCACCCTTCTCAACATGGGGAGGGTGATCATATGCTCGGCCCGGGACGTGAGCGGCAGGAAGCGCGCCGAGGCAGCCCTGAGGGCGAGCGAGCAGAAGTTCAGAACCATCTTCGACAACGTCATGGAAGGGATCGTGGTGGTCGACTTGGCCGCCCCGCGCATACTGGCCGCCAACCCGGCCATCCTCCAGATGTTTGGGTACGCAGAAATGGCGGATTTGGCCCAAATCGACTTTCTGAAGCACTTCAAACCGGAAGATCAGCCGAGCGTTGTGGAGCACCTGGCTCGCGTGGTGGAAGACTCGGTGCACTCCCGAAGGCAGTACCAGATCACGCGGAGCGATGGCACACCCCGCTGGATCGAGGCACTCGGTGCCCTCACGGAGTATGAGGGCCATCCCGCGGCGCTTGTGGCGGTGGCCGACATCACGGAGCGGAAGCGCTCCGAGGAGGAGCTGCAAAGGCGCGACACCCTGCTGGAAAGCGCCGCCGGAGCCTTTCAGGAGCTTCTTTCCAACCCCGACTTCTCCCGCGCCATGGCGGCG
>JAKAKG010000215.1 GCA_021813555.1 Acidobacteriota bacterium
CGCTCCGCGTTTTCCACAGGCCCCACAGCCCCTGCTACTGGCGCACGAAGGAAAAGGACAAACGCGCCCCTTGACACGCCACCCTCATAAGAGGGTGGGTAAAAGCGGCGAGACGGCCGAAGGCCGGCGAGCCGCGTTACCCACCGATACCGTGGAGCCCCAGCGGCGCGGGGGTTGAACCGGCAGCAAAGAACAAAAAGGTGGGTATCAAAAGGACGATGCCCACCCTACGCAGGCACACGGCGAAGGGATCAGGCGGCCCCCCGGGCGGTGAGGACGGCGGGTATGGTCTTGAGGAGGATGACGAGGTCGAGGGTGAGGGACCAGTTATCGATGTAGGCCAGGTCCAGGCGCATCCAGCGGTCGAAGTCTATGTTGCTCCTCCCGGAGATCTGCCACAGGCACGTGATGCCGGGCCGCATGGAGAGGCGGCGGCGCTGCCAGCGCTCGTACTTGGTCACTTCGGATGGAATGGGGGGCCGGGGGCCCACGAGGGACATGTCCCCGCGAAGGACGTTCCAGAGCTGGGGTAGCTCGTCCATGGATGTCTTTCTCAAGACGGCGCCCACCCTGGTGATCCTGGGGTCGTGCTTGATCTTGAACACGGGACCGTCCACCTCGTTGAGGTGCTGGACTTCATCGAGGCGTTCTTCCGCATCCGCCACCATGGTCCTGAACTTATAGCATTTGAATCGCCGTCCGTTCAGTCCCATTCGCTCTTGGGCGAAAAAGACGGGGCCTTCGTCAGCGGCCTTCACCAGAACGGCGACGAGGCCGAAGAGGGGAGAAAGGACCACGAGCCCGAGGGATGAGGCCGCCACATCGAGACCGCGCTTCAGAAAGAGCGCGAAATGGTTGTGGGGAACCGTGGTGAACCGGAGCAGGGGAAGGTCTTCCAGGCGCTCCAGCTCCACCTGCGCCACCAGGTGGGGAAAGAGGTTGGCGGCCATGAGGCTGTCTACTCCCAGATCCTCGCAGATGAGAAAGAGCTCCTCCAGCCCAGCCAGGGTGCGGGTCTCTCCCGCGAATACCACGCCGTCGGTCACCTCCCGGCTGAGCAGCTCGGGGAGGCTCTGAACCGGGCCGAGGCACTCAAGGCCCATGTGCGCCATGGTTTCCATGTCCGCCTCGGATTCGTCGCCGAGACAGAGGAACCCGCGGAGCTTCAATCCGAGTTCGGGGTTGTCGAGGATCCTTTGGGCCACCTGGCGGCCCGAGGCTCCAGCACCCGCCAGAAGCAGAACGCGTGATCCCTTCCCCCGAAGGGCCGAGCGCCTGAACCAGAGGGCGGCGGCGTGCCTGGTTACCGTGGAGAGGATCAAAAAGAGCAGAAGGAAGGCGAGGAGAAAGCCTCGGCTGAGGAAGGTCATCTTGAGGAGATAGGCCAGGGCGAGGGTCAGGAGCAGGGCGATGACAACGGCCTTGGCGGTTCTGAAGAAGGTGGCGCTCAAGGGTACGCCCGGGTTCTGCCGGTAGGAGGCGGTGCCGAAGAGGGTTCCCACCACGACGATGGCCGTCAGCAGAAAGACGGGGAAGTAGTAGTCCATTCCGAACATGGGGCGCTTGGCCAGTTGGGACGACAGGAGGGGCACCACGTCTTTTCTAAAGAGGAACGCGGCGAGGAAAGCGGCGGCCAGGGAGGCCAAGTCGGCCAGAGCGCAGATGAAGTTGAATTGGTGGCGGTAGTATTTCAGCACCGGCGGCCTCGCTGTTTGAGTATATCACGGCGGGTTTCCTTGCTTTGCGCTGGCCGCTCCGGTAAAGTTCCAAGATTAGGAGTCCCGATGGAGCTTTCGGATCGCCACCTCGATCTCTTCCGTTCCCACCGCAAGTTCGTCCTGACCACTCACATGTCCTCGGACGGAGACGGCATCGGCAGCCAGTTGGCCCTGGCGAGAGGGTTGCGCAGCCTGGGGTGTGAGGTAGCCCTCATCAATCCCACTCCCGTTCCCGCCAACTACAAGTTTCTCTTGAGCCGCCCCGACGAAATCCTCACGCCCAACGACATCAAGAATCCCAGGGCCAAATTCGAGGGAGCCCTCACGGTGGTTCTGGACATGGGCGCCTTCGAGCGCCTCGGCGCGGTTCTTCCCCTCACGCCCCACGGCGAGGGCATCGTGGTCGTGGATCACCACAGGCTGGACAAGACTCCCGGAGTTCAGTACATCGTAGACACGGAGGCCTGCGCCACGGGAGAAGTGACGGCCCGCCTCCTGGATGCGCTCCACATCCCCTTGAGCCTCCCCATCGCCGAACCCATCTACGTGGCCATCTACACGGATACGGGAGGCTTCCGCTACCCCGGCACGAGCCCCCACACGCACCTGCTCGCCGCCCGTCTCCTCGAAGCGGGGGTCGATCCCCAGCGGCTTTACACGGAAATTTTCGAGCGCCAGCCGCCCGTCCGTCTCAGGCTTACGGGGCAAGTCCTTTCCACCTTGAAGCTCTCGCCGGGCGGGAAAGTGGCATGGATGCGCATCGACCGGGCCATGCTGGACCGGGAGGGCGCCCGCTGGGAAGACGCGGACGACATGGTGAACTTCACCCTTCAGGTGGACGGTGTGGTGGCGGGGTTCTACTTCAAGGAGCTCGACACGGGCATGACCAAGGTCTCATGCCGTTCGCGGGGTGACTTCGCCATCGATCAGTTCGTGTCCCAGTGGGGTGGGGGAGGCCATCCGCATGCCGCCGGGGTCCGCCTTGACCGGAGGCTTGACGAGGCCATCGCCCTGGTGATTCCGGCCGCCACGGAGGCCCTGGAGACGTGCCCTTGAAGCGGCGCGTCGGCATCCTCCTCACGGGTTGCGGGGCCTACGACGGATCGGACCCCCACGAATCGGTGCTCGCTATGCTCGCCTTTCAGGAGGCGGGGATTGAGGTGGTTCCCCTCGTCCATGATGCGCTTCAGTTCCATGTGGTCGATCCCACCACGGGCCAGGAAGTGGACGGGGAGTCCCGCAGGATGATGTTGGAATCGGCCCGGCTCGTGCGGGGGAAGCTCTGGACTATCGAGGAGCTTTCGCCGAAGCTGCTAGATGGTTTAATCCTTCCAGGAGGCCAGGGTCCAGTCAAAAGCCTGATGCAGAACTTTAATCCTAAGGAAGAGCCCGGAGTCCTTCCTGCCATCAAGGAGTTTCTAGAGGGGTGCCACAAGGCCGGTGCCGTTCTCGCGGCCATTTCCTTGTCGGAGTTTCTTTTGACGGCCCTCTTCGGCCCTTGGCCGGGAGACCGGGGCTGCTTCGATCTGGGACCGGAGGACGTCCTCGTGGACAGGGATAACTGGCGCCTGCTGACGCCCGGCTATACGCTCGCCACATCATTGCCTCAACTGAACCGTGGGATTCGCAACCTTCGCGACGCCATGATTCAGCTTATGGATGAGGATGTTGAGAGTTGAAAGTTTAGAGTTTGGTTGAGAGAGAAGTTCCCTCGTCTCGACGTCAGCCTAATTCTCCGGGTATCCACCCCTATCTCTCAACACTCAACTCTCAACACTCAACGTTGATAGGGGAGTAGTAGGCCAGGCTGGCGATCTATCCTCATCTCTCAACATTCAACTCTCAACACTGGGTTTTGGGCCGGATCTGCGCCCAATTGGGGTCCCGATCCAGTGTATTGTACATAATATATCTTATCAGACGTAACGAGAAGTAGAAAAGGACCCCGAGCACCGCCCCCGCCTCCCAGCTTGGCCTCCGACCTTCATTCTGCTTCGCCGAGCCCAG
>JAKAKG010000225.1 GCA_021813555.1 Acidobacteriota bacterium
GTGGTGGCCGCCGGAGTAAGTCTTGTCCACGTTATACAGGCGGATCATGGGCGGATGGAGGCCGAGATCATGGTGAGCCGACGGGTTTCCCGATCCATTGCCCCTCCGCTCGGGACCTCGCGAAGGTGCATTGTATCGGAGGGAAGTCCCGCCGGCAAGGAGGTTTCACCGCTGGAGGTGGCCGTAGGGAGGCAGAGTCGTGAGGCGGTCGTCTTCGAGGGGCCCGCCTACGGTGAAGTGGTAGAGGTCTTGAAGGACGTCGCCTCTCAGCCCCAGGAGCCGGTGGACCTCCTCGTCGAAATAGCAGCCGATGCCCGTGCCCCGAAATCCCCACGCCTCCGCCTCCAAGTAGAGGGACTGGCCCATGGCTCCCGCTTCCCAGAACAGGGTTCGGTAGGCCCACGGCCCCTCCACGAAGGCCGCCTCGAACTCGGCGAGCATGGCGAGGGAGAAGCACGAATCGGCCGCGATGTCCTGATGGCAGGAGATGAGGCGCGCCACGCGGGTCACGTCCTCTGCCAGGAGGCGCCAGATCCTGAGGTGGGAGGGACACCCCGGGAGGCTGGCCCATTCCCAGCCCGGCCCGACGGCTTCCCGAAGCACGTCCTCCCCTTCCGCGGTGCGCGCCAGAAGATAAAGACCTGCGGCCAGACCCTCCACGCGGTGGACAAACGCCAAGACGTGGAGGCGGGGCGGCCAGGGTAAGGCGTCGAAAGGTGGAACCCGCGGCCGGGGAAGGAGGGCGTCGAGAATGGAGAAAAAGGCCGCCGCCGGCATGGCGGTGGTTCCGTCGTAGGCTACGGCACTTCGCCGCTCCCTGAAGAGGTCCGCCGCAAGGGGACCGGGCACCGGTCCAACCAAGGGCGGCAGCGGAGGGATGGGATCCTCTGGCCGGAGCCGCGTCCTCGGCTTCCGGATGGCACGCTCCGCCTCATCGATGGCGAGCCAATGCACGGGCCGGGCGCTCAGCCTGTTGGAGCGCCCGGCCCAGGGTGTATCCCGAAGCGCCTCCAGGAGGCGGGCGGGTTCGGGAGAACCGGGCTCGGGGCCCACCCGGATCAGCAGTTCCGGTACCTCCCGCTCCTCCGCCGCGGGTCCGTCCTGGTCCAATCCAAGGAGGGACGCCACGTCGGCGTCGGCCCACGCCTCCAAGAGGGACGCCTCCCAGCCCAGGGCTGCCGCGGCGTACCTGAGGGAGGCCAGGGCATGCCCCGCGTCGTGCTGGCAGTACCGGTAGGCCCGTTCGCCGTATTTCCAGGCCTCGCGCCAGGGGATGGACGAGAGGCCCACGATCACGCCGCCGGGTGAGAACGCCTCGTCCCATCTTTCCCCTGGCTGGGCGCGGCGCTCGATGGCGTGCTCCCTGGGAAGGTAGTGGTAGACGCCCCGGTCCAGGCCGGGAACGGAGGGGCAGACGAGGTAGCCCTCCGTGGGATGGAGGTTGCCGCTGGACGGGTTGCAGCGCAGGGCCCAGGAAACAGCCCCTACGGATTTCCACGCCGAAAGGCCCAAGGACATCTCAAAGAGGATGCCCAGATTGTCTCCCGTGAGGGGCCGCGGCGGTACCGATCCCGGCCGCTTCAGATCGGCGTAGGCAGTCCCGAGCGCACCGGCCCCCAGCCGCCACTCGTGGCGCGGGGCGCCCTCGTAGACCCTGAAGGGATCGGGCTGATTGGGCCAGTCCAGGCCCGCCGGTCCGGGCGCGTAGCGCGTCTGGTGGTGCTTGGTCCTCTCGTGGTATCTGAGAATACCTTCAATCCTCGTATCCATGGCCCCTCTCGCCCCGCGGCACGGGCCCGCCTGCTGTGTTGCCGCTCCTAGACGATGTGCAAGGCATCGACGGCGTCGCGGCGCCTTGCATCCGGGCCCGTGGCGCTGGCAACGCGACCCACGGGAGTTTCTCAACAGCCTGTTAACCCCCCGGCTGAAGCTCCCATTCCCTGCCCCGCGCGGCATGAATGCGCCTCAAATGATGTTGTCAGGTTCATGAGGAGGCAGACATGAGGAACCGGGTCGTCGTCCTGGCATGGGCGGGTTTTGCCCTGAGCGTTGCCGCATCCCTGGCTCAGACCAGCGGAAGTTCCTTCTCTTCCGCCGTTCAGCCCATCTTCGACCGGAAGTGCACCAAGTGCCACGGCATGAAAGACCAGAAGGCCAAACTCAATCTGAGCTACGGCAACGCTTACGCCGCCCTCGTGAACGTGCCCTCCACGGAGGTGCCCGGCATGCTGCGGGTCAAGCCGGGGGACCCCGAGGCTTCGTATCTCTGGCTCAAGCTGGAGCACCGAGCCCCCAAAGGGAGCGGCATGCCCAAAGGCTTCTTTTTCGCCGGGCACCTGAACCAGCAGGACATGGACACCATCAAGGCCTGGATCTCCGAAGGCGCTCAGCCCTGATTTCGGCGAGCCCCTCGCTCGGGTGCCTCCAAACATCGAGTCTCCCTGAAGCGCTCAGGGGCATATACCCCGCTTGATGAGGGGGCGATGCGGGTCCTGACCGCGCAGCAGGATTCGAGTATTCACGCGTAAAAAGTCCAAACCACAAGGGGTTAGTCGCAGCTGGCGAGAGCCGATCCCCGGCTCGTTGGTGCCATATCACCCAGTTTTCAGCCCCTGGCGGAACTCGGCCCCGGCGCCGGAGAGCCGATTCCCCCTTTTCAATCGCGCCGCCCTCCGGTAAAGTGGTTCCTGCAAGCACAATGGGGGGGGAAGACCGGGGAACCATAGGCTAGGAGGGCCGCATCGTGTCAGAGAGGGGAAAAGAGCTATATCGCAATACGCTGAGTTACTTCGGATTTCTCATCATTGCCTTCAATGCCCTCCTGATCCTCGCCACCATCCTGTGGGGCTTCGGCATCAAACAGCCGACCCCCTACCTGGGCATTTTCACCTACATGGTGTTCCCCGCCTTCCTCTCTATGGGCGTGGTGCTTGCCCTTTACGGCATGCGCCGGGAAAGCCTGCGAAGGCGGAAAGCCCATACCACCGAAGCCCTCCCCTTCCCCCGGCTGGACCTGAACGACCCGGCCCAGCGCAAGTGGTTCGGCATCGTGCTCGTGGGCGGCTCCCTCCTCGCCATTCTCATGGCCTTCGTGGGCTTCAACGCCTTCGTCTTCACGGAATCGGTCACCTTCTGTGGCCGGATCTGCCACACGGTGATGCAGCCCGAGTACACGGCCTACCTCAACTCTCCTCACGCCCGGGTGCGCTGCGTGGACTGCCACGTGGGATCGGGAGCCGAGTGGTACGTCAAGTCCAAGATCTCGGGCGCCTACCAGGTGTGGGCCGTCCTGACGAACAGTTACGAGCGGCCCATCCCCACCCCCGTGAAAAATCTGCGCCCGGCCCGCGAGACGTGCGAGGAGTGCCACTGGCCCCGAAAGTTCTTCGGCGCCCAGCTCATGCAGATCCCGCACTTCCGGTATGACGAGGCCAACACACCCGAACAGATCAGCCTCGTGGTCAAGACCGGCGGCGGCAGCCCCAAGCTGGGTCTCAGCGCGGGCATCCACTGGCACATGATCATCAACAACACCGTCACCTTCGCCCCCGAGGACGTCCACTACCAGACGATCCCATGGGTCCAGGTGAAGGACCACAACGGCAAGGTCACCGTGTACGAAGACAAGACCCACCCGCCCACCCCCGAACAGCTCGCCGCCATGCCGCGCCACGTGATGGACTGCATGGACTGCCACAACCGGCCCTCCCACATCTTCCCCGCTCCTGACTCGGCGGTGGACGACGCCTTGGCCGGCCGGGTCATCCCCCGGGATCTCCCGTGGATCAAGAAACTCCTCGTGGACACGCTTGTGAAGGACTACAAGACCCGCCCCGAGGCCCGCGAGGGCATCGCCAAGGCCGTGAACGCCTTCTACGCGGAGAAGTATCCCGAGGTCATGAAGACCCGCAAGGCCGACGTGGACGAAGCCGTGCAGGTGGCGTGCGACATTTATGACCACAGCGTCTTCCCGGACATGAACGTGAACTGGAAGACCTACGCCATGAACATCGGCCACCGCGACTGGCCGGGGTGCTTCCGCTGCCACGACGGCAACCACGTCTCCAAGGACGGCAAGGTCCTCAGCAGGGAATGCACCACCTGCCACACCCTGCCCCAGCGCGGCCCCCTGGGACCTCTGGGCGCCGCCGTGCCCACCAGCAATGAGAATTGGCACCCCATGCCCCTCCAGGGCAAGCACGCCCAGATCCTATGCACGCGCTGCCATTCGGCGGGGTACCGCCCTCCGCTGGAGTGTGCCGGGTGCCACAAACTGGACGCGAAAGCCCCCATGATGGACGACTGCCTGACGTGCCACAGCGCCCCGGGGGTCAAACTGCCCATCGCCGACTGCGCCTCTTGCCACGGCAAGCCTCCGGGCCTCCACCAGAAGGGCGGCCACCCGGACGCCTCCTGCACGGACTGCCACAAGCCCCACGTGTGGAAGGTCACGTCGCGCGACACGTGCCTGGCGTGCCACGATGACAAGAAAGACCACAACGCGCCCACCTTCTGCGGCGACTGCCACGACTTCAAGGGAAAGGCCTAGCATTCAGACCCGGGGACGCGTCTCATCCCATCCTGTTGAGGAGGGCGATCCATGAGGGAGTGGCTCAGGGACCGGGAACACATGGTGCGAATGGGGATCCTCTTCGCGGGGGCGCTGGCCGTCTTTCTCGTGGCGCGGGCCGTGATGGTGCCCAAGGATTTCGGCACCTACGGCCATTTCCGCACGGGGGCGCTGGCGGACAACATGGCTCACCCCCTCGTTTTCGCGGGGCGCCAAGCCTGCGGCGACTGCCACGACGATATCGTCGCGTCCCGAAAGGGCAGCAAGCATGAACAGATCGGCTGCGAGGCGTGCCACGGGGCCCTGGAGGCTCACGCGTCCGCCGACGACCCCTCCGCCCTCAAGCCCAAGCTGCCCGACGTCAAAACCATCTGCCTGGTCTGCCACAGGGAGAACGTGGCCAAACCCGCGGGCTTCCCCCAGGTCGATCCCAAGGACCACGGAGACGGCGGACCCTGCACGAGCTGCCACAACCCCCACCATCCGGAAATCTCCTAGGAGGACCCCATGGAAGCCGATCGCCGGGAATTCCTGAAACAGACGGGCCTCCTCCTGGTGCTGACCGGGGCCGCGGCCCAGGCGTGGGACTTTGTCCTCGCGGGCGAGCCCGAGAAAGCCCCCACCTACAAGCTGCTCGATCACTGGTGGGCCATGGCCATGGACATCCGAAAGTGCATCGGGTGCGGCAACTGCGTGAGGGCGTGCAAGACGGAAAACGGCGTCCTTCTGGAGCCGGACTGCTTCCGCACGTGGGTGGAGCGCTACCACGTCCACCCCGACGATCCCGGGCACCCTGAGGTGGATTCGCCCAACGGGGGATACGGCGGGTTTCCGGAGAAATACAAGGCGGGCGACGGCTCCAAGAATTTCTTCGTGCCCAAGATGTGCAACCACTGCGCCCACAGCCCGTGCGTTCAGGTGTGCCCCGTGGGGGCCACCTTCGAGAGCCCCGACGGGGTAGTCCTCGTGGACAAGACCTACTGCCTCGGATGCCGCTACTGCGTGCAGGCCTGCCCTTACGGCTGCCGCTACATCGACCCGCGCACGGAAACGGTGGACAAGTGCTCCCTCTGCTACCACCGCATCACGAAGGGCCTCACCACGGCCTGCTGCGAGGTCTGCCCCATGGGCGCGCGCAAGCTCGGGGACCTGAAGGACCCCAAGGACCCCATTCACGACTTCCTCAAAGACCACATGATCCACGTCCTGAAACCCGAGATGGCCACGGGGGCCAAAGCCTACTACAACGGCCTGGACGGGTCGGTCCGCTAGGAGGGCGCCATGGAGAGCCTGCTGCACTCGGTCCAAGGCTACATCTACCCGGACGAACTCCAGCTCCAGTGGAGCATCCTCATCGTCCTCTACCCGTTCATCACGGGCCTCGTGGCCGGGGCCTTCATCCTGGCCTCCCTGGAGCGGGTCTTCAACGTGGAGGCCGTGAAGCCCACGTACCGCCTGGCGCTCCTCACGGCCCTCGCTTTCATGATCGTGGCGCCCCTCCCCCTCCAGCTCCACCTGGGACACCCCGAACGCTCCTTCGAGATGTATCTGACCCCCCACACCACCTCGGCCATGGCCATGTTCGGCTTCGTCTACCTCTGGTACCTCATGGTCGTGCTGGTCCTGGAGATCTGGCTGGACTTCCGGAAGGACATCGTCCTCATGGCGCGCGCCTCCACGGGGCTGAAGCGCATGCTCTACCGGGCCATGGCCCTGGGCTCCGACAACATCAGCGAACGGTCCTTGCGGATCGACGACAAGGTGGGCAAGTTCATCACCATCGTGGGCATCCCCTCGGCCATCCTGCTGCACGGTTACGTGGGGTTCATCTTCGGGTCCGTGAAGGCCAACCCGTGGTGGTCCTCCGCCCTCATGCCCGTGGTGTTCATTTTCTCCGCCATGGTTTCGGGCATCGCCCTCGTGCTGCTTCTGTACCAGTTCGTGAGCTGGTACCGCAGGGCCGCCGTGGACATGCCCTGCCTGGACACCATCGCTCGCTACCTGCTCTATGCGTTCATCATCGATTTCTCCCTGGAGATGCTGGACCTGGTCCACCGCATCTACGAGGCCGACGAGTCATTCAAGACCCTGGATTTCATGGTCCACACCAAGCTGTACTTCTCGCAGATCATCCTCCAGATCATCGTGGGGACGCTGCTGCCCATCGGCCTGCTGGCCTTGGTCCAGCTGGTAAAACTGACGGAACAGGCGCGGCGGGCCATCTACGGCGCCGCGGGCCTCCTCACCCTCGTGGGCATCTTCGCCATGCGGTGGAACGTGGTCATCGGAGGCCAGCTCTTTTCAAAAAGCCTGCTCGGCTACACCACGTACAAGATGGGGTTATGGACGCGCGAAGGGCTCCTGCCGGCCATCATCCTCCTCATCCTGCCCTTCGTGATCCTCTACATGTTGGTCAAACTCCTGCCGCCCTGGGACAAGGCTCGCGGCGCGGAGGTTCCCCGTGCTCAGGGATGAGGAACGAAGATGGTGGCTGAACGGGGGCCTTCGCTTGGCGATGGCCGCCGCCCTCATCATGCTGCCGCCTGCGCTCCGGGCCGCCGATCCTCCGGGGGCCGCGCCCGTCGCGGGCGCGAAGGAAGCTCCGGGCGATGTTGATCCGAATCAGATTCAGGTGCCCCCGCCGCCCTTCTCGGAGGGGATATTCCCTTGCACCCAGTGTCACGATGGCAAGACCGTGAAGCTCAACACCACCCCCCGGAAACTCGTGGACATGCACGATGACATCGTCCTCAACCACGGCCCGAACCGGTGGTGCCTCGACTGCCACAGCGCCGAACACCGGGACCAGCTTCACCTCGTGGACGGGAAGCTGATCGATTTCTCCAAGTCCTATCTCCTCTGCGGCCAGTGCCACGGGAACAAGCTGAGGGACTGGAAGGTGGGTGTTCACGGCAAGCGGACGGGCTACTGGAACGGGCAGAAGCAGTATCTCCTGTGCGTCAACTGCCACAACCCGCACTCGCCGCACTTCAAGCCGCTCAAACCCCTGCCGCCCCCCGTGCCGCCCGATCAGATCGTGGCCGTGGAAGGAGGACGCCCGTGAGCGACACCCCCAAGACCTCCGCCTCATCCTTGGCGTGCGGAGAACCGCAGTCCGGCTCGCGCCGCCGCTTCATCCGGGCCGCGGGCTGCGCGGCGGTGGCCGCGGCCCTCACGGGCTGCGGGAACCTGACCACGGAGGAATTCCTCCAGCGCAACTTTCGAGAGCTGGACAAAAAGGAGCTGGCGGAGATCATCGCGCGCCTTGAAAAAGAGTACACCGCCAAGTTCCGCAAAAAGGTCACCGTGGCCGCCACGCCGCCCATGCCCGGCGTCGTGTTCGGCTACGCCCTCGACCTGAGCCGCTGCATCGGCTGCCGCCGCTGCGTCTATGCCTGCGTGAAAGAGAACAACCAGTCCAGGGACCCGCAGATCCAGTGGATTCGTGTCTTGCAGATGGATAAAGCGGAAGGCGTCAACGTCCTCCACGCGGACCCCTACTACGACCCGCCCCTCGTGCCGCAGGAGGGACACTTTTACATGCCGGTCCAGTGCCACCAGTGCAAGAACCCGCCCTGCGTCAAGGTCTGCCCGGTGAAGGCCACGTGGCAGGAGCCGGACGGCATCACGGTGGTGGACTACAACTGGTGCATCGGCTGCCGCTACTGCATGGCGGCGTGCCCTTACGGCGCCCGGCGATTCAACTGGGGCGAGCCCCATCTCCCCCCCGAAGAGATCAACCCCGTCACGGAGTACCTGGGCAACAGGCCCCGGCCCAAGGGCGTGGTGGAGAAGTGCACTTTCTGCATCCAGCGCACGCGCAAGGGGCGCTATCCGGCATGCGTGGAGATCTGCCCCACGGGGTCGCGCAAGTTCGGCAACCTTCTGGACCCGGGGAGCGAGATCCGCTACGTTATCGAGAACAAGCGGGTCTTCCTGTTCAAGGAAGAGCTCAACACCCAACCGAAGTTTTTCTACTTCTACGGGGTCTAGGCCATGGAGACCATCCGCAATTTCAGGCGATTCTGTCTCGACAGCCTGAGGCTCGTCGTGGTGGGAACCCGGGCCTACTACGGCTGGGTCGCCTTCCTCCTCGCCCTCATGGGTCTGGGGATCGTGGCCTACCTGGGGCAGTTCCAGGACGGCCTCATCCACACGAACATGCGGGACCAGGTCTCGTGGGGCTTCTACATCGGCAATTTCACGTTCCTCGTGGGCGTGGCCGCGGCGGCCATCATGCTGATCATCCCCGCCTACGTCTACGAATGGAAACCCATCAAGGAGATCGCCATCCTCGGCGAGCTCCTCGCCATCAGCGCGCTCGTGATGTGCCTCGGATTCGTCCTCGTGGACATCGGCCGGCCCGACCGGTTCTGGCACATCATGCCCCTTGTGGGGCTGCTCAATTTCCCGAGTTCCCTGCTGGCCTGGGACGTGATCGCGCTCAACAGCTACCTCCTCCTCAACTACGTGGTGGCCACCTACCTGCTCTACTGCGCCTACACGGACAGGCACTACGTGAAGAGATTCGTGTACCCCCTGGTGTTCCTCTCCATCCCCATGGCAGTCAGCATCCATACCGTGACGGCCTACCTCTACAACGGCCTGGGCGCGAGGCCCTACTGGAACTCGGCCATCCTCGCGCCGCGCTTCCTCGCCTCGGCCTTTTGCTCGGGACCGGCCATCCTGCTCATCCTCCTTCAGATCCTGCGCAAGACGACGCGCCTGGAGATCAAGGATGAGGCCATCTTCAAGATCGCCGAGCTCATGGCCTACACCATGGGGTTCAACCTGTTTCTCACGGCGGCGGAGGCGTTCAAGGAGTTCTACACGAACAGCGATGACGTGGTCTTCATCCGGTACCTCTATCTGGGATTGCGCGGCCATTACACGCTGGTGCCTTTCGCCTGGGCTTCGGTCCTGTGCGGCCTTGTGGCGTTCCTGCTCTTCCTCGTTCCCAAGACCCGCAAGAACTGGGTGACGCTGAACATCGGGTGCGTGCTCATTTACGCCAGCGTCTACATCGAGAAGGGGATGGGGCTCATCATTCCCGGCCTCACGCCCGACACGCTGGGCGAGATCTACACCTACAGGCCCTCCCTCACGGAGGTCGGCGTGGCCTCCGGCATATTCGCCTTGGGGTTTCTCGTGTTTACGCTCATGCTCAAGGTGGCCGTGCCCGTGATGCTTGGCGATTTCACCATGGCCAAGCGCCCGGCGCGAGCGGCCGCGGCCGCCTGAGTTCCTTCTTCTCGCCCTCGCCGTTTGACAGCCGGCCCGGCGGACTGATAGTCTCCGACTATGGCGGGGTGAGGTGTTGCCCCGCGTTTCGCTCCCCGGGGGGGTGGCGCTTGAGACGTTTGAGATTCCTCTTCCAAGCAGGGGTGACCATTGCCGTGGCGATCGCGGGCGTGTGCTTCGCCATGGGATGGGCCCGAACCTCGGTGGAAACCTACTGCCCCTTCGGCGGGCTGGAGACGGCCTACGCCCTCCTGGCGCGCAAGCGGTTCACGTGCGCCGCCGGGGAGCTGAACCTGGCGCTCTTCGTAGCCGTGGTGGGCCTCGCCCTGATCGCCCGGAAGGCCTTCTGCGGATGGGCCTGCCCCCTGGGTGCGGTCTTTGAATGGACGGGGCGCTTGGGCCGGCGCCTGTTCAAGCGAGCCACGTTTCAGGGTCTCTGGCGCATACCACCCCGGGTGGACGCGGCGCTCAAGATCCTTCTTCGGACGGCCGTGACGGCCACCATCCTCGCGGCGACCTGGGCCACGGGAGAGCTCGTCTTCCGAGGCTACGATCCCTACTACGTGCTCTTCAGCGCTCACGGCCACGATGTGCGGATTTGGAGCTACGGCATCCTCGGAACCCTGCTGGCGCTCGGGCTCCTCGTCCCCATGGCCTGGTGCAGGTATCTGTGCCCGCTGGGGGCCGTGCTCTGGCCATTGTCCGCCGTGGGGCGCATGCGGCTGGAGCGGTCGGAGGAGGCCTGCACGGGCTGCGGCGCCTGCGACCGGGCTTGCCCCCAGGCGCTGGACGTGTCGGGACCCCTCCAGGTGCGCTCCGGCGAGTGCACGCTGTGCCTCGAATGCACCGGCGCGTGCCCGACACCCGGCGCCTTAAGCCTTCACCTGAGTGGAGCGGGGCGATGAAGATGACGCCGTGGGCCGTCCCCGCGCTCGTGGTTTTCTTCGCGGCTCTCGGCATCGGAGGCGCGAGGCTCCTCGCCGTCCCGAGCGTGGTCAGGGACTACGCCCCCGCGAGACCCGGCCCCAGGCAAACGGTGGTCCTGGTGGTAGACGGCGTAAAATGCGCGGACACGGCCGAGCGCGCCGCGAACCAGCTCAAGGACGTGCCCGGCGTCGTGCGCCTCGTGGCCTACGCCTCGCGCAACCGCCTGGACGTGACCTTCCTCCCAGAAATGGCCGGCGTGGAGGCCATCAGGGCGGCCATCGAAGGGCCGGTGTATGATGAAAGCTCCGGGGAGTATCTCTTTGGGGTATACAAAGTCGTGGAAGTGGACGGCGTGGAGGCCGGGAAGTAGCATCCGCCACCTCACCTGGTGTGGGAAATAGGGCCGTCCATCATTCAACCGGTTTCGCTCCATGCAGGAGGATCAGTATGCCGATCAAGAAGCTCGCCGTCGTCGCCCTCGCCTCGCTCGCCCTCTGCGCCCTTCCCCTCTTCGCGGGTGACACCACCCCCGCGAAGTCCGAGACGCCCAAGGTGGAGGCCGCGAAGGGCCCCGAAACGGCCGTCTTTGCCGTGTCCGGCCTGAAGGACGAGGCGCTCGTCAAGAACCTCAACGCGGCCCTCGCCAAGGAAGCGGGCGTCGTGGCCGCCAAGGCCGATGCCGAGGGCGGCAAGTTCATGGTCACCTTCGAGCCCGGCAAAACCAACCCCGAAACCTTGGGAAAGGCTATCGCCAAGGTGTCTCCGAACGCCAAGTTCGAGAAGGTGCAAGGCGCCGATCCCGCCGCCGCCAAGCGCGACTGCGGCAAGTGCCCGAGCAAGGCTGCCTGCGGCAAGCATTAGTAGGAAGTTAAAAGTCAGAAGTGAGAAGTGAAAAGTAAGAAGCGAAGCGGGTGTGAGTGCCTCGATTCGCTCTTGCTTTTCACTTCTTGCTTTTCACTCATAGCCGTCAGGTCAGTGCCTCTCCAATTTGAGCAGCTGCTTTTTCATCTTGGGCCCCCCGCCGAAGCCGCCCAGGCCGTCTTTGGCCACGACCCGGTGGCACGGGATGAAGAGGGGAATCCTGTTGGCGCCGCACGCCGAACCCACGGCCCGAACGGCCTTGGGGCGCCCGGCCCAGCGGGCCAGATCGCCGTAGCTGATGACCTCGCCGAAGGGCACCTCCCGAAGGGCCGCCCAGACGTTCTTCTGAAAATCCGTGCCCGGAGGTTCGGGGTCCAGGGGCAGGTCGAAGGCCTCGCGGCGCCCCTGAAAGTACTCCTCGATCTCTTTCCGGACTCGCTTGAACAGGGGCGCCACGGTTCTGGGCACGGGGCCGTCCGGAGCGACACCCTTGAAGTCGACGCGGTGGACCGCGTCCTCCGAGAGGGTTACGTCCAGGCGGCCGATGGGACTTTCGATGCCCAGCGTGATCTTTCCTCCGCTCATGAGCCGTACCCCCCTTCCTTCGTGTAGCTGGCCACCACCGAGGCGCTCATACCGCCGCGCGCGTTAAAGACGCCCGTCAGGCTGGCCTTCTCGGGCCCGCACGCGGCCACCACGTCGCGCAGGACCCGGTTCACCACGTTCTCGTAGAAGATGCCCAGGTTCCGGTAGGACAGGAGGTACTCCTTGTACGATTTGAGCTCGAGGCAGGCCTTCCCTGGCGTGTAGCGCAGGACCAGGAGGCCGAAATCCGGGAGGCCCGTTTTGGGGCAGACGGAGGTGAACTCGGGCGACTCAATGGTGATCTCGTAGCCCGGGAATTGGTTCGGCCACGTCTCGATGGCCGGAAGGCCGGCGTCCAGCCCCTTTTTCGCGTGCTCCTTCGTGTACCGGCTCATGTGAACCTCCCTTCGTGGGCCTACGAAATCGTGATGAAGGGATGAGGGAATTGGGAGATGAGGAGAGCAGGAAACCCCCTTCCTCCGACCCCATTCTTCATCCCTGAACCCTCAACCCATATCCTTGATCAGCCTGTCCAGCTCGCCGCTTTTGTTAAGCGCATCCAGATCGTCGCATCCCCCGATGTGGCGGTCGCCGAAAAAGATCTGCGGGACCGTTTCCCGGCCCGAGCGCGTCTCGCACTCGCCCCAGCGTTCCGGATGCTGGTCCAGGTTCACTTCTTCGAAAGCAACACCCTTTTTCTTCAGCAGCTTTTTCGCCGCGATGCAGTAGGGGCAAATGGTCATGGTGTAGATGAGAACTTTTGAGGACATCGTGGTCTCCTTCAGAGTACCCTAACGCCCGCAGGAGCCTGGACGTTCCGGCTCGGGACCTGAACCGGGGCGCAAGGGCGCGGCCGTCGTGGTCCAGCATACAGCCCTAACCACGTTAGCATCATACCCAACTCGCGGCCAAGCTCTGAGGAGGGATGGTTCCTGTCCCCTGTTTGACATTCCCCCTTCGGTCGTTCACCCTATCTCTTCGTCTCTCAGGGGGATCTTTTAGCATGGACCTGCTCAAGGAACTTCTAGGCGCCCTTCACGACCCGGAGAAACTCAAGGCCCTCATCCTCTGGGGAAGCTATCCGGTGCTCTTCGGCATCGTCTTCGCCGAGACGGGCCTGCTGGTGGGGTTCTTCCTCCCGGGTGACTCTCTGCTCGTGACGGCCGGCATCCTCGCGGGGCAAGGCTACCTGGATCTAACCACCCTCATGGTCCTCCTGTGCATCGCCGCCATCTCGGGAGACACTACGGGGTATGCCATCGGACGCAGGACGGGGCCCTTGATTTTCAAGCGGCCCAAGTCCCTCCTCTTCAACCCTGAACACATTCAGCGGGCCCAGCGCTTCTACGACAAGTATGGGGGAAAGACCATCGTCCTGGCCCGATTCATACCCATCGTCCGCACCTTCGCCCCCGTGGTGGCCGGTGTGGGGCGCATGGCCTACCGGCGGTTTTTGGCCTTCAACATCTTCGGCGGCATCGGCTGGATCCTCTCCATGACGGCGGCGGGGTACTTTCTGGGAACCATCCCCGGCGTGGACAAGTATCTCCACGTCATCATCATCGCCGTCATCCTGGTTTCCTTCCTGCCCGCCATCGTCGAAATATGGCGGGAGAGGAGAAAGCGGGGAGCAGGGGGCGGGGACAAAAAATAGCGGAGGGCTTCCCCCCCGCTTCCTCGCTCTTGGACCTACTCACCTAATCACCTACTTACCTACTCACCGCTCCGATCACTTCATAGCACGGCAGCGGAGCCCGAAGCCCCTTCACCTTCACATCCCCGATCTTCCTGCACTCGAAGGCGTCCCCGAGCTGGCGGCGGGTCTCCTCCCCGATGACGATCTGGCCGGGCTCGGCCACTTCGGACTGGAGGCGCGAAGCCGCGTTCACCGTGGTGCCCAGGACGCTGTATTCCATGCGGCGCAGGCTGCCGATGTCCCCGGCCACCACGGATCCCGTATTCACCCCGATTCTGAAGTTGAGCGGAGGACGGCCCGGGTGCTGGGCGTTGAAGGCGGCCAGGGTGGCCCGCATGTCCAGGGAGGCCCGCACGGCGCGCAGGGCGTGGTCGGGGGCGGGGATGGGGGCGCCGAAGATGGCCATGATGCAGTCTCCGATGAACTTGTCCAAGGTGCCCTCGTGGTTGAACACCACGTCCGTCATGGTGGAGAAGTAGGCGTTCAGCAGGGTCGCCACGTCCCGTGGGGCCATGGTTTCGGACATGGATGTGAATCCCACCAGGTCCGCGAAGAGGACCGTGGCCTCCACCTCCCGGACGTCCAGCCGGAACGCCTCGCCCCCGGCGCCCCCCGTCACGATCCTGTCTACCACGGAAGGCGAGTGGTACCGTTCCAGCCGGCTCTTGGCGATGCGCTCCGCCTCGATGGCGGCGCGCAGGGCCGCCTGACGGATGCCCAAGGCGGCATAGCCCCCCAGGGCCGTGAGGAGATCCAGGTCCCACTCCTCGTAGGCCTTCACCTTCATGGGCGTGTCCACGTAGATAAGGCCCAGCACTTTATCTTCCGCCTTGAGGGGGACGCAGAGGGCCGACCGGATCCCCAAGAAGCGAATGGACTCGCCGGCTTCGAACCGCGGGTCCACCTGGGCATCCTGCGACAGGATGGCCACCCCCTCGCGGAAGGCCTTGCGCGCGATGGTGCGGCTGATCTGGATCGTGTCCTTCTGATCCCCGAGCTGGCGGGTGCACCGCGGGTGCAAATCCTGCGTGACCGGATCGGGCAGAAGGATGACGGCCCGCTGGGCCTGCACGTACTGGAAGATCACGTCCATGATCTTCTCCAGCACGGCCTCCACCGTATCGGCGGAAAGGAGGGTCCGCGAGACCTCCGAGAGGACCGCCAGGATGCGGCTCGTCCTCGCCAGGCGGTCGATGTCCCGGGAGCCCAAGGCCATGGGCTCTGGGACGGGGGCCGCGGCGAGCATGTCCCGCACTTCCTCCACGGATCGGATGATGGTCCCCTCCGCGATGGGGACGTCCGGCTCCGCCGAATCCATGCGAACCTCCGGGTCCTCCTCCTCGAAGCGCACCTCGAAGCGGCCGAAGACCAGGGTGCTGCCGGGGAAAACCACGGCCTCCTGGACGAGGGCGCCATTCACCTGGGTGCCGTTCCGGGAGCCCAGATCCCGCAGAACCCACCCTTCGGGGGTCCTTGAGAGTTCGGCGTGGTTGCGGGAAACGGTGTGGTCCGGGAGGACTAGGTCGTTGTCGGCCATCCTGCCGATGGTGACGCGGTCCTTCACCAGCAGGAGGGCGCGCGCTTCCCCGTTGAGCGAATAGGCCAAACGGAACATGGGCGTCCCCCTCCCCACGTGCAAGCTCTGGTACTATGATGACAGACGCTTCTCCATCGGGCAACCGCTCGGGGCAGAATGCTCAGAGGCAGGCGGTTTGGACCCAAAGAGCGGATAGGCCGCTAGACAGGCTTCGTTCTCACGCGTCTTGGTTAATGCAAGTTGTCATCGTTTCCGAAGGAAGGGCACTTCGATTATTCATGCAGGAGCGCACCATGCTGCGTAGGTATCTCGGAGGCTGGGCCCTGGCGCTGGCCCTCGCGGCGGCCGCGTTTCCAACTTGGGCCACGTCGGGCCAAGGGCGCGAGTGGATCTACGTGGCGCCCGCGGCCGTCCTCTTCACTCCAGCGGTGGGAGCGGACGGATCCGTTTACTTCGCCACGGCCGACAGCCAGATCCGGGCCGTTTCCCCCAGCGGTGCCCTGCAATGGGCCGTAAACCCTGGAGGCCTGCCCTCGGCCGCCATGGCTCTCCAGGGAAATATCCTTTACTTTCCAACCAGCCAGGGGGAGCTGGCCGCCTACGGCATTGACGGCCACCTTTCTTGGCGGATTCCACTCCACTCCAGCCTGAGTTCAACCCCCGCCATTGCGGCGGACGGGACCCTTTACATCGGAACCATATCGGGGGACCTGGTGTCGGTGGCGCCCAACGGCTACATCCGATGGTCGTTCCACACGGGAGACCCCATCGTGTACAGCCCCGTGATCAACCATTCGGGGCATATCTACGTGGCCTCCACGCGCAACCTCTTTGCCCTTGGTTCTGACGGCCAGATATTGGCCGTGACCGCGCTCAAGCAGGTGGTCTCCACTCCCCTTGCCGTGGACGCGGAAGACAACCTCTACTTCGTAGACGCTTCAGGGTCTCCCTGGTCCCGGCTGCCCTCGGGCAAGAAGCGGTGGGCAGGTACGGGCAGTGCAACACTGACGACGGAGGCGGCATCCCCCGTGGTGGGGGCAGATTCGGTGGTTTTTAACGCTTCTTTCAGCACTCCCCCGGCACATACTTATAATATCTCCGGCACGGTCACCCTGGCCGGCGGAGGCGCCCTGGGCGGGGTAAGCATCTCCGCCACGGGCACCGCTACCGCTACCGCCACTACGGACGCCAACGGAAGCTACACGCTCACGGGGATGGTGGACGGGACGTACACGCTAACGCCGCAGCTCACCGGGTACGGATTCACGCCCACGACCCTCAGCGCCACGGTCAGCGGGGCCGACGTGACAGGACAGGACTTCTCGGCGCGGCCAGGTTACAGCATCTCAGGAACCGTAACCCTCAACGCGGGCGGGGGCCTCCAGGGCGTGTCCATCACGACGTTCGGGGCCACGGCCATCACGGATGCCAACGGCGCCTACACCCTCGACGGTCTGCCCCTGGGCACTTACACGATTACACCTCAACTCACGGGATACACCTTCGTTCCTTCGGTCTTGACGGTGAACCTGGTCATCGGCAGTGTGATAGGCGAGGATTTCGTGGCGACGGCCTCAACCTCGGCGGGATCCCAGGCGCCGCCTACCTCTGGCGGCGCTCAAGGCACGCCGGAGGTCGTCTCCTCTTACCAGGTAGGAGCCTACGGCCTGGCCGACGGAAGTCCGGCGTGGACACCCCTGGATATCGGGAGCACCTTTGACCCAGCCCTCGGCGCCGACGGCACCCTTTACGTGTCGAGTACGGCCGACCAAACGATTTATCTACTGGACGCGACGACGGGGAGCACGCTGGACACCATCAAGCTTCCCGACGCCCCGGGCGATCTGGTCCTCGCGGACACATCCCTGGGCCCCAGGCTGGTCTTCGCCTCGGGAGCCAACAGGATTCTCTGCTATGGGGCTTCGGCTGGGCCCGATCCGGCGGCCCCTTGGTCGGAGGGAGGAGCAGGCCCTCGGCACCTCTACCGGCGTGACGATCCTCCCGCGGCTGCCCTCACGTCCCCTTCGGCGGGTAGTGTCTCGGGCGCCGTGACTGTGTCCGCCAACGTCTCCGACGATTTTCCCCAGAGCCTGATGGTGCGCTTCTTGGTGGACGGCGTCTCCCTGGGAACGGCCTCCGGTCCGCCCTACTCCCTCATCTGGTACAGCCAAACCAGTGTGGACGGCACCCACATCGTGTCGGTGGAAGCCAGGGACTCGGCCGGAAACGTGGCTCAAGACCAAGTCACCGTGACCTCGCAAAACGCTGGCGGCACGTTCACCGTCTTCGCCGACACCCCACCCGTTCCCTTCTCGTGGACCGCCCCTTCCGACACCCGGTTTCGTGTGGAGTTTGCGACGAACCCCGCGTTCTCAGCCCTCGTCGCCAGCTCAACGACGGCCGAGCACCCGTGGCTGGCCGCCAGCGCATGGCGCCCCTCGCACGAGGTTTGGATGCGGGTCCTCGGAACCGCACGGGGGGCTGGGGCCTCACCCGTCACCGTTTATTGGCGTGTGGTCGGCAAGACGTCGGGGACGCTGGCCGGTGCCGGAGGCTCCTTCACCATAGCGGGGGCGATCCCTCCCGATGGGCTGGTTCCGGCTGACGGATCGGGCGTGTCCCCCACACACCCCCCCGCCTTCTCATGGTCGGCCGAGCACAGCGGAAAGTTCCGTGCGGAGCTCAGCGACACGGCCTCATTCGCCACCCTTCGCCTCACCAGCAGGACCTCCGCCAGGACGTGGCTAAAGAAGGCTTCATGGACTCCGAGCGCCAAGGCCTGGGCCAAAACGGCGGGCAAGCTTTCTACCCTCTACTGGCGCGTCGTCGGGCGGGACGCATTAGGGCGGGAGACCACCAGCGCCTCCAACACCCTCAGCGTGCTGCCGTAAGGCGCAAGGCTACTGGGTGATGACGGCAAAGAAGGCCAAGGGGCCCGCGGAGCCGTTTTTCAGTCCATGGGTGTGTCCCGCCTTGCAAATCCACGCGTCCCCGGGGCCCACGTCGAAGGCCTCGCCGTCCAAGAATCCCGTTCCCGAGCCTTCCAGCACGAGGTAGAGCTCTTCCGTATTGGGGTGCGGGTGCTCGCCCACGGAGGCGCCCGGCTCCAGCGTGATCCGGCTCGCCGCCAGGACGCCCGCCATCTCCTGCGGGGCCAGGTAGTCCACCGCCAGAGCCTTGCCGCTGCCGCCGCGGATGTTCTCCTTCACCTGGAAAGGCATGTTCCCGATTTTCTTGATCATATTTTTGCTCCCCTACACTTCTGCTTACGCCCCTCGCCCGTTTACCCTTCCAAGGCCAGCAGCATGGGTTCTTCGAGGGCCTGGCAGATCCAGCGGAGGAACCGCGCCCCTTCGGCCCCGTCGACGAGGCGGTGGTCGTAGGAGAGGGACAAGGGCAGGATGAGCCGCGGGACGAACTGGCCCTCTCGCCAGACGGGCTGGGTCTGCGCGCGGGAGACGCCGAGGATGGCCACCTGCGGCCAGTAGACGATGGGCGAGAACCCCACGCCGCCGATACCGCCCAGATTGGAGATGGTGAAGGTGCCGCCCTCCATCTCCTCGGGTGCAAGGCGTTTGGTGCGCGCCTTCTCGGCCAGGGCGGCGATCTCCACGGCGAGAGCTGTGATGTTTTTCTTGTCCGCGTCCCTCACCACGGGGACCAGCAGGCCCCGGTCCGTGTCCACGGCGATGCCCACGTGGATGAAATCCTTGAAGACCACCTCCGACCTGTCCGTGTCCACGCTCGCGTTGAGGCGCGGAAACGCCCTCAGGGCCCCCGCCGCCACCTTGGCCAGGAGGGCGGTCATGGTGAGCTTGCCTCCCGCCGCCTCCACCCGCGCCGCATGCTTGGACCGGAACGCCTCTATGTCCGTGATATCGGCCTTGTCGTACTGGGTCACCTGGGGGACCGTGGCCCAGGCGTGGGCCATGGCCTCGGCGGTGATCCTGCGCACCTTGCTCATGGGCTCG
>JAKAKG010000047.1 GCA_021813555.1 Acidobacteriota bacterium
ACAACGGCCCAGCGGGCCATCGAGAGGCTTGAGAAGCAGAGGGTCCTCACCCAAGTCGGCGAGGGAAGGCGGGATCGCGTCTACTGTGCCCAAGCCCTGCTCAAGATCCTCGAAGAGCCCGCCAAACTGACACCATAGCGGCCCCAGAGAAAAAAAGCAGGCCCCCCATTTCGAGGGGCCCGGAAGAGCCAATTCGGGGTTTCCTGCGATTTCTAGGGGAGGAACCTTCTCTTCCCGCTGGAACTTGGTCGTTCCTGAAGCACTGGGTAAGGTCGGAGGGCCCGATGAAGCCTAGCCGGGACGGAGTGGGTGCGTAGCAGGGATCATTCATCGTCCGCCCCAGCGCGGCGAAGGTAGTCCGCGGGTCTGAGGATGCTCATTCCATGAACCTTGCGGCCAAAGAAACTCCCGAAGTGCTGCTTGTCGCCCGTGATGAGAACATTAGCTTTTGCTGCAAGCGCGGCGGCGAGAATCGGAAGGTCTTTGGCAGGAAGATCCACGTCAAGGTCCTCGGGCAGAGGGTAGGGCGTCGGGACGACTTCCATCTTCAGAAGCAAGGCGTCCAGACTCTTAAGCAGCCTTTTCTGTTCTGGGGCGGCTGCAGGGTGGTCTCCGAGGTTTCGGCGGGCCTCTTCCGCGGCATATTCCGAGGTAAGGAGCCTGGCGTTCGGAAGATTCCACAAGCCCCGCAAGGTGGAGAATTCTTTGAAGGCCGCAGACCAGAGGACGTTGGCGTCGAGGAAAACGGTCTCCATACCCTAGCCCTTGGGAGAGGCGAGGACGGTATCAGGGTTTAGGCCCATCTTTCGCACCTTCTCGCGGGCAGCCTTCTCCTCGCGCGCGCCCACGGCGTTCATAAGGAGAAACTCAGCGCGACGTTCTAGGGTGTATATCTCAGGCTGAACGAAGACACCAGCGAGTTGCAGGAGGATTCCTTCCTTCGTAGGCATAGCTACCAGTACGGAATCTTCTTGGATCTTGTATCGCTTGCGAAGCTCTGCGGGCAGGACAATGGTTCCGCGCCGGCCAACTTTCACGGGGAGTTGTTTCATAATACCCTCCAGTCGGACTATCCGACAATCAGAATATCGGACTTGTAGATAAAAATGTCAAGTTGGGAGTGGATAAAAAGACCTGCACTTGGCCATAAGTGACGGCACTATCAGCCGTGGTGAGATTGATGACCGCGAAAGAATGGGCACTCCGGCACTTGAACATGAGATAGAGGTTGCAAGCAATATCCGGCCCATGAGATGAGCAGAGTTTCATTCATCCGCTCCCAAAGGTTTCAATTGGCCGACCACAACCTTTCATTTAGCCGGGCCCAATCCTTTCATTTGGCCGAGAGGTGAGCTACAATTCCCCCATGGCTGACGATACCTTCTACCCCCGCCAGACGCAGGCGCAGCTTGAGGAAGCCCTCTCCGATACACCGGTGGTATTAATTCACGGGCCGCGCCAGAGTGGCAAGACCACCCTAGCAAGGACAGTGGGAGATCGTCGGGGCTACAACTATGTCACCTTCGACGACGATGTGCAGTTGGCCGCCGCCCTCTCAGATCCGGTGGGATTCATCGGAGACCTGCCCGAGAAATCTGTCCTAGATGAGGTTCAGCGTGCGCCGACCTTGTTCACTGCGATCAAGGCTGCCGTTGACCGCCGGAGGACACCTGGCCGGTTCATTCTGACGGGGTCTGCCAATGTACTTCTGGTGCCGAGGCTGGCGGACTCCCTGGCCGGTCGTATGGAGATTCTCCGCTTGTACCCCCTTTCGCAGTGTGAACTCATGCGAACTCCGGCGGGCTTCTTGGACGCCCTGTTTGCCAGGAAATTCAAGGCCAGGCGGTGGGAGCGCCTGGGTGCAAACCTCACCGAGCGAATCGTTGCGGGGGGGTATCCGGCCGCCCTAGCGAGGAAGTCGCCCAAGCGACAGGCTGCTTGGTATCGAGACTACGCCGAGACCATCATGCAGAGGGATGTCAGGGATCTGGCCCGGATCAGCTCGATGGAGGCGCTGCCGAGGTTGATGCAACTGGCCGCAGGGCAGACCGCGCGGCTTGCAAATGTCGCCGCACTCTCCGCTCCGTTTCAATTGAGCCGTCCAACAATCCGGGACTATATGACACTTCTGGAGCGGGTGTTCCTGCTGGAGTTTCTCCCGCCTTGGCACAGCAATCGTTTGAGCAGGCTCGTCAAAACTCCGAAGCTTCATCTGGGTGACACGGGGCTAGCTGCAGCCCTGCTTGGCTTTGATGCTCGGGGACTTGCCAAAGACCGAGGGACGCTCGGACAGCTCTTGGAAACCTTCGTATTCCAGGAGATCAGACGCCAAGCGAGCTGGGCCGACGTTAACATCAATTTTTTCCACTTCCGGGACAAGGGCGGCGCAGAGGTGGACATCGTGCTTGAGCGCGGGGCGCTAGATCTGGCCGGCGTCGAGGTCAAGGCGTCTGCGACAGTGACGGCAGCGGACTTCCGTGGTCTGCGAAAGCTCAGGGAAGCAGCGGGGGATAAATTCGTGGCTGGAGTCGTCCTATATGACGGCGAGAGCACGGTCGGATTTGGCGATGGGCTCCTTGCTGTACCCATCCGGGCTCTCTGGGAGAAGGGTTGATTCCCGCACATATGCGCTAAGAACAAGGGAGGCTTGGCAACGCGCTCCGCTTTCCTAGCCGGTCCTTGCTTGGTCTTTGCATTCTATTATCCCTAAGTACCACCATAAGGCACTATCGCATAATGGAATGTACCCGCAAGTCGGCACCATGTGACTCAAAAAGGCCCTCACGAAACGGGGGGGGCGAAATGGCGTTGAATTCTCTAGGGGTCTACGAGGCAGGCGTCGTGTTCGTCGATGTTCCTCAAGATGAGGACCTCTCCCTGAACCTGGAGAGTGAAACGAACCTTCTGGTCCAGGCGGGCCTCGAAAAACTCGCGGTCTCCTAGGCCCTGGATCTTCTTGGTCTGGAGGCCAGGATGACGGGGATTGTCCGCCAAGAGATTGAGTGCCTTGGGCAGCTTGGCCCTGGCCTCTTTGGGAAGGCGTGAGGCCGCCTCGGCGAAGCGGGCGGTGTAGACGAGGTTCACGGTTTCTTGCGCCGTGCGGCCTTGCGGGTTGGGGGTTGAAGCAGATCGGCAGCCATCTGCCCTACCTCATCGGGACTATAGGTGCGGGATGTGCGGCCAGCCTGGATGTTCTGCTCGGCCTGCAACTCGCCCCCCTGCCAGCGCCTGCTCCAGAAATAGAGCTGGTCCTTAGGAACGGTGGCGGCGGGGGTGAGGATAAGGTTGCCTTCTCTTTCCTCCACCACGAGACGGTCTCCAGGCTTGAGCCCTAGGCGGTCCCGCAGAGCTTTGGGCAACGAAACTTGAAATTTTGGGCTCACGGTCGCCAAGTGGGTCACTGGAACACCTCCAGTGGCAATATAAAGATACAAAAGTTCTTTGTCGATGTACGCCCCTTGCTCATCGAAGAAAAGGCCCCCCAAAACGGGGGGCCGAGTGGAGGATCTGACTTCGCCTCGAGCCGAGGAACCCGTCCGGATCGGTGCAACAAAATCGCAACTTTGAAATCGGCTTGCCCTAAACTTCCGCAAACCTCCTTCAAGGGACCCGAATCAGATTCGCTCGACGGAACATGGCTCCTTCGAGGTTCGCTTAAATTGGCGTAACTCCTTTAAAATCAATCAGTTGCGCTTTCGGGACCAAGGGGTCGTAGGTTCAAATCCTATCGCCCCGACCAAACCTATCCTCTTTCCCCTCAATGCATTGTAGGCGCGAACTGGGGTTGCCCGCGCGGGCATTGCCTGTTAGACAGGGCATGGGACGTTTTTGCGGATGGGCCTCTCATCTCCCCGCGGCCCCTAATACCCCACAAGGAGGTGAGGACACTCCCTGCACTGATTCGCCGAATCGGTCGGGGGAACGGACCCGCCATGTCCCTCAAGCGCTCTGTATCATGCGCTGGGTGTGAGAGGGAGGACTCCGCGCCGGAGGAGCGTTGGGCCGTCTGGTCCCCCGCATTTCAGAGTGCTCGCCGCAGCGGCTCCGTGAGGCCACCTGGGATGATGGATTCGCCTGGCCGGCTGCCCTCGCCCTGCTGGAAGCACCTGCGCGCGCCGTCGGCGATCAACTGCGCCGCTTCGGGGCACGGGACGCGGTCGGTGTTAATGACGAGGTGATAGAGCAGGTCGTCATCGACGCCGGCGTGGAAGTACGCTTTGACGTAGCGGCCCCGGGCCCGGTCGACCTGCTTGATGAGCTTGGCGGCGTTCTCCGGAGCCAGATGGTTCAGCTCCTTCACCCGTTCGATTCGCCGCGGCAGGGAGGCGACGATGCGCACGTGGTACACGCGGGGCATCCTCGCTGCAATGAGGTTCACGCCTCTCCCGACGAGAATGACGTGCCCGGCCTCGGCCAGGTGCAGAACCGTTTCGGCGACCTGCGGAACCACGACCCACGAGGGCGGGGCCAGTCCAAGCAGGCCGTCGATTTCCTGCCGGATTAAGGGACGGCGGTCCTCCGGCAAAGACTCCGCCAGGGATTGGGGCAAGTGGTGCTCGGTCAGCACCTCTTCCATCAGCTGGCGGTCGAAGACCGTCCAGGGAGCATGACCGTGCGTCTCTTCTTCTTGCAGGAGCAGCGCCAACCGCTCGGCGATCTCGTGGGCCCCCGCCCCCGTCTGATGAGAAATCGTAATGGCAGGCCCTGGTTTGCGCGGCCGGAGGCCCGCCCAGTTCTCCCGCCTTTGGCTGAGTTGGCTGAGGATGTACGAGTGGCAGGCGTCCAATTGGGCTCGACTGAATGGGCGCTCCGCCGATAAGTTTGTCCGCATGATCGTCTCCTTATCACCAGTTGGCAGGCACCGGGCTACCATCTTCCGAGGTGCCGCTGGCACCTAGCTTCACCAACTGATGAACAACGATCCAAGCCAAACCATACCCTCCGGCGCCCGTCGTTCATGCTTACGGCCCCCTGCGCGGCAAGGCGCCGGGCCCCCCTGCTTGAACCGGCGCCTGCCTTGCTCCTATATTGAATCTCGCGGGGTGGTTGCCCCGCGGCCATCGGGAGGAACCTCCAATGGAAAGCCGCATCGCCAAGGCCATGGCCATGGAAAACCACCCCGTCGCCCTGCTGTGGACAGACGACAAGCCCCCGGATGCCGTGGAATTCAAGCCGGGACGCTGGGGCTGCGCGGTCAGCCTCTTCGCTCAGGCGGCATCGCGCGGCCGCCCTGCGGTCTTCTCCCGCGAGACCTACGGCTGCTGGGGAGGAGGGGTGGGTTTGGGCTTCGGCAACCGGTATGAGGACTTCCCGGGAGGCGTGGACGGCTTCTGCCGTTTCCTTTCGGACGGCAACGCGAAGTGGGAGGGCGGCGCCGCCATGGGTTCGAAGCTGGCGTCCTCTGCCGGCCAGCGCTTCGCCGGCGACTGGCTCCTGGGCGAGCGCTACCTGAAGGACGCCAAGACAACGCTCCGCTTCCTCGATTCCATGCCCATGAGGGAAATTCCCGCCAAGTACGTCCTCGTCAAGCCGCTCGAGGCCACGGACCCGGAGCGCGAACAGGTGCAGAGCGTCACCTTCTTCACCGACCCGGATCGCCTTTCGGCCCTGACGGTCCTGGCCAATTACACCCGTCCCTGCGAGGAAAACGTGGCGATCCCGTGGGCCGCCGGATGCCAGGTCATGGGTATCTTCGCCTACCGCGAAGCAGAGAAAGCCCACCCCCGCGCCCTGGTGGGCCTCACCGATCTCTCCGCCCGCAAGAACGTGCGCCCCACCTTGGGAGAACACGTCATGACCTTCACCGCGCCCTGGTCCCTCTTTCTGAAGATGGAGGGCAACGTGGAGAACAGCTTCTTGCAGCGCGAGACGTGGCATGCACTGGGGCACACGCCGTCACTGGGCTCGCGGTAGAGGGCACCTTTTCGGGTTCCGGCCAGAGGGCTACTTCACTCTGCCCCTCTCATACTGTTTGGGCCAAGGTGCCTGGGCTCCGAGTGTTTTTGCTGCGCGTTGGGGCCAGTAGGGATCGCGCAAGAACTCTCTTGCCATCATGACGGCGTCGGCCTGCTGGTTGGCGATGATCTGCTCGGCTTGAGCGGGCTCCGTGATGAGCCCGACGGCGGCCGTGGGCATGTCCGTCTCCCTCCTGATCGCCTCGGCGAAGGGGACCTGATAGCCGGGCCCGGCGGGAATCCTCGCGTCGTGCACCAGGCCGCCGCTGGACGCGTCTACGAGGTCCACGCCCAGGGCCTTCAGCGCGTGGCAAAGGGCGATGGATTGGCCCACGTCCCATCCTCCCTCCACCCAATCTGAAACCGAGAGGCGGACGAAGAGGGGCAGGCCCGAAGGCCACGCCCGCCGGACCTTTTCCGCGACCAGCAGGGGGAAACGCATGCGGTTTTCCAGGCTCCCTCCGAACCGGTCGGTTCGCCGGTTGCTCAGGGGGGAAAGGAACTCGTGGAGAAGGTAGCCGTGGGCCATGTGGAGTTCCACGACCTGGAAGCCCGCCGCGGCCGCCCTCTCGGCCGCCTCAGCGAACTTTTGCGCGACGGACTCGATCTGCGCCTCGGCCATCTCCCTCGGCTCCAAATAGCCCGGAGCGAAGGGGATTGCGCTGGGAGCGGAGGGCGTCCATCCTCCCTGGCCGGCGCTGACGGCACCTTCTCCCTCCCAGGGCACCTTCGTTGAGCCCTTCCTCCCGGCGTGCGCGAGCTGAATCCCGGCGACGGCTCCCTGTGCCCTGATGAAGGCGGTGATCCGGCCGAAGGCATGGGCGTGGGTGTCCGACCAGAAGCCGCTGTCCGCGGGCGATATGCGCCCTTCGGGAGTCACGGCGCTCGCCTCCACCATGACGAGTCCTGCCCCGCCCACGGCCCGGCTGCCCAGGTGCACCAAGTGCCAATCCGTAGGGAGCCCGTCCTCGCTGGAGTATTGGCACATGGGTGACACGAATATCCTGTTCCGGAAGGTGATGGCCCTGAGGGAGAGGGGCGAAAACAGCTTACTCATGACTCCTCCTGTGGTTGGTAAGCCCTGGCTCGATGAATCCGAACCCCCGAAAGCTGTTCAAACACCGCTCAAAGGTCTTTCATGGCGAGCCGGAAACTTGCTGCCCCCGCCGTCCCATGCGGGGGCCGCTTCCAGGGACTCCCTAGCCCCAAGGCGTCCCCGCCGACGTTCCCCGATCAGGTGGTCGGGTGATCAGGCGATCTCCTGCCGGGCATAGGCACGTTCTGCGCTAAGGCGTCGTCCGAGGGACGCCGGATTACTTGCCCGCGGCCACGTCCTTGATGCGTGTCTTCGCCCTGGGTTTCACGGTGCCCTTGGCCTGGATGTAGTCCTTGAGAACCGTGTATTCGAGGTCGGGCAGCATCTGGATGTCCGTGACCTGGATGCCGAAGAGAGGCAGGAGGGCCACCACGCCCTCGTTGGCCGTGACGGTGTAGGTTTTGTTGTTCCTCACGGGGTTGCCGTGGACGTGCACCGAATCGGCCTTGAGGCGGTGGAGGGGCGCGTTGCGCATGTCGTAGGAGTAGGTGAGGCCGGAGGCCTGGAGGAAGGCGTCTTCGGTGTAGGGCAGGTTGGCCAGCCCCGCTTCGATGCCGGCGCGGAGGTTGGCGCCGGTGATCTTGAACGTGGCGATCTTGAATCCCAGGCCCGTGGCCCTGTCGTAGCCGTAGCTCACGGGCTTGAAGACGTCGTCTCCCACGATGGGCCCCTGGCAGAGTCCCTCCGAGATGAGGCCGTTGGGGGTCACCGCGATGTCCGTGCCGGTCTTGTTCCGCATGGCGTCGGTGATCAAATCCCCCATGGCTGTGTCCCGGCGCTTCTTGGACGAATCGTACGTGGTGGTGATGTCAGCCGCGGCGGTGGCTAGCACCGTCTGGTAGACATCGCCGTATTTCTGAACGATGCCCGCCTTGAGCTGGTCCACCACGGTGGCGACGTCGAGCGCCACGGGGATGGTGTCGTCCAGGGAAATGAGCTGGTAGTCGTCTACGGTAATGCCGCTGCCGGTGTAAGTGAAGCGCATCTTGCCCACGTACTGGTAAAACTTGCCCGCCTGGACGATGTAGGTCTGGCCTCCGCCCGGGTTGGTGAAGGCGTGCGGCTGGTCGAAGACGTAGTGGTCGTGCCCGCCCACGATGAGGTCGATGCCGGGGACGTTCTGTGCCACGGCCTGGTCATAGGTGTAGCCGAGGTGGGAGAGCATGATGACGACCTGCGCGCCCTGGGCCCTGAGCATGGCCGCCTGGGTGCCGGCGATGGTCATGATGACGCTCGGGTCATCGCCGCCCAAAATCACGACGGGCGAAGGCTGGCTGGTGGGAACGTTGGGAACCGTCATGCCGAAGATCCCCACCTCCACGCCGCCCACGTTTTTCATGATGGAGGGTTTGATCCAGGTCTCGAGGGCAGGGTAGCCCGTCATGTCCAGGTTGGCCGAGAGGAGGGGAAGGGTGGAGGAGCCGTAGGCGGTAGAGAGCGAATTGGCGAGCACGGCGGGACCGAAGTCGAACTCGTGGTTGCCCACGGCCATGGCGTCGAAGCCGATTTGTTGGAGGAGCTGGAGCTCAGGCACACCGAAGTAGGCATTGAAAAAGAGGTCGCCGTGGAAGACGTCGCCGGCATGCAGCACGAGGACGTTCGGGTCCGCCGCCTTGGTTTCCCCGATCACCGTGGCGACTCTGGCGATGCCGCCGAGGGTGCCTTCCAGGTTGGCCGCCTTCGGCCCCCAGAGGTCAAGGTGCGAGTGAGAATCGTTGGCGTGCAGGAGCGTGATGGTCTGCGCCCCGAGGGTGAGGCCGGCGAGGAGAACCAGGACGGCCAGCGCGACGGTGAGGACGCGCCCGCTGGGCCGGGCGCCCTGCTTGATGATGTGGAGAATCCCCTTAGACGTCATGTCCCATACCTCCCTGGATCAAGGCCCTTCGGTCCATCGCCACTGCGGCGTGGCTCGGGGCCCGCCTTTGCTTCTCGCTGGTTTGACTCAGGGCTGGGACCACCCGTAAACGCGGCCGGTACGCCCCATATGGTCGCCCGCTGGATGGCCGTTCTCCCGCCGTGATGCCCTCACGATACGGCTGCTCCGCTCCGCTGTCAACGGCTCCGCGGCGCGCGGCCTCCGAGCCGTCTGCCCCGTTCGCCGGAGTTCTGTGGGCCGGGGCCTGGTTCCACATTTCAACCTGCTCCTGCTACTATCTTCTCGGGCCGAGTGGCCATCAGATGCCGCGTTCCAACACGAAAGCGGGGATCGAGAGCATGAACACGCGTCCAGCGGATCAGGACCGGCTCCCGAACGAGGAAGGTCCCGGGGCGGGAGTCCGCGAGGTCGAGGCCAGCATTCTCCAGTGGCGCAAGCGTGCGCTCGGCTATGTCCTGTGGATGGCCGCAGGCATCGGCGCGGTCCCCCTTCTCCTGGTTTTCGTGACCAGACCGGATTTTGCACCGCTGACGTCCCGCCTGTTTTCATTGGCCGTCCTCGTCTTGATCCTCCTCCTGGCCCTTGCCCGAGATCTGGCTCATCCCGTCAGGGCCTGGGCCTTCGTGTTCGCAGGGTACGCCATCGCCGGCATGATGTTTAGCGCCACGGGCTTGCAGGGCGGCGGACGCCAAGTCCTCCTGGGCGTACCCCTCTACGCCATGGTCCTGCTTGGCCCCAGGTCCGGCTGGGGGGCCGCGGCCATAAGCCTGGCGCTCTATGCGGGGGCGGCGATCCTAAACTCCATGGGACGCATCGTACCCGTTCTCCCCAGCGAAGAAACCACCAAGCCCGAATTTTGGCTCCTTCAAGGTGCCATGCTCGTGTTTGCCCTGGTGCCCGCCATGTTCATCCTCACCCGGTTCGTCGGATTCCTTCGCGGAGCGCTCGCCGCCGAGAAGAGATCGGCCCTTCAGATCGAAGCGGCGGCCCGGGAGCGTCGCCGTCTTGAACGGGTGCTGCTGGAAACGGCGGACCGGGAGCGGCGGGCCGTGGGCCACCAGCTTCATGACGGCCCCTGCCAGCAGATCACCGCGGCCCTCCTGCGGTGCAAGGTGGCAGAGAACGCCTTGGCCGTCCGGGGTCCGGATGCGACCGCTGAGCATATCCACGCCATTGCCCAGCTACTGGATGCCTCCGTAGGAGAGATCCACGATCTGGCTCGCGGGCTGAGCCCCGCACAGCTCTCCCCTGCTGCCTTCGCCTCGGCCCTGGGTGAGCTGGCGCGCCGCGCCAGTGCCTCGGGGGCCGTCGAGTGCGAGTTCGTGCACGACGGGGCCGCACGCCCGGCGGATCCTGGAACCTCCAGCCAGCTCTTTCAGATTGCCCAGGAGGCCGTGAACAACGCCGTCCGCCACGCCAAGGCGCGCCACATCCGGGTCGAACTCTCCCACAAGGAGGACTCGCTTCGGCTCCTCGTGGGGGACGATGGCACCGGCATGGCCCCGGATACCGCGGGAGATGGCATGGGATTGCGCATCATGCGGCACCGCGCCGAGCTGATGGGCGGCTCCCTCTCCATCGGCTCCGCGGCCGGCGGAGGAACTCTCCTCACCTGCACCGTGCCCCTCCCTTCATCGGGCGTGAATCGAGAAGGTGATCTATGAGCGGGGATACGCCGACTCCCATCCGCCTCTTCATGGTGGATGACCACCCCGCCGTGCGGCAGGGGCTGCGCCTCCTCTTGGAGCAGGAGGGCATCGTGATCTGCGGGGAGGCGGGAGACACGGACGCTGCCCTGGAGCAGATCCCCGCCGCCTCTCCGGACCTTGTCATGGTGGACCTCTCGCTAGGGAAAGAAAGCGGCCTCACGCTTCTTCGGACCCTCACGAGCCTCGTGTCCGGAGTGCCTCTTCTGGTCTACTCCATGCACGAGGACGCCTTCCACATCGAGCAGGCCTTCTCCGCCGGGGCCTCGGGCTACGTGACGAAGCGGGAGATCTCCTCGGTGCTCACCTTCGCCATCGGGGAGAGCCTGGCGGGGCGGCGTTATGCCAGCCCGCGCGCCAAGAGCGTTCTGGAGGCGATGCCCCCTCACGCGCGAGGAGCGGAACCCTTGAGCCATCGGGAGCTCCAGGTGTACAAGTTTTTGGGGGAGGGGTACACCACCGCCGCCATCGCCGAAGATCTCGGCGTAAGCCGCCGCACCGTGGATTCCTACTACGCACGCATCCAGGAGAAGCTCGGCGCGCACGGCATGGAGGAACTCCGCCGCCGCGCCGCGGCGGCCAGGGCCGCGGAGTAGCCCTCCGCATCTGTCGTGTAAGCAAGTTCCTCTACAGACAAGCGCGAACGAAGGAGCTACCGTTTCCCCATAAGGGGGGATACCTTGGCACCCTCGGGGGGAACGCCGATCCGGGTTTTTCTGGTCGCGGAACATGCCGATCTGAGGCAGAGCTTGGAAATGCTCCTCGTCGAAGAGGGCATGGTGATCTGCCGGTGGGCGAGCGACGCGGCCACGGCCCTGCGGTACATGCCCGCCGAGGCCGACGTGGTGATCGTGGGCCTCTCCAGGGGAGGCGAAGGGGGGCTCGGCCTGTTGCGAGCTATGGCCTCGCGCCCCGGCAGTCCACCAGGCCTGGTCCTCTCGGCCAACGACGACGCTCAGTCCGTTGTTCAGGCAAGGAACGCCGGGGCACGGGGATACGTGACCAACCGCGAGGCGCCGGAAACGCTGGCGCGCGCCATTCGCGAAGTGATCGCCGGCCGGACGTGGACGCCGCTGTTGGGGAAGAAGCAGGACTGAGCGTTCTTGGAGGTGATTAGGCCATAAAAACCAGTGGTCATAGACGAGACGTTCTGTGAATGAAGGAGGAGACCATGGACGATCCCAAAAAAGAAACGCCCCAGACATGCTCGCGGCGAGAGGCTCTGAAGCGCTCAGCCATGGCTCTGGGGGGCCTGGCGGTCGGGGGCGGCATCATCGGCGCAGGTGCGGGCGGTGTCCAGGCGGCCACCGAGTGCCCCGCTCCGGGGAAGTGCTATCCGGACGACATCGACGACACCCAGAAATACTCTTACTTTGACAGCCTGCCCAACAAGTACTATCCGAACGACAAGAACGACCCGAACATCGCGCTCCAGGATGGCGAGATGCGCATCACCTTCCTGGGGTCCATGGTGCCCCCGGTCCGCAGAGCCCAAGCGGAGATGAGCATCTTCGTCGAGGTAGGGCCGTGGATCCTCGATCCCAAGCACTTGGACGACCCCCAGTACGGCCACGCGGCGGACAGCTTCGTCTTCGACTGCGGCTCCGGGGTGTGCGCCAACTACGGAGCCATGAACATCCAGTACTCGCGCATGAACAAGGTCTTTCTGACGCACCTGCATGCCGACCACATGAGCGACCTGACGCACCTCTACTGCTTCGGTCCGGGCGGCGGCCGCTACACCCCCCTGTACGTCTGGGGCCCCAGCCGGTCGGGCGTGAAGAACCCGAAGGCCCCCCCGGACTACTACGAGGACGGCACGAAGGACATGTGCAAGGCGCTCCGAAAAGCCCTGCGCTGGTGCACCGAGAGCTTCGCCTTCCAGGCCTCGGCCTACGAGGGGTACCCGCGCCCCACCCGGAAGAGCTGGGGCCTGCCGTGCGACCCGGTCCCCGTGGGGGACGATCCCGCCGACGACGGCTATGCCCTCGTCCCCATCGAGCTGAACTGGAAAAAGTACGGTGAGAAGGAGGGGGACAACGTCGCCTACGACAATCCGGACACGGGCGTGAAGATCACCCACTTCCCCGTGATCCACTGCCGGCAGGGCTCCATCGGCTACAAGCTCGAGTACAAGGGCCTCTCGATGATCTTCACGGGCGACACCAAGCCCGAGTATCTGAGCGTCGGCAACGCCATTAACGGGACTAAGGGCGTGGACGTTTTCATCCACGAAATGGGCCTGCCGCCCGAGCTGTGGGCCATGAAGAACATGCACCTCAACCAGCCCGGCAGCGGACCGCAGTGGGACGCCACCGTCGACGAAATGACGAAGGTCATCAACAGCTCCCACTCCCCCTTCGGCGCCTTCGGATACATCATGAGCCTGATCGAGCCCAAGCCGCGGCTCACGGTCGCGACGCACTTCCAGTCGGCGGACGACACGACGGCCTGCGCCAGGAACAGCATCCTCCTCCACTGGCCGGATATGCAGTGGGGCCAGAATTTCATCGCGTCCTTCGACCTCCTGGTCCTCAAGGTGACCAAGACGGCCATCACCCAGTACCAGGCCGTCGTGCCCGCCTTCGGGTTCTCGCCGCTCGTCTCCGTGCCCGACGGCTTGAAGCCTCCGAAGTACTGGACCTGGGGCGTCGACAGCAACGGGAACAAGGTGAAGGTCGGGGACCCCCTGGCCCAGATCGACCGGAAGACGGAGATACCGGAGAACGATCCGGTGACCAAGAACTGCAACTACCGAGACGACGGGTACTGAGTTTGACGACCCGTGACGGGCCATGCGGCGGCAGGCATTGCCCCGCTGGCCGACGGACGGGAAGGGGCTGCCCCTTCCCGTCCGGCATGGAAGATGGGAATCCACGGTGTCAGGGGAGGGCCTCGCGGAGGCGAAACGCGATGACGCGAGACGCGAGACGCAAAGCGCGAGACGCGAGACGCGAGACGCGAGACGCAAAACGCGATCAAGCTCGGTGCGAGGGATGATGGCGGCCGTGGCCCAGTGGCCTTGAACCACGGATCTGCCCCAGAATGGCGCGACCATCGCCGGGGTCCCAGCCTGACGAGAAGCAATACGGATGCATGGCCTCGGCGTTATAGGAGACAAGTGCCGTCTTGCCGCCTATATTTAAGGCTGAGGAGTGCCCATGACCTTCACCAGATATTCTCTCCATAAACCGGGCACGTTTGGCTGCCTCTTCCTGGCCGCCATGCTGGCATGTGCCTCGGTTCCCGCGACGGCCCAGACCATAACCGGCCCCAGGGCCGACGAGCCCATAGTCCGCACGGGAGCCCAGATCCCGCATCTGGAAGGCCAACTTCCAGGGCGCCTGGTGGCCTTTCGCTATGAGGGAGGCTGGGTTCAGATCCCGCTGCAGGTAGACCAGCGGAAGGACGTGGATGTGGGCACCGTTCGCAACGATGCCCCCGTCGGCCTTACGGTCACGTCCTACGCGGATCCCGGCACCCTCGTGGGTCCCGATCCCGATCCCACCTTCGACGCGGACGACGAGTTGGTCTTCATGGCGGGGGAGGCGGGATCGAAAGCGCCTGATGCCGCAGCCCGGCCTTCCGGGGTGCTCCCCCTGCCGTCGCCCGCTATCGAGGCAGCGCTCACCGATCCCGACACGGGCCAGGGAGCCTACGTGTATCTCTTCGTTTCGGACGGCAGTTTGGACCCAGCCGCAGGAGGCGAGGGCGTCTCGTACCGGTACAACCTCCTTTCCGGGACCTACCCCTCGGCGTACGACTTCAGCCAGGGCCCGAACCCGGAAGACAGCACCGTCCTGACGCCTTATTACAGCCTCCACTTCTCTGACCGCTGGGTCAGGGACGGGCTATCCATCACCGCGGGAACGTCCTCGGGAGTCAATATCCTGGACCACCACAAGTTCGTCTTCTATCCGGGCAACTGCGGGAGGACCGAGGTGACCTTCAGCGAAGGGGGCGGGGGATTCTTCGCGAACATCGACGGGCCGGTTCGCGCCATTCGCTCTTACCTGGGGGCCAACAGCGGCTATGCGACCCAGCGCGACCACTTCTTCTATCCGCGCCGCCACGAGATCATCACCTACTGCCGCGTGCACCCCATCCCCGGCGCCCTGGATTACATGGATTACTCATCGGGTGCCCTGGGCATGCACTATGCCGACGAGAAGAACCCGGCCGGGTGCACCATCGACGGAATTCAAGACTCCCTCAGCTCGAGCATGCCCCTCTGGGAGATGGTCACGGGGCCGCAGGGCACGCTGACCATCGTCCGCGGCGGCCAGATCGACGTGGGGGGCGTTTACCAGCTTCAGCACTACTACAACGACCAGACCGTTCCCCAATATACGCAGTGCACGGGTGACAGCCATGAGTACGGGGCAAGCGGCCCCTGGATCGTGGGCGCCATCTGGAACACCGATCCGCTCCTCGGCTCCGCGGGCAAGCTCGTTCTGACACAGGTTGAATACTACGACCCGCCCGGCCAGGGCATCGCCACGGCGCAGGCGCGCGCCGAGGAGGAGGTCCGCCCCCTGGGTGTACAAACCTCCTCCTGGCCCGTCGCCGCTGTCCCTTCCATCACCTCCGTTGCTTCGGCCAAGAACCCCTTTCGCCTGAAAGTCGTGGGAGAAGGGTTCAAACAAGGGTGCTCCGTCAGGATCGGCGCGAGTCCCGCCCCGGAAACGGCCTTCAAAAACCAGTCCCTTGCGGTGGCCAAGGGGGGCGCCAAACTCAAGGGGATGCTCCCCAGGGGGACGGCCGTGGCGGTCACGGTGGTCAACGCGGACGGAGAATCGTCGCCGCCCTGGTCCTTCACCCGTCCCTGAGGGCCCGCCGCGGCAGCAGCGCAGGCGCCCTCTTGCTCCCGAAACACCGAATTCAAAGACGTTGGTAACCCCAAGGTCACCGTTCGTCGCCAACGCAATTTCAATCTAAATCTTTGTCCCTAGCAGGCGGCTGAGAAACTCGCATGGGCCGCGCGCAAGAGGCTTGGGCAAGCCATCGACGGCGTCGCGGGGCCTTGCATCCGGGCCCGTGGCGCCGGCAACGCGGCCCACGGGAGTTTTCCAACAGCCTGCCAGGTCAACGAGGTTGTTTCTCATTACTGGGGCATGCATTCTCACCCATGAGACTTCAGGGCACCAACAAACAGCCGCGGATTCACGAGGAGTCTCACACCTGGGGCATGGGACTGTGTCCCTTGGCGCGCAGGTCCGCCTCACCGCACTTGGCACGGGGAATGCTGTAAAAGACTCGGGTTGGCAACACAGACCTAGTTGGGAAGCCGGAGAGTACCAAGCAGTATGACCGTCTTTCAGCAATCACAGCCGAGTCTGCCGGAGGGGAACATGATGCGAAAGGCCGTGGCGCCTGGGTTTGTACTCATTATGCTGTTGGCCGCAACGTTGCCGTTTAAGGGCGCGGAGCCTACGTACCCCATCTCGGCCGATGTCCAGACGACGCGCCAGCGAACGGTGCGGCCCGTCCCGCTGCCCGATGTGCGGCCGTATCTCACCGTCACGGAGGTTGACCAATACGGCCCCCGCGGGTATAGCTCGTGGGTGTATGGAGACCCCGTAGACGCCGGTGCGCTCTTGCTCGACGGCACGGAGGCCGGACTCTACAGCCCCACCGAGACGCTGCTTACCTTCTTCTCCATGAGCGATATTCACATCGTGGACAAAGAATCTCCCGCTCAGGCGATCTATGGGGTGCTCGGTCCTCCGCAGACCCCCCCCCTGGGTTTTGGAAATACCAATACGTCGGCGTACTCCCCGATCATGTTGTCCACCACTCAGGTTCTGGACGCTGCGGTCCAGACGATCAATGCCCTGAACGCCCGGACGCCCTTCGATTTCGGGATTTCCCTCGGCGATGACGCCAACAGCACCCAGTACAATGAGCTCAGGTGGTTCATCGACGTCATGGACGGAAAGAAAATCACGCCTAGCTCGGGGGCACATAGGGGAGCCAATTCCATCGACTATCAGAGGCCCTATCAGGCGGCCGGGCTGGACAAGTCGATTCCCTGGTACCAGGTGATCGGCAACCACGACCAGTTCTGGTGTGGCTCACTGCTCTTCAATGATTACGCCCGTAGCGTTCTGGTGGGCAACAAAGTCCTGGACATGGGCTACGACGACAGTGTCACACCGCCGTTCCCATCCCTTGAGGTGCGCGGCACCTACATGGGCGTTCTCGACGGGAAGACGGAGTTCGGGACCATCACGGGCGAGGGCGAAGCAGCCTCCATGGCGGCGCCGGTCATCGCCCCCGACCCCAAGCGCCGCAGCCTCACGACCGAGACGTCCACGACCCTGAACTGGATGAAAGAGTTCTTCAAGACCACCTCGGAACCGAAGGGCCACGGGTTCACGCAAGCCAATCTCGATAGCGACTTCGCCTGCTATAGCTTCGAGCCCAAGGCGAGCGTTCCGCTCAAGGTCATCGTGCTTGACGACACGTGCAAGGAGAACCCCTACGCCAAGTACAACTCCTACGCGCGAGGGTGTCTGGACCAAAAACGGTACGGCTGGCTCGTGAGCGAGCTCGACAAGGGACAAGCCGAGGGCAAGCTCATGATCATCGCGGCTCACATCCCCGTTGGGCCCCGGCTCAATGTCCCCGACGCCCCCCTCACCAAGCCGGTCCCTCCGGCCACCCAAGCTCTCCCCAACTCGACGGTCATCCCCTTGTTCCTCTCGCTCTGCCCTACATGTAAAGAGGGTGATCCCCTTGATAGCTTTACGCCAGTTCCTCCCTATACTGTCGTCAACGACGCGACGCTCCTCGCGACGCTCCACAACTATCCGAACCTGCTCTTGTGGATCGCTGGGCATCGCCACGTCAACACGGTCACCCCGCAGCCCGCGCCTGCCGGAGCCGGCCAGGAATACGGCTTCTGGGAGGTGGAGACCCCGTCGCTTCGTGACCACCCCCAGCAATTCCGGACGTATCAGATCGTCCGCAATGACAACAACACGGTCTCCATCTTCGTCACCGACGTGGATCCCGCGGTCCAGGGCGACTCCCCCGCCGCGAAGTCACGCGGGTACGCGCTCGGCGCGTTCCGGATAGCCGCGGGCGTCTCCACGATTCCTTCCGGCCTCACCGATATCACGTCTCACGCCTACAACGCGGAGCTCATCAAGCCTCTGCCCGCTCCCTATACCCTCACGGTCAACGTGGCCGGGCCGGGGTCCGTCGTCAGCAGCCCCTATTCGGGCATCAACACCGCCGGTGGCAGTCCGTCGGCGGCTTATCTGCCAGGCACGCAGGTTACCCTTGTGGCCATACCCGAACCGGGGGCGGCTTTCGCCGGGTGGACCACCTGCGCGGGCCAGTCCACCTGCACCATGACCATGGCCAGTGATATTGACGTGACGGCGAACTTCACCCGCAACCCCACCCTGGCCGTTTCCCCAGCCTACAAAGACTTCGGGAAGATCAAGATCGGGCAAAAAGCCGCCGCCACTTTTACGGTCAAGAACACGGCAACCCAAGGCTTGGCCAATCTCATCATCGGACCCATTTCAATCGCCGGAACACCCGATGGTCAGTTCAGTCTCGTGCCGGGCAAGGACGGCTGTTCGGGACAGACCATCGAGCCGGGCAAGAGCCGCACCTTCAGGGTCTCGTTCACTCCAACGTCACCGAACACCAAGGTGGCGGCGGTCTCCCTGCCTTACAACTCAGATCCCCCCAATACCCCCGTGGTGATCCAGCTCACGGGGGTAGGGAAATAGAGACCCAATCATGAGCCCAAAGAGAATTGGCGCCGGAGGTGCACCGTGAGGTCTTTTAAACGTAAGATGACTTTGGCGGGTTTGCTGCTCGGACTCGCCGTGGCGGTCCCGGTTGTGGCACAAACCGTCCAGACCGATGACGGCACGACGCTTAAGCAGATCATCATCTTCGGCCGTCACGGCATACGTTCATCCACGGTCAATCCAACGACCCTGGCCACGTTTTCGGCGAATACCTATCCCACCTTCAGCGGCGTCCCGGCCGGCTACCTGACCCCCCACGGACAGCAGGCGGCACGCCTACTGGGCTCTTATTTCCTCGACCATGTTTGGGGAAGGCTTGATCCCCGAGGCGACAACCATCCCGGTCCACTCCTACCCGCTGGCCGATCCCGTTACCGGCATCGTTCCCCATCCCGACGCGGTGTTTGATCCCATCGCTGCGGGCGTGGCAAGCGCTGACCATGACCGCGCCGGGACGGAGATTGTGGGAATCTATGGCAGTGGAGCCGCTCTGGCGTCGGCTTACAGCGGCGAGCTTTCACTCGTCCGTGAGGTGCTCTCTCCGCCGGGCCCGGTGGATCCAACGTCTCAAGCCTCTGACCCCTTCACTCTCACTGCCTATAACCCCATAACGAACGCCGGGGGCTCCATCGATCTCGGCGGACTGGTTTTGGTGAATTCCGCGACCGATCCGTTTGTCATACAGTACGCCGATGGCTTTGCGCCCGAGGACGTGGCCTGGGGCAGGCTGCCGCCCGACGCCCTTTCCCAAACGACGCGGCTTATTACTCTACAAATCAGTGTTGAAATGCGTTCGCCCTATGTGGGCCGGGTGCAAAGCTCGAATGCCGCCTCCCACGTGCTTCGTTCCATGAATCAGGCCATAACGGGCAACCGCCTTCAAGGCGCCTTCGGGGACGCCAAATCGCGGGTCCTTGTCGTCATCAGCTCCGATTACTACGTGGCCGGATTGGCGGGGCTTCTTCAGGCCCACTGGACGCT
>JAKAKG010000180.1 GCA_021813555.1 Acidobacteriota bacterium
CGGCGGCAGTTCCGGGCAACTGCAATTCAACAATGCCGGGGCCTTCGGCGGCGTGCCCGGCACGAGCGTCAACGGGTCCACCGGCGCGATGACCCTGACGGCGCAAGCGGCCACCACCACGCCGCTGACACTCCAGGGAACGGCAGGCCAGAGTGCCCCCGTGCTTTCCATCGTAGAGGCGTCCAACGCACGGGGCTTCTCCCTCACCAACCCCACGGGAACCACCTCCATCACGATGGGAGGGTACACCCCAGGGCTCACCATGACCTGTTACGGAAGGTCGGGTATGCTAGAGGTATACCCCGACATAACGCTCAGGAGCGGTGCCACGAACGCGGCGCTTGTACTCAGCTCCATTTACTCCGCCACCACGCGACCCGCAATCATCATTTCACAGAATTATGACCCCAAGGGTCTAGTCTCCTCGGGCCTGTTTACTGCCCTTGGACTCAATACGCAGTTTTCCTTTGCGCCTTCCTCCGGTTCGCTGTCGGTCGATTTTGCGAAAATAGGCGGCACCTGGAACCAGACGGGGACGGCCTCGGGAAACTGGCGGGCGCTCGTTGTCAACCCCACCATCACAGCGTCGCTCGGCACGGCCAATTATCTGGCGTGGTTTGGGACGAGCGATACGGTCAAGGCGTGCATCACGGACACTGGCGCCATGACGCTGGCCAGCGCCATGACGGCGGCCGCCGTCACGTATTCCACCCTCCCGCCCATCTACGCCAACAACGCCGCCGCCGTGGCGGGCGGGCTAGTGGCGGGCCAAACCTACCGTACCGGGGCGGACCCAGACGTGCTTTGCGTCGTTCACTAAGGAGGCTCGCATGAAGCGCATGGTCTCACTCGTCGCACTTGTCGCCCTCGCGGGCCTCGCGCTGTGGGGCGCCGCACCGTCGTCCATTCCCGCCCCGCCCATGCCCTCGCAGGTGCGGGCGCAGACGCTCGTTGTGTTTAATGGGGTCTACGCCTCGGATGCAAGCGGGAAGTTCGTTCAACAGCCCATGTGCGAACTCGTCTTGCGCGGATGTGAGCCCATCCTCAACGCGGACGGGACGCCCAAACTCAACGCCTACGGCGAGCCGTCCTACAAGGACACGGGCTGGGTGGGCGACCTCAAGCTAACGCCCACGCAGGCCGCATCTCTCATGCCCCTGTGGCAACAGGTGCAGACCGCCGCGTACAACCTTTACTCCGCCAACCAGAGCGCCGTCGTCTGGAGCAAGCAGGACGCGCCGCCGGCCGCAAACTAAGGAGCTCCCATGATCGTACGAGATTGCTTCTCCCAAATCCTCCAGGACGCGGCCTACACCGGGAACGGGCAGGCGGCCGCGCTTGGCGGAAAGTACGCCAACCTGACCTTTTACTCCACGTTCGGCGCAGGAGCCGCCGCAGGCGTCGTCTCCTACGAAGCCGCACCGTCGGAGGACTACGCGGGGACGTGGGCCGTCCTCGGGACGGAGAGCTTCGCGGACGGCGCCGTGAAGCAGTCCTCGTTCGTCGGGGCTCACGGCGCGGTGCGGGCGAGAATCACCACGCCCGTCGCGGGCTCCGCCGCCAAGAACGTGTCGGCCATCGACCTCAAGACCAAGGCCATCTCGGGCGTCGCCACGGGCACAAAGAACGTCTCTGCCGTAGACCTTGGCACGAAGGCGGTCTCGGGCGTGGACCTCGGATTCAAGGCCATCACCGCCATCTCCAAGGCGACCGCCGCCGTCGTGACCATCACGGGCCACGGGTACTCCACGGGCGACGTCATCGCCATCACGCACGGCGACATGGTGGAGCTTCCGGAGGGGAGCTACATCATCACCAAGCTGACGGCGGACACCTTCTCCATCCCCGTCAACTCGACCACCTTCACGACCTACACGACGGGCGGCACGGCGTTCAAGGCCGGGGCGCCTGTCACCGTGACCGCTACCGCGCACGGGTACGCCAATGGCGACATCGTGATCCTCAACGCCATCGGGGGGACGACCCAACTCAACGGGAAGTCCTTCGTCGTGGCCAACAAGACGACCGATACCTTCGAACTTTCCGGCGTGGACGGCTACGCCTACGGGGCCTACACGAGCGGCGGGACCGCCTGCAAGGCCGGGGCGCCCATCACCGTCACCGTGACCGCGCACGGCTACGCGAACGGGGATCAGGTGAAGCTCGCCGCCCTCGGGGGCTGCACCGCGCTCAACGGGCACACCTTCGTCATCGCCAACGTAGCAACGGACACCTTCACCCTCGTGGGCGTGAGCGGAGCGGTCATGGCCGCCTACACGACGGGCGGAACGGCCTACAAGATCGGCACGAACCCGACCATCACCTGCACGGCCCACGGGTTCTCCGACGGAGACAGCGTGGTGATCCGCGCCGTCGGGGGCATGACGGCGCTCAACGGGAACACCTACACCGTGGCCAACAAGACCGCCAACACCTTTGAACTCGCTGGCGTGGATGCCACGGGCTACGCCGCCTACACCTCGGGCGGCATCGCCATGAAGGTGGGGAGCATCCCCACGGTGACGGCCACGGCCCACGGGTTCTCCAACGGGAACGTCGTGTACTTCGCCTCGCTCGGCGGATCGACCGAACTCAACGGCAATGGGTACACCATCGCCAACAAGACCACGGACACCTTCGACCTCGTGGGCGTGGACGGCTCCCTCGTCACCGCCTACACGACCGGCGGCACGGCGACGGTCAACGCGGGCGTGACGGTGGAAGTCCGGGCCGTATAGGAGCGCGCCATGCCTCTCGGAGCAGGAACAGCGGCTGGGGCTGCGGGCGGGGCGCAGGCCGGGATGGCCTTCGGCCCGTGGGGCGCCCTCATCGGCGGCGTCGCGGGGGCGCTCCTTGGCTCCCTCGGCCCCGGCGGTCCCAAGACGCGCCCGTGGGTGGACGTCCCCAAGAGCCCGGAGGAGCGTGTCGCCAACCAACTCGACAAGAACACCTGGCGGCAACTTCTCACGCGCTACGCAGGCGCGCCCGAGCCCGTGCTCTCCACCTACGGCGCCATGCGGAGCGCCTATCCCACCGCAGACGCACTTTCCGAGGGGGGCGGACCCACCCGCTATTCGGGCGCCCTGGAATCGGCCATCGCCGCGAATCAAGACCCGCTCGCCAAGGGTGTCAACGCGCAAACGGGCTGGGGACTTCACAACTGGGCGATGCAGGGGAAGCTCGCGTCGGGCGCCAGGAGGCAGTCCTACCAGAACAGCATCGCCTCGATGCAGATGGCGAACAAGGTGCATAACGCCGCGCTCCAGGCGCAGTACGACGCCGGGCAACGCGCCCTGTGGGCGCAGGCCGGCCAGAGCGCCCTCGGGCTTGCAGGGGGCCTGTACGGTGCCTACGGCGGCGGCAGCGCTCCCACGGCCTCCTCTGTGCCGCACATCGGACTCACGCCGGGCTCCGTCACGCCGTCGCCCTACTCGTGGCAGGGCCTTGTCGGGAACTCCCTGCGTCAGCCGTCCTTCCAGTTCTCCTACGGAGGTTAGCCATGCCCGGACTCTTCGGGACTCTCAACTTTCGCAACACGACCGGGCAGGGCAACCCCTTCCACCTCCCGCCGCCGCAGGGGGGGTGGGGCTCCGTGAACCCCACGACGGGCCAGGGAAACCCCTACCACATCCCCGCGCCTCCGGGGGGATGGGGTACTCCCGCGCAGACGCCCCCTCCGGGTGCCGTCCCGCCGTCCAGCGCGCCCGCGCCGGGAACCTCCGCGTGGTATCAGAAACTCTTGGGGAAAAGCCAGAACGTGGCTCTCCCCTACCTCTTCAACGACGTGACGAGCGCGATCAACGGCCCCGATCTCTATTCCTCCAACGACATCCGCAACGCGGGCCTCGCCACAAAGGCCGCCGCCGGGCAGTCCTGGCGGGATTTCCTCCAGGGGGCCAACACCGACGCCGCGATGAGCGGGATGCAGGACTCCGGTTTCTACGGGGACGCCCTGGCCAGAAAGAGCGCGGCGAACGACGCCAACCTCAACGCGCAGGTGGTCGCCGGCGCGAACCAGATGTCGCAGGCGAACACGCAGTTCCGGCAGCAGAAGATGGCGGACGCCATGAACCTTCTCAGCATGTTCCTCAACAACAAGCGTCAGGGCAGGCTGGCCGCCCTGCAACTGGCGAACGCCTACGGCATGGCGGGAGCGTAACATGAACTACGGTCCCTACATCGGACGAGGCGTAGGGTACTCCATCGACTCGATGCAGCCGCAGGTCAATAATTTCCAAGCTTTCCTGCTCGGGGCCTTGCGGGAGTTCCCCGGTCTCGCAGAGCGCATCATGGCGCAGAGGGAGCGCGCGAAGGAGCGCGCCTCGGCCCAGCAGGACAAGCAGTTCTGGCAACAGTTGGCGCTGCGCGACCGCGCCACGCAGGAGCAGAACGCCAAGGAGCGGGCGCAGGGGGAGGCCCAGGCCCAGGCGTCGAACCTCTACACGGGTTCGTTGACGCTGGACCCTGGCGTCCCCGGTGGCCCCGTATTCGGCAACGACTCCGCCTTCTACGAACCTCCCTCCGCCTCTCCGGGGATGTCCTGGCAGGACGTGGTGGGGCAGGTGAGCGCGGCATACCCCGGCATCGACGCCTCCCGCCTCGTCCAGCCGCCGACGCAGGCGTGGACCAACAAGGCGATGGGCGCCTACGAGGCGGGGCAGAGAGCCGACGCCGCGCAGGCGCGCCTGGAGAAGGCCCAGGCGTTGCGGGACGAACTCGCGCAGAAAAACTACGCCCTGGCGCAAAGCCGCCTCGGCGTAGAGCAACAGAACGCGGACGCCGCACGGCAGGCCAGGGAGCAGGCGATCATCGAGCGGATGGCGCAGGCGGAACTCGCGCAGAACCCGCGCTATCAGACGCTCATGACCGAGGCCGACACGCTGGAGCGCGGGCTCAGGGAGAGCGCCAAGGCCCTCTTGGACAACGTGGACGCGACGCCCGGAGCCACGCCGGATCTCTCGACCATGAAGCGGCTGGACAGTGTGTACCAGCGCATCGCGGAATTGCGCTCCGTCGCCAACACCATGAAGGCGGGAGCGGAATACCGCGCCAAGCGCGACCTCGCGGCCGGCGTCGTTCCCTCGCCTCCACAGGCCGAGCCCTCGCCTCCGCCCCAGCAGAACCCCTCCGGCCACGTCAAAGAAGTCGTCGGCCCTGACGGGAGCAAGACCACCACGACCATCAAGCCCGTCGCGCCCCCTGCGAATGGAGGGCCACACGGGAAGGTGATACGCACGGGGACCGCCAAGGACGGAACGCGCGTGGCGCAGTACGAGGACGGATACATCGGCCCCCTGGAGTAACGCATGGCCTCGTTCAACCCAGCAGGGATCACATGGGATGACAACGCCGGTCCCGATAATGGGATCGTTTGGGATTCGCCCGCCTCCACCTCCGCGCCAAGGGGTGCCGTAGCGCCACCTACGGCACCCCAACTCCTATCCGCCCACGCTTCGCCGCTGCCCCTCGCCCTGCTCCCTGCCCACGGTGGCATACCGGAAAGCCTTCCCGCAGGGGCACCGTACAGCGCAAGGATTCACCCCGTCTCCGCGCATTACGGAAGCGAGGCTGGAGACGCGGCCCGGAGCGCAATCGGAGCCGTAGTGGGCGAAGGGATGCGCGGAGCGTGGGAACTGACGGGCATCCCTGCCGTGTCTGGGCAACTCTCCGCCCTAATCGGAGACTTGCAAGGGAAGCCCGGCGCGGGAGAACGGCACCTGTTGAACCTTGCCGCGAACGTGCCCGGCTCCGTTCTGGCCAGAAGGACGCCGCTCGGTTCGTCCTACCAGGGTTCCCTAGCGGGAAACGAATCCGGCTCGTTGCCTGTCGTCGCGCAAGAGGCCGTAGACGCCCTCCCCCCAGCCGCCTACAAGGCCCTTGACGCCTACATGAAGTCCATGCCTGCGGGAAGGCTCGCGGCCCTTGCGGGGCATCCCGACCTAATCTCTCCCGACGTGCTGGCCACCATGTCGGGCGTGGCGGCGGAGCAGGCCGGGGCCGTAGGCGAGGGCGCCGCGCTCAAGTCTCTTTTCCCGGGCGCACGCGCTGGGGCCGAAGCCCCTTCCTCGCTCCTCCACGCCGCTCCGGACAGCCCCATCGCCACTGAACAGGGCGCGGTCCCCATCTTCGCGGACGGCGTTCCCGCGAACAAGGCCGCCGTCGATTACGTCCGCGAGGCGCATGACCGCAAGGTTCTCCTCGATGCCATCATGGAGCGAAACGCGGCCAAGGTCGCTCCGGGGGAAATGCTCCCCTTCCAGCGCAAGATCGCCGACGTGGAAGGCAACGGGCGGTACGTGCCCCAGCCCATCCCGCCAGAGCCTTCGCCTGTTCAGCCGAACCCCACAGCGGACGAGGAGGCCGTGCAAGCTTTGGCGCAGGCTGGGAGCGTGACGCCCGCCAACCTCCTCAACCCCCTGGCGAAGGCGGGGCGCGCGGTCAACAGGTGGGGGCACAACACCTGGGCGGACGTGAAGGCCGTGCAGAAGGAACTCGGCGTCGCGCCGGAGACGGGCGACGTGGCGGACGCCTACGGGGCGCACAAGCTCATGCCAGGACGGGTGGGGACGCGCGTGGAGCAGGTCTCGGAACAGGCGAAAGACATGGACGCGCGGCTCATCCGGGATGCCCATTCCCTGTTCGTGCCCGACGCCAAACTCCGGAAGGACCTGCAAGACTACATGTTCTTCACCCACGCGCCGGAGAGGAACGCGGCCCTCGCGGACAAACTTCCCAAGGGCGTGGCCTTCGGCTCCGGCGTGTCGGACGCCCAGGCCCTCGCCGGGAAGCAGGCCATCGAGAGTTCGCCCCACTTCGCCACGGTCAAGAAGTACGCGGACGAGATGTGGCAGTACCACAAGGATACGATGAAGCTCCGCGAGGACTACGGGCTCGTATCGTCCGAGGACGTCCAGCGGATGAACGACGCCTATCCCAACCACGTCCCGCTCAACCGGGTCATGGAGGACGAGCCCTTCACCCCGCTCACCCCAAGGGGCCTCGACGTGCGCTCCTCTGGGCTCAAGGGTGCCAAGGGAAGCGACCGCCCCCTCGCGGATATCTTTGAAAACATCATCGCGGGCCGCGTGGACGCCATCCAGAGGGGCGAGAAGAACCTCGTGGACAACGCCACCTTGAGGCTCGTGCGCTCCACAAACGGGCTGGGCGGGCTGGCGCGAGAAATCAGGCCGGCCGTCATCGGGACCGGGAGCGGAGGCCGCCCCATCTTCCAGGACCTGAGCAAAGACCCCTCCGTCCTCGCCCTGCGCGAGAACGGGCAACAGCGGTTCATCCAGTTCGACGACCCGCACCTCGCGGCCGCGTTCAAGGACGCGAACACGGAAGAGCTTCCCGGCCTCATCCAGGCCGTTGGCACGGCCACGCGGCTTCTCAGCGGCCTATACACGCGCTTTAGCCCCGACTTCCCCATCGCCAACAAGTTCCGCGACCTTCCGGAGGCGATGGCCTACATGCTCTCGCAGGACGACGGCGGCCTCAAGGCGGCGGGGAAGACGCTTGCTATGGCCCCGAGGGACATGAAGGCGGTCGCAGACGGCATCCTTGGCAGGGACACGCCCGGAGCGAAGCTCTACGCCCAGATGCGCGAGGATGGCGGAACGACGGGCGGCATGGCGCTCTCGACGCGAAAACAGTTGCAGGTCAACCTCGACAAGATTTACAAGCTCAACCGGAGCAACCCGCGCAAGGCGGCGGAGACGTTCCTCAAGACGGTGGACAACCTCCAGGCGGTCTTTGAGGATTCCACTCGCCTCTCCGTGTACCGGACGGCTCTTGAGAACGGGGCGTCGCGGCAGCGCGCGGCCATCCTCGCCAAGAACGCGAGCATCGACTTCAATCAGCACGGGACCGGAGGGCCGCTCATCAACGCCCTCTTCATGTTCTCCAACGCATCCATCCAGGGTTCGACGCGCATGGCGTCCTCGCTCCTACGCAATCCGAAGGCGCTGACCCTGGTGGCCTCCTCCATGCTCGCCTCGCAATACGCGGTCAACCGATGGAACGACTCCGTGGACCCGGACTGGCGGCAGAAACTTGAGAACGCTTCCCCTATGGCCCGCAAGCTGGGCCTGACCATCGTCCTCCCCGGCGACAAGTTCCGCGTGGTCTCCATCCCGACCTCGTGGGGCCTCATGCCGCTCAAGGTTGTGTTTGACGCGGCGCTGGACGAGATGCACGCGGGGAAGCAGATACGCGCCTGGAAGGTGGTTTCCGATATCGCCACGGCCCTCGTGAACGGCTACAATCCGCTCGGCGGCGAGGACCTCATTTCCTCCCTCACGCCGTCCCTCCTCCGCACGCCCTCCGACATCATCCGGAACAAACGGTGGACCGGCTCGCCCATCCATCCCGACGCCTTCGGAGCCGAACCTCCCTCCACGCTCTACTACGACAAGCTCAAACAGTCCTACTTCGGGCGAAAGGAAATCCAGCTTACCCGCTCTCTCGCGGCCAACACGAACAACATCATCGACATTTCCCCGGCCGACCTGGACTACGCGCTGGAGCAGTACGGGGCCGGCCCAGGCAAGTTCGTGAAGAAGGCCACGTCCACCATCGGCGCGCTGGCTCAGGGCCAAGCCCCGAACCTGCGCGACGTGCCCGTTGCCGGGAGGTTCTTTATCGCGCCGTCCCAGGACCAGACGCAGGGAGCGCCCAGCCTGCTCCCCCCCATATCCCGAGACGCCTTGGCCCAGGATGCGAGCGCGAGGGCGAGAGACCGCCATTGGAAACAGGAGGACTTCCTCTCGTCCATCGAGGGGAAAGACCTGACGCTCGGGCAGAAGATCGCGGCCGCCAAATCCCTTTTCCCCGGAGACAGGGCCTCGCAGAACATGGCCATCCAGGCCGTGAAGGCGCAGGAGAAGGGCCTCACGCCGCTTGAGCGCAAGGTCATGGGCGAACTCGGCGTGGATGACGGAAGCCGGGCCAAGTTTTTGAAGGCCCAGCTGGACGGAGTACCGCAGGCGCAGAGAGCCAGCCTCGTGAGCCGATGGAGAAAGATCGGCCTCCTTACCCCGAAAGTGGAACGCCAGATTGGGAGTCTGCCATGACCGACAACGCCAAGACGATCATCAACAGGGCGGCCTACGCCGTTGTGGGCATTGCGCTGGGCGGCGCCATAAGCCTCGGCGTGTGGGCGTACCGGGACAGGGTGGACGCAGACTACCGGCTGGACGGCCGCATTACCGGCGTGGACAAAGACTTGCAGGCTTACAAGCTCAGAATAGCCGAAACCTACCCGGACAAGGAAGATCTCGCGGCCTTGCGGAGTGCGATCGACAGGCTCACCGACCGCATGGACAAGGCGGAAGATAGGCGGAGGTAGCCGTGCCGTTGCCCGCGTACATCGAGCCCTACTGGCCCCAGATCCAGGACATCGCCGCGCAGTACGGGTTCGACCCCTACCTCATCGCGGGCATCGGCGACCGGGAGACGCGGTGGGGAACCCACCCGGCCTGCAAGCCGAAGGGGCCAGCCTGCCTCGGGGACCGGGGCCACGGGCACGGCCTCATGCAGATCGACGACCGCTCGTTCCCCGACTTCTGCAAAGATCATGCCCAGTGGGCAGACCCCGCCAAGAACATCGCCAAGGGTTGCGCGGTCCTGCGAGATAAGTTACACTATCTTCGACACAAGGGCCTTGCCGAAAGCGCCCTGCTCCAGGCCGCCGTCGCGGCCTATAACTGCGGCGAGGGCAATGCCCTTCGAGCATATTTACTGGGCCTCCCCTTCGACCACTACACGACCGGAGGCGACTACTCGGAGGACGTGTTCAAGCGAATGGAGGGGTTCCGGGCATGACGACGATTGCGTGGGACGGACACACCCTGGCCGCCGACAGTCTGCATCAATGCGGGAACTGGAAGTATTTCCTCCCGAACAAGAAGATCATCCGTGTCCTTTGCGGGGAGGAGGAGGTGCTGGTCGCCAGCGCCGGCGAGGTGGAGGCCGGGGAGAAGTTCATCGCCTGGGTCCGGGCCGGGATGCCGGAGGGCGCCAAGCCCGACATAGCGAAGGACGCCGACTTCGCCGCCCTCGTCGTCATGGGAGGAACGGCAATGAAGGTGGAGACGGGGCTCGTCCCGTTCGAGGTCCAAAGCCCCCACGCCCTTGGTAGCGGGCGGGACTTCGCGCTCGCGGCCATGTACCTGGGCCGGGGCGCGGCGGAGGCCGTGGCCGTGGCCTGCGCCCTCGACATGGGGACGGGGGGAGAGGTGCAGGCCGAATCCCTCATCGCGCCGGCCTCCTCCCTGGCGGAGTAAGTCATGCAGCCAATCCTGTGGGTGGACGTTACCCTCCAGCAGGAGGAACCCCTTCACATCTTTCCTTTCTCTGACGTTCACCTGGACTCGCGGGACTGCGACCGCGACGGGTTCCTTGCAGACTACAAGCGGGCCGCGTCTTTTCCCAACGCCCGCTTCCTGAACCTGGGCGACTTCAACAACCTCGTGATGCCGGGCGACCTCAAGCGGCACACGGCCAGCGTGCCCGCCAAGCAGTACACCGCAGAGGACGACTACCTCGGCATCGCCCTGCGGGATATGGAGAAGGTGATCGCCTCGGTCCCGGAGGCGCGGTGGGACCTGTGGGGCATGGGCAACCACGAGCACGAAACGCTCAAGCGCCACCACCTCGACCTGCCCAGGCTATTCGCTGAGGGGCACGGGCTCAACGTGGGGACGTACTGCGGTCGGCTGTTCTACCGGATACGCCGGCCGGGGTCGCGTGACGCGCGCGTGTTTAAGGTGCTCTACCACCACGGCGCATGGGGCGGAGCCGTTATCAAGGGCCTTGGCGGGGCGCAACGCTGGGCCGCTCAACTCGGCTCCTGGCACGTGATGATGTACGGCCACAACCACGCCGAGCAGATCCGCAAGGAGGCGTTTTGGGATGCGGACGACCTCGGGAGACAGTCCGTCATCAACCGCCACTTTCTGAACACGGGCACCTATCAGAAGAGCCTGGGAAGGGCCGGGGAGCCGCCCGACTACGCGGAGCGCGCCGGGCATCCCATTACGACCATCGGGGCGCCCTACTGCCGCGTATGGTACACGCGCGAGGGTAAAACCAAGGCCATGCGCCTGCATTGGGAGTGCATATCCAAGGGGGGCGTGTCCGCGCTGGACGTGGGCGAGGCCCCGCCCATCACGTAGGAGGTCGCACCGTGGAGCAGGGCGTCAAGTTCGATTCTGGGAAGCTCCGCTGGTCGCTGGTGCCGTGGGAGGCGATGGAGAGCGTGGTGCGCGTCCTCATGGCGGGAGCGCAGAAGTACAGCGACGACAACTGGCTGCGCGTCCCCAATGCGGAAATCCGCTACAGGGACGCTCTCATGCGCCACGTCGTAGCGGAAATGCAGGGGGAAACCCTCGACCCAGAAACGGGGGAGCCACACCTGGCCCACGCGGTTTGTTGCGCCCTCTTTCTCATCCACTTCCTCACGCACCGGGAGGACTGCCCATGTCGCGCGACAACCCCTGGAAACGATCCCGCATCATCCCGTGGTGGAGAAGCCGAGTCGCCCATGCCGCCGCCGCCTCGCTCGGCCTGTCCATCAACGCCACAGTCCAGTCTGTCATCCAGAGGCTCCCTGCCGACTCCCACCTCGGAGACCTGGTCCGGGCCATCTCCCTCTCGGAGTGGTGGTCCATGCTCGGAGCCCTCGCCGTGTGTCTCTACGCCGTCTGGGGGAACGTGGATTCGGTAGCGCCACCCGCTCGCAAGGAGACCTAGAACATGGCCGAACACAAGGATTGGATCGCCGGAGCCGTCAAGCACCCCGGGGCGTTTCACAAGTACGCCAAGGCCAACGGTGGCCTCGACAAGGACGGCAACATCAAGCAGGAGTTCATCCGGGCGTGCATGAAGTCGAAGAACCCAAAAGTGCGGAAGATGGCGCAACTCGCCAAGACCCTGGCTGGGATGCACAAAGGAGGTGCGGAATGAAGAAGGCGCTCCTATTCCTGTTCCTGTCGGTTCTCTCCCTGTCCCTGTTCGCCCAGGCCAAGCCGTCGAACTTCGCCGTCACGGTGGGCCTCGGGCAGGTCGCAACGGCCACGAGCGGAAACGCCCTGGCCTACGACGTGTCCTTCCAGACGAACTACTCCCTGGCCGCGAGGTACGACTTCTCCCCCAAGTTCGCCTTCGGGCTCTCGGCCACGCAGGACACCGTGAAGCTGGCCCGCTGGCTGGCCGTCCACAACTTCCTCAAGCCCATCGACAACGACAACTACCAGTACCTCGCCGTGGACGCGCTCGTTTTCTACTACCCCGTCCGCAACGAGAAGGCCGCCCTGTTCATCATGGGAGGCCCGACGTACTACCACGCCACGGCCATCAATAAAGTCGGCCTCACGGCGGGTATCGGCGCGGACTACGCCCTCACGAAGCACCTGTTCCTTGAGACCGCCGTGAAGTTCCGGCACGTCCAAGACTTCCTCGTCCCCGTTGCGAACGTATTTGACGCCGGTCTCTATTTCGGCTGGAGGTTCTAGGCGGTGCGCCGCATCACTCGCTTCCAAGACATCCGCGTCGGAGACGTGTGGAGCGTCCGGTCGAAGGGCTGGCTAGGGCGAGCCATCCGTTTCTTTTCCAAGGGGCGCTGGTCGCACAGCGGGATCGTCTACTGCGAGCAGGGCGGCAAGCTCTACACCCTGGAGGCCCTTGAGACCATTCGCCGGCAGTTGCTCCTGGAGTACCGCGACGCCTTCCTGGAGGGCCGCTTGGCCGTGTTCCGGCCGAACGTGAGCCCCAAGGTCCGGGACCGCGCCCTGGCCCTCATCGGAACGCGCGAGGGGGGGGCGTATGGATGGCTCTCCACGGCCTTCCTCGCCGTCGTGCTACCCCTCAACAGGATCCTCAAGCGCATGGGAATCGACCGGCAGATCCCCAACCCCTTCCGCCGGGCGCTCAAGTGCTCCGAGCTCGTCCTGGAGTTCCTGGTGGCCGAGCACCTGGGGCAGGGCGCCTTCGGAAAGACGGACGACCTCGGCTGGACCGTCGAGGTGCCAGACCGGGAGAATTTCACGCCCGCAGACCTCGTTGCCTGTTGCGAGTCCGGGCGGCTAGCCCTGCCCTCGGAGGGCTAGGGTTGCGCGGTATGCCTTAAGGGCATATATTACCTATAACCCCACGGCGGACTCCCCCACCCGCCATCCTCTCTCTCCTGGCCCGGCGGCTTCGGTCGCCGGGCCGCTCTCTTTCATGCACTTGCATCTATGCGCTCCGAGCATTATATTCCAGGCGAGTGGAAGGAGGAGACAATGGCAGACGAAGGGAAACCCGCAGAGGTGAGTAGCAAGGACGCCACCGGTGTCCGTTGCGAGGCGACAGTAGACGGCCCATATATCGTGGTGCAGTACGCCCCGTGGGATGGGAGCGTTGAATGTATTTCGCAGGAATACGCGAGCAGAGAGGAGGCCAATGCGCGCATGGGCGAGTTGGCGGAGGAGTACCCTCAGTGTAAGCACAGGCTGTTCGTGGCCGCCTAATGCCATGGCCATCACAGGCCAGGCAAGGAGGTAGAAGATGAGCAAGCGTTTAGCGTGGAAGGTAGCGGCGGCTCTGGTCCTGTGCATGGCCTTCATAGGTGGCTATTTGTGGGGCCAATCAACAACGCCCCGAGTACGGTGGATGACCGGAGAAGGCGAGGCGCTGTGCGGCCCCTACCAGGCCATTAAGCCGCCAGGTGGTGTCACGTTCTTTACTGATGCCCAGGAACCGATGAGGGTTGAACTCGGCTTCCGAGAGGACGGGGTTGTGGTTTGGCGAAGGATCATCCGTTAGCCACCTAATGCCCGCGGTGTGCGGCCAGGAGGAGATCGATGCGTGACGAAGCGAAGGACCGCAACGAAGGCGAGAAGCAGGACGGTGCCAGGGACCGCACCGGCGCGCTATTAGGTGGTCGCAAGGTGAATATTCGGCGCGCCGTGAAATACCTGAAACACTACATGCAAACCTATATGGCGCAAGAAGGGTGGGAGGATTACGCAACGCAGATCCTGGTGGATGATGTTCTCTATGCGTTGGGAGTGGCAATCTCTCCGGGCCGCTACCGCTATGCTGCCGGGTTCCGGCGGTTTAAGGCGGACTTGGCGGAATACCTTAAGGCCACCTAATGCTTCGGTTTTGCGGCGGCGCGAGGAGGAGCGAATGGTGAAAGCGAAGGGCAACACTCACAGTGGAGCGGGGCGCCGTCCGCGGCAACCGGCCATTAGGCGCTATGAACGAGGATGGGCCGGGCACTTCATCTGCGCCGCAAGGTGTAAGTTTCGCAGGAACACGCTACTGGAGTGTGGCGCGGTGAGGATAGTGGTCTCGACTGTGGGGGCCATGGAGGACTACTCCCGCGAGGGGGAGTTCGACTCGGTGGGGCTGAATCGGTACTACGAAACCATGGCCTTTCATGCCATGAAGGATGGGTGTTACTGGGATGCGGACGTTACAAGGCGAGTATGCTTCGAAGCGAACTGGGCGCTAGAAAAGATCACCGACACCTCCGACGAAGAGGCCAACGCGATGCATGAGGCGGTTGTGGAGGAAATCGCGGGCAAGTTGTCTCGCGGAGAGAAATTCGAGAGCGCCTAATGGGCTTTTGAGCGTCTCGGCAAGGCGAGGAGGGCAGAGATGATCCCACCCGAAGAATTGGTGGCAAGGATGCACCTGAACTGTGCTGAGTGTGGGCACAGGCACGAAATCACGGCGGTGGTAGAAAGCAGGGCTAGGGAGATGTTATGGAGGGGCTTACACCAATCGCCCTCCTGCCCTGCCGAGTCCGCTCCAAATGCTGATTCGCCCCGCCCAGAGGAAACCGTGCCCGAAGCGGACGCTCAAAAGCCCATCCGCCCCGCTGTGCCGGAACCCGTAAGTGGGGGCGTGGATTGGGAATCGGAGAGTTGCCCGAGATGCCAACAGCGTGGGCCTGTACGGCACTGCGAGAACTGCGGAGAGAACTGGTGAGCGGCGCATACCCGTAAGCCACGGCGGGGCGGATGCGTTTCTGAGCTGCGGGGGGCGTCTTGTAGAAGGAGGCCATGAACCCATGCTCTTGATGGTAGGACCAACCAAGATTGGCACTCACGTTATATGCGGGGGCACGTTGTTGGTGGACGATGACTGGCTCATCTGCGACAGCTGCGGAAAACTGTTGCCGCTCAAGGGGCCGTCGGCCTACTTCTACCGCCCCCCGTCCGCTCCAGAAACTAATTCTGCCGCTCAGGGTGTACAGCTTGACCAGGCCGAACGCTCAGAAACGCATTCTGCCGCTTGTGTCGGTGCCTGGAACCCATCTACCAAGGGATGGAACTGCAGGTGTGGGGCGCACTGGCACAAGGTAATGGAAAGGTGCCCCACCTGTGGGGATATGCGGCCTGCACCACGGAACCCGTAAGGCACAAGCGGCAGAATGCCATGCCGTTCAGCGGCTGAGCAGGGCTAGGGAGTAAGGGGATGGCACAGAGGGCACCAAGCGAAGGGCAAGTGCTGATGCAGGGCGGATTGTTTCAGTCCGCTGCTACGGCCCATTATGCGCCAAGGGAGAAGATGCGAATAGCGTACGCTGACCCGCCTTACATCGGTTGCGCTCGGATGCACTACAAAGACCACCCAGATTTTGCGGGGGAGGTTGATCACCTGCAGCTCATCCAGAAATTGCACAGCGAGTTCCCTGATGGGTGGGCGCTCAGTTGCTCAAGCCCGACCCTGCGCGAGTTGCTGAACATATGCGCGAGCGTTGGCGCTGATGATGTAAGAGTGGCGGCCTGGGTGAAACCGTGGGCGGTTTGGAAACCTGGGATGTCGGTTGCCTATGCCTGGGAGCCAGTGATATGGCGCGGGGGGCGCAAGAAGAACAAGAAGGAACATACCTCGCGGGATTGGGTGAGCGCCAACGCGGTGATGCGAAGACGGAACGACCCCAACCAGACCAAGGGAACGAAGCCGCTGGAGTTTTGTTGCTGGCTCTTCGATTTGTTCAACATGAGGCCGGAGGATGAACTGGTGGACTTGTTCGCAGGGTCGGGCGCGGTGGTAGAGGCATGGGAGTGGTGGAAGCGCCAAGGGAGATTGCCCCTTGGCGTATAATGCGGGATATACGACAGAGGGCAGGTAATGGCCTGCAAAGGCTGGATTCCTAATCGCATCTTGGGATGCGGTGAGAGGGCGAGAAAAAAGGCGGGGAGCCATCCCCGCCTTTACTTCGCGCGTAGGGTTCGCTATTTGCGAATAGCGAACACCCGGTACTTCGGGCCGTCCAGCACCGGGGCGCGGTCCAGGAAACGCGCCTTGCTCGTCAGCCCCACCGGCGCCCAGGCGTCCCCCACTCGCCGGAACACGACGTAGACCCAGTCCCCCCCAGGCCCAACGGGCTCCCAGGTGACGAGCCAGCCCTGCGCGTCCTCCTCGACGGCAGTGCCCAGCCAGTACCCTACCGCGCCCGCCTCTGGAGCCACGCAGGGCTCATGGGGCTGCGCCTCCTGGGCTCGGAAACCGAGGACGGCCATGCCGACCAGCGCCGCCACCAACATCATCCGCTTCATGGAGACCTCCTTTCCGGTGATAGATTTCTGGTGATAGATGGGTGATAGAACCGTATCGAATATGCCGCTCCGAGCATGATTGTTATGCAGGCCCGAGCATGGACGCCGCAGGTCTGCCACAGGAGGTAAGTCTCTGATTTATAAGGGTGGTGCGAAAGGGGGGACTCGAACCCCCACGGGTTGCCCCACAGGCTCCTAAGGCCGGTTGCCAACCCAGCAATACCAGGCATTTACGCGCCCCCAGTGATAACGCGGAGATACTTTTCGCGGAGCCAGGGGAGCAGGGCGTATTGTTCGCGCAGGCGCTCGGCATCCCGGAAGATGTACCCCTCCGTCACATCCGAGATGCGATGGCCCATGAGGGCCTTGATGACCATGAAGTCTGCGCCGCCGGCGGCCAGGCCGCTCGCCCACGTCGGACGGCAGATTCTTGCACCGTATCGCGCCCCGCAGAGCCGATAGGTCAGGTTCTTCGCCCTGTCGCAGGCGGGATAGCGGCAAAACGGACGCTCTCCCATGTAACGCTCTAGCCGGGACCATACCTCTGCGGGGAGCGGGAGGACCACCTTCCTCCCCCGCTTCGCCGTCACGATGGTGATGGAGTGCGCCTTAGGGTCGAAGTGCTCAGGGGCCAGGGCCGCGATGTCTCTTCCTCGCAGGCCCGTCATCAGCGCCACATAGTACCCGCGTTCATGCGCGTCGTCAAGGTCGAGCCCCCGAAGGATGGCCACGACGTGCTCCGTCGGGATGACCTCGCCCCGGTGGCTCTTGGATGGAGGAAGCGAGATGGGGGGAATGGCGTCCACGAGCCCCGCGTCTCGCGCGTACCGGAGGAGAGCTCGCAGGGCGCGCAGATCGTTGTTGACCGTCGTGGCCGCCGCCTCCTGCAAGCGCCTTCGCTTCCACGCGGCGATGCTCTCGGCGTTCACGCTGGCGATGGGGCTCCTGGGGCCGAAGTGGGCCATCATCTTTTTGAGGCGGTCGCTTCGGTCCTGCACCGTGTTCTCGGCGCGGTTGGGGACGTACATCTCGTCCTTGAAATAGCGGTCCACCACCTCTTGCACCGAGAGACGTCCCGCCGGGACCTTGGGCTCCAGCCCCAGAATCTCGATGGCGATGGCGCGCTCCTCGCGCTCGCAGTATTCCCGGATCAGCCCCTCGTCCTCGATGGGCACCTGCATCCTATATTGATGCCCCTCCCTGCTCCAGTAGACGCAGAAGCCGGGTTTCCCCGCGATGCGGCAGTGGTGGACCTTGGGGAGCCTCATCGTAGCGCCTCCAGGATTCGGAGGAGCTGTTCCAGCTTGCCGCTATCGGCCAAGAGAGCGACCAGATCCTCGGCGCCACGCACCTCGCGGTGCGGCGGCCGACCCCGCCTCGGGGCGGGCGGCTCCTCCTCGCCACCTGTCACCGGGGCCTGGTTCCCCGCGAGCGACTTCCCCGTGAGCAACCAGTTCAGGTCGAGCTCGTAGAGTTTCGCAAGCCTCGCCAGGACGTACAGGCTTGGGCCATTCACGCCGCGCATCCATTTGGAGGCGGAGGGCTGGCCCACGCCCATAGCGATTCCCAGGTCGGTCTGATTCAGCCCAGCGCGGAGCGCCCACGTCCTCAGGCGGCGGCTCACCTCGTCGCGCATGAGCTTGTCCCTCACCTTTTGGAGGCGCTCCCGCTCCGCCTCCTCCTTCTGCCGTCCAACCCCTGTTCCTTTTACCATTGCCCTCTCCTCTCGAAACACCCTATTTTTATCCTCGCCTCATGCCCACTTGACTTCTTCCCGGCGGGACTATATATTCCCTTGCGGTGGAGGTAGCCCATGCCCACGCCCCATTCTCAAGACACCGCGAATATAGTACCTCCGGCCAGTAAAGTCAAGCCTCCCACAAGGATACTGAGGTTTCGGCAGGCGTGTGAGATGGTGGCCCTGTCTCCGCGCTACTATGCCCGCCTTGAGAGAGCGCCATTTCGGCGCTTTAAGATAGAGGGAAGAAGGGGTTGGTACGTTGCGGAGGAGGATGTCGTGGCATACATTGACCGGGTGAGGGAGGTCCAGCCCTCTAGCGAGGAACTTCTGCTAGAGCGCCTGAGCGCGCAGAGGAAGGAGGTCGAGAGGAGGCACGGGTTTGCAGGGCTCGCAACATAACACCGGGGATCTTCGCTATGGAGGCAACGATGGTTGAGGCGTTCAGGGCGTCATACCGTGCAGTGCTCGACGATGCTACGGAAATCACGCTTACAAAAGCCGACGAACCTGGGATGGTGGATGTGGTGGTGTGCGACGGGGAGGGGGACGTCGCGCACTTTTGCGTTGGGGTGGATGTTCTCATGGAGATGGCAACGCGGGCGGCGGGAGTGAACAAGGGCGGCCTCGACCTGGATTCCTGATCCCCGGGTCTGGCGAAGGGGAGGCCACGCCTCCCCTTCTTCGCGTCTTAGTGATATGCTCGCAGGGCATAGAACGGAGGAGAGGAAATGAGCGTCTATAAGTTGACGGACCCAGACGGCTACACACGGCGGGGGGAGGCCCATGGGACCTTGTGGGGTGAGGGCGTGCGCCACGAGGCAACGGGAACGGGCGGTCTTGGCTCGCCCGGCGTCATTCATCAGTATAACAGCCCTGAGCTCGCCTCCTTCTTCAACCCAATACACGCGAACATCGAACACCCGATCTGCTGGGAAGCGGAGGCGGGAAGGACGGTGGAGCACGATGG
>JAKAKG010000124.1 GCA_021813555.1 Acidobacteriota bacterium
AAGATCGTAACCACGGGGCCAGGGTGGATCTCCACCACCTCTCCCGCGATCTCGAACTCCAGGAGGCGCTCTTCGATGAGGCGGGCCTTCTTGAGGAGGTTCTGTTCGTTCACCGGAGGCCGGGCACGGGGCGGATCCAGCAGGTCCCAGGGGGGAAGCTTGAAGCGGCCCTCGGGGGCGGGCTCCAGGGGCAGGCGCGCGGGGACCACGGCGGCCCGCTCCGTCACCCTGACGGCTTTCTCGCCCGCCTGCTCCTGCTTCTCCTTCTCCTCAAGCTTCTTCACGCGATCCCTCTGCCGCTCGAGAATCTGCGCCTTGGCTTCCTCGCGGGATTCTTCCTGCCGCTTTTTCTCCCCCTTCAACTTCCAGCCGCCCCACAAGCGCCTCGCCGGCGTCGAAGCCCTTTCGGCCATGCCCAGGAAGGAGACCTTCCAGAAGAGCATGAGAGTGAGAAGCACCCACACGGGGAGGAACACCGCCGCCCCCCAGTAGCCGAGGATGCGCTCGCCCAGCTCGCCCAGCACGATGCCCACGATCCCGCCCAGGGCAAGGGGAGCCTCCTGGCCGTACAGCGGTACGCTGGGGCTCCCGAAGGCCCATTGAAGGATCGTGGCCTGGCTCAGGAACACGGAGACCCAGAGGACCAGGCGGCCAGGACGCAGCAGGGGCTCGCGGGTCAGGATGAGGTAGGCGACCCGTCCCAGGAGGAGGGGCACCCACAGGGCCACGACGCCCAGGATGTGAACCAGGAGGTACGACAGGTACGCTCCCAGGATGCCCACCCAGTTCTGCGGCGCCACGCTCACCGTCCCGAAGGAGAGGGCGCCCGGGTCGTAAGGATGGTAGGAAATGAGCGACAGGGTGGTCAGCAGGGTGACGGTGAACGCCACGATGGCGGCGATTTCCCTGGCCAGGGAGAGGCCTTCGGGGGCCTTGGGCTGCACCTGCGGCTCACCGCCCTCCAGCGCCGTGCCGTCCTCCCGCCCTCGCCTCGCCATGCCGCCTCCGATGCCTAACAATAGCGCGGACGGGCCTTCGGGAGCAAGGGAGAGGGGGCGAGAAGCGAGACGAGATGAGGGGATGCCGAGATGAGGGGATTCCGAGATGAGGGGATGCCGAGATGAGGGGATGCCGAGATGAGGGGATTCCGAGATGAGGAGATGCCGAGATGAGGAGATGAGGGAACAAGCCTCGCGATCCGAGCAGTCGATCGGATCCGTTGCCCCGTCCCCCGTCCCTTGTCCCTTAACTCCGTCCCCTGTACACTCAACGCATCACGGAGGTCTCCCATCCATGCGCCTGCCCAGCCCCTTCTCAATCTTGAAAGCCGGTATCGGCCCCAGCTCCTCCCACACCTTGGGACCATGCCTCGCAGCGCTGGACTTCCGTCGCATCCTGGACGGGAGAGGCCTGCCCGAGGGGCGCCTGCGAGTGCGCCTCATGGGAAGCCTGGCTCTCACGGGCAGGGGGCACCTGACGGACCTCGCGGTGGCGGCGGGGCTCGCGGGGTTCGACCCCGAGAAGGAGCAACGGGAGACTCTGCGGTCCGTGAACAAAGAGACGGCCAGGCTCGGCCGGATCACCGCCGGGTCCCGCACCTTCCTCTTCGAGCCCGAGAAGGATGTCGTCTTCGACCTCGCCGCCAGGGATATTCCTCACCCCAACACCCTTGCCTTCTCCGTGGTGGACTCGGCCGGGGCAACCGTGCTGGAGGAGATGTATCGGTCCGTGGGGGGCGGGCACGTCCTCGGAGGCGGCTTCCCCGCTCCCGCTGACGGCCTCGGGGAGAAACCCTCCATGGGCGCCATCGTGGACCTCTGCCTCGGAGACGGGATGGACTTGGCGGACTTTGCCCTGAAGCGCCTGAGCGACGAGGGACTGAGCGAGGAGGAGACATTCGGCCGCCTCCACGGACTTTGGGAAGTCATGGCCGATGCCGTTGACCGGGGCCTTAACGCGGAGGGCCTTCTGCCCGGAACGCTCATGCTCGAACGGCGCGCCAGCGAGCTCTACCGGGACTGCCAGCGGGGCATCCGCCACTACGGGCTCTTCTCTCGGGACGTGACCCTGCCCGCCCTCTACGCCATAGCCGTGGCGGAGGAGAACGCCTCCGGCGGCCGCGTGGTCACGGCCCCGACGTGCGGGTCCGCGGGAGTCCTTCCCGCGGTCCTCATGATGCTCAAGGAGCGCTTCAGGCTCCCCGAGCGCAAGATCCTCGAAGCGCTCCTGTCGGCGGCGGTGGTCGGCGGCATCGTGGTGGAGAACGCGAGCATCGCGGGCGCGGAGGTGGGTTGCCAGGGCGAAGTAGGGGTGGCCAGCGCCATGGCCGCGGCCGCGGCCGTCCACTGCCTGGACGGATCGGTGCCTCAGGCGGAGGCCGCCGCCGAGACGGCCCTGGAACACCACCTGGGCCTCACCTGCGATCCCGTGGGCGGCCTGGTCCAGATCCCCTGCATCGAGCGGAACGCCGTGGGCGCCGTCACCGCCCTCAACGCCGCGAACCTCGCCCTCCTGGGTTCGGGCAGGCACGCCATCAGCTTTGACGCGGCCGTGACGGCCATGAAGCAGGTGGGCGCCGACATGAACTGCAAATACAAGGAAACGGCCCAGGGCGGCCTCGCCGCGCTGTCGCAGAGGGCTGAGAAGCCCGATTGAGCGAGGCGAGACGCACGACGAGATGAGGGGATTCCGACATGAGGGGATGAGGAAAAAGCCCCGCGGCGCCGGCCGTCAAGCAGATCCAAGGCGCGAGACGCAAAACGCGAGACGGGATGAGGGGATTCCGAGATGAGGGGATGAGGAAAAAGCCCCGCGGCGCCGGCCATCAAGCAGATCCAAGGCGCGAGACGCGAGACGCGAGACGGGATGAGGGGATTCCGAGATGAGGGGATGAGGAAAAAGCCCCGCGGCGCCGGCCATCAAGCAGATCCAAGGCGCGAGACGCAAGACGCGAGACGGGATGAGGGGATTCCGAGATGAGGGGATGAGGAAAAAGCCCCGCGGCGCCGGCCATCAATCAGATCCGTTGTCCCGTCTCCTTCTTTCCGCCTTCCGCCCATTGCCTGCTGCCTTCCCCCTTTTCCGCTTTCCGATTTCCGAATTCCGAATTATTCTTTATCGCCTATTTCCCGATCGTGCAGTGCGCCCGCAGCGAGCACGCCTCGCAGACGGCCTGAACCCGCTTGCCCCGGCACGCCCTCGATATCCCCAGGTGGGCCAGGGCGAAGTCGTAGCGGGTGGGATCCTCGGGGCAGAACGCCCGCAGCGAGTCCGTCAGTTCCACCGCGAAGGCCCGGTCGGCGCTCCTTCGCGCGGTCAGCCCCAAGGCGTAGGCGATGCGGGCCACGTGCGTATCGATGGGCATGCGGAGCTCGGAGGGGCTCACGCACGTCCACAGCCCCAGGTCCACGCCGTCGTCGGGACGGGACACCCACCGCAGGAACATCCACCACCGCTTGCACGCGGAGCCGCGGGAAGGCAGGGGCAGGAGGTGGAGGAGGCCCGGGGATGCCGTTCCAGCGGCCTCGCGCAGGAGATTGGCAAGGGCTTCGATCCGATCCTCCGCGGTCCCTTCTTTCGTGGAGAACGCCGCCTCCAGACTTCCGTGGTCCCGAAGGACGCGCCCCACGGCGCCGAGGAAAGCCTCCACGTCGTTTCCGGTCTGAAAGCGGTAGGGTTCCGGCCTGAGCTTCGGGGATCCCTTCGCGAGGGCCGCGGCGGGCGAGGGCCCCAGCCTCGCCAAGAGGCGTCCCAGGTAATCGCCCATGGCCTTCACGTTGCCGTAGGCCAAGAGCGCTGAGACGAGGGCGGCCACTTCCCTGTCCCGCGGTTCGGCATAGGCACGGGGAAAGCGGACCGGGTCGAAACTGAGCTGGCCCGGGCCGAAGCGCCGGGCCAGTTCCTCAAGTTCCTTGTGCAGCAGGCCCGCCTGGCGAGAGGAGCGCACGTGCCGGTGATTCATCTTGAGCGGCATAGGGCCTCGGAAGGAGGGAGCAGGCATCTGGAAGCGGCAAGCAGGGCCGAGAGGAAACCATCCCCCGCCGTCTGCGTCCTCGGCTCCCCGCTTCCTGCTCCCAGCTCCCGTCCTTAACAGCCTGTTAAGCGAAGCGGTTCGTGAGGAAGTTGATGAGGTCCAGCGCGAACTGCTCCATGTAGGCGTTGAAAGTCTTGACCTTGCGGCCCAGGAGGTTGTAGCCGATGAGGGCCGGAATGGCGGCGAAGAGTCCCCCGGCGGTCGTGATGAGGGCTTCGGAGATGCCCGGGGCCACGCTGGCCAGGGTTGCGCTGCCGCTGGCGCCAATGGCGCGGAAGGCCTCCATGATGCCCCAGACCGTGCCGAAGAGGCCGATGAAGGGCGTGGCCGCGGCCGTCGTGGCCAGGAAGGCCAAGCCCGACTCCAGCATGATGGACTGGTCCCGCATGACCCGCTGAAGGGTGCGCTCCAGGTTTTCCGTGTGGCGCATCTGGGGCCGGAACTCGGCGCCGCTGGCGGACGCTCCGCTGGCGGGCACCTGGTCTTTCACCTGGTCGTGCAATTCTCGGTAGGTTTCGAGGAACATCTCCCTCAAGGGCGAGTCTTTGGCATTCTTGGCGATGACGAGCATGTCCGCCACGCGCTGCGACTTCCGGAGGATCTCGTAAAATTCCCGGGCGCGCTGTCGCAGGCGCCGGTAGCTGAGGAAACGGTCGATCATGACGCTCCAGGAAATGAGGGAAAACACGAGCAGCGTGAGCAGGACGATCTTGGCTACCCAGCCCGAGTGGGCCAGCAGGTCGGCGATCGTCAGAGCCGCGAGGGCGTGGATCATGCACACCTCCATCAGCGGCCCATTATAAGGGCTTGTCCCGGGAGGCCGTCAAGGAAGGGTGCCACCCCCGCGGATAACCACGACAGCGAAGCCAATGGCCGCGGGGAGGAGGTCTTCTTTCCGCTCCCCGCTCCCCGCTCCCCGCTCCCCGCTTCCTGCTCCCTGCTCACCCTTCCCGGCTCCCCGCCAGCGGAGGCAACGGCCGCTGGTGCTCGGAGAGGCCCCGCTCTCCCATGACCATGAGGCTCACCACCGTGGCCAGCATGGCGGGGATGAGAGACCAGGGGTTGCCCATGGTCTCGGCGACGAAGGCCACGGCCGCCAGCGGCGTCCGATAGGCGCCCCCCACGAAGGCCGCGGTGCCGATGATGGGATAGAGGGTCCCGCCCGAGTCACCCGCGAAGTGGTTGAACCCCGCCCCCATGGCGGCTCCCATGGCCGCCATGGGGAAGAAGAGCCCTCCCACGCCGCCGCCCGCCGCCGTGAACGCCGTGGCCACGCTCTTGGCCACGAACAGGAAGAGGAGCAGGAGGAGGGGCTCCTGAACCTCCAGCAGGTGACGGATCAGCCGGTAACCGGGGCCGTAGTTGAAGGGTTCGCCCGCGGCGGCGAAAACCAGCGCGCCGAGCCCTCCCACCACGACGCCCGCCGCCAGGGGCCGCGCCCACGGCGGCATGGTCCCCAGGAGATTCTGGACGGCGGAGACGAGCCAGACGAAAAACCGGGCGCCCAACCCACAGCATGCGCCAAGCAGGACCGCCAAGAGGATGTCCACCACGCTGAAGGCCCTGTGGCCCTCCTGCATGAAAAGGGGTTCGCTGCCCGCGAGGAGCACGCAGGTGAGGTAGCTGGAGGCCGAGGCTACCAGGCAGGGAACCAGACGCCGCGTGGCGATGCCGTCCTTGTGGGGAGATTCTATGGCGAAGATGACCCCCGTGAGAGGCGCCTTGAAGATGGCCGACATGCCGGCGGCGCATCCCGCCAGAAGCATCATCTTCCCCTCCTCCCTTGCGAAAAACCGGCCGAACCGGCTCTGCAAGGTGTCGCCGAGGGTGGCTCCGTAGTAAATCGAGGGACCTTCAAGCCCCATGCTCCCCCCCGTGCCGATGGTGACGATGGACGCCAACAGCTTGCCGGGAAGGTTCTGCCAGCGCATGTGCCGCCGGTCATCGTGAAAGACGAGGATGTAGTCCTCCGTCAGCCCGCCCTCCCGGCTTGGCACCGCAAACCGCGTGAGGAGGGAGGCGGCTATAAGGCCCACAAGAGGCAGAAGGCCATACACCCAGAAGCTTCGCAGGGAATAGAGGCTCACGAGAATCTCCTCCTGGAGGAGGAAATCAAACACGGCCACGCCGCTGCCCACCAGCACGCCCAGAAGGAGGGAGGCCCCGATCCATTGAAGGGCCATCGTCTGGCGGGCTTCGATGGAATGCCGGACGCGCAGGGGCGAACCGAAGAGAGCCAGGAGCCGCACTCGCAACCTGTGGTGGTGGGCTGGCATTCGCTTTCTTCTATCTGGGCGCACCATGTCAGCCCTCCCCGTTAATCGCCATCTTATCGCGCCTCTGGCTTTGTGTCATGGTGGCCGGCTGTGGCGTTCCCTTCAGATCCATGGGAAGTATGGATCTTCCCTGCATGAATCGATGCAACCTGCGTGCGGAGCCTCGGCCGCTGGCATTCAGGGACCTTCACGGCGGGCCTCACGAGACGCTGGCCCGGATCCCGGACAGCACCAGCGATACGGCCTTGGCGGCAATAAATATATAAAGGATCCGGCTTACCAGCAGCACGCCCATTTTGCCGAGTCCCCGGTGGACGAGAGCCGAGAGATGAAGAATAGGCAAGCAGGCTATATAGACAACCGCCGCAGCAGCCGTTGCCCTAAGAGGACTTCCCGATTGCACGAGGATGATGGCCGTCACAATGGTACCGGGCCCCGCGAGCAGGGGAAACCCCATAGGGAAGACACCGAGATTGCCGCGGTGTTCAGCGGGGACTGGCAAGGCGTCCATCGCCCCGAGCAGGAATCCTCTGGAGGCCACGGCGAACACCAGGATGCCTCCCGCCACCTTGAAGGAGACTGGATCCACTTGAAATACCGTCCTTAGCATCCATTCCCCAAGAAACGCGAACGCAATGACGATCGTGCCTCCGGTCAGGATGGCCGTCCTGAACGCCCTGCTTCGCTCGCCAGGTGACAAGCCACTGGAGAGTTCGGCGAACAGCGGGAGGTTTCCCACCGCATTCACCATGGCAAACAGCACGAGGGCATCGTGGCCAAACCCCGTCCACCATCCCATCTGGGCGGTCATGTCTCGGCCGCCGCTGAGACGTCACGGGTACGCCCGACCAGCGTGGGATCCGCATTCAGGCCCATCGCCTTTTTCCAGAGCCGATAGTACAGCGTTTCCTCACGAGACCTCAGGCGGATGCCCGGCGCCAGGTCGCGCTCGCGCAGATACTCGGTCTCTGTGATTTCCTTGGCGGCGATGTTCGCCATCAGGTCCGCCGACCCAGCGCCTTCCGAGAATTTGAGCTTGGAGCGGGTCAATATTTCGGGAGCAAGCAGTCCCCTGCCCGCTTCCCTCAAGAGCCATTTCTCAGGACGATCCTGGCTGGCCGCCAAGAACTCCTCGGGAAGGCGGGCCACGAATCGAACCAAACTCAGATCCAAGAAGGGCACTCTCCCTTCAATTCCGTGCGCCATCGTCATCCGGTCGGTCCGCTGCAGGTTCGTGTCTTGAAGCCGTTCTACGATTGCCGCAAGCTCTGCCTTCAAGGCCCCCTGGTGGAATTCCCGAAGATAGGAATAACCAGCGAAGAGTTCATCCGCTCCCTCGCCAGTCAGTACCACTTTAACCCGGCTGGAGGCCAATTCAGACAGGAAAAACATGGGAACCGCTGAGCGGACAAGGGGGGCGTCAAAGGACTCCAGCCTGGAAACGACCTCAGGGAGGGCGCGTTCCACCTCCTCTGGCGTAAAGATCCGCTCGTGGTGTTGGGTGCCGAGCGCCTTGGCCACCTGTCTGGCCGCCTTAAGATCCGGGGCTCCCTCGATTCCCGTGGCGAAGGAGTGCAACACGTCCAAGTGCGGCCGCATCAGGCTGGCGATCAGGCTGCTGTCCAACCCACCAGAGAGATAGACACCAACGGGGACGTCCGCCATGAGCCGCTTGGTGACTGATCGCGCGAGGCGTCTCCTGACCTCCACTATCGCCTCACGCAGGGTGGGCGTGCGGACGGGCCGTGTGGCTGCGAAGGAGCGCGCATATGGGACGGGCTTCTCACCGGCGAGAAGAAAATGGCCCGCTGGGAGAGCGTTGATCTTTTCCATGGGCGGAAGGGCCTTGATCTCGCTGGCCGCCAGGAACTGGCCTTCACACTCTCCGTAGTACAAGGGTTTGATACCCAGCGGGTCCCTCGCGATGAGGAGGCCGTCAGGGCCCGCTAGAGCCAGGGCGAACATCCCGTCCAGGCGCGCGAAGGTATCATTCGCCTCCTCCTCGTAAAGGTGGAGAATCACCTCCGTGTCGGTACGGGTCCTGAACCGGTGGCGGCCCCAGAGCTGGCTTCTGATGGACTCGTGATTATAGATTTCGCCGTTGAATGACAGCGCGAGATCACCGGACTCATTGGTGATGGGCTGCCTCCCGCCCTCAACGTCAAGGATGGCCAGGCGAGTGTGCCCGAGTCCAGACCGCCCCAAGAACAGCACTCCCTCTCCGTCCGGTCCCCTGTGGTGAAGCGCCTCGAGCATGGGGGCCAAGACACTTCTGTCATTCTTGCCGTAGGAAGCCACTACTCCGCACACCTTAGTCACCTCCTCCTGGCACGCCCAGGGAAGCCAGTCTCGCAGATTCGCTCAGCGGTCTCCGCGTCACCGGATCGATGGCCTCCCATCCCCCGTCGAGGCAGGCCGTGACCGCCCTGCCGCAGAGGTAAGGATTCCCCCTGAAGTGCGGCGCATCCAGAATACCCCGTCGGATGGCCTCGGAAAGGACTGAGGGAGTCGCCCAAGGGTCCGGGGCCCCCTCTCCGAGATCCCGGATGGCCGCCAAAAGGACACGAGCCTCGCAAACCAGATGCTTCTGCCTCTCTCTGACCGTGGGATCCTGCCGCATGTCTGGCGCGCCCTGAAGCGCGAGGTGGATGGCGCCACGGGCGATGTTGCAGCTCTCAATGAGGGCTTCCGCGTCCACGACGTGCCACCCCTCCGTGAACCCCACTACGTGCAGGATGTGCGGCTCGAGGGCCATGGAGTAAGTGGCCGAGGCGGCGATGTGTCCCTTCGCCCTTTCGGGATGGGACGGGAGGCTGGCGATCCCCGCGCGTACTTCTCTCAAAATGGCAAACTCCGGGCTTTCGATCTCGGAAATGAGTTCGAGTTTCGCCAGCATTTTGGCCAGGTCCATGGCCGGGCTCGTTGAGGGCGGGGTGTTGTGCATCATCTGAACGATGTAGTGCCTCACGCCCATGGCCTTCGCGTTGTAGGCGGCGAGAAACGCCATGGCCACCGCAAGCGAGTCGTGTGCATCGCGCAGGCTCCATTGGTGGGATTCGTTGACTTCCACCGGCACGCCCCTCTCCGCATAGAAGCGCATGGCCGCTTGCTTCTCTTCTATGGCTCGCGGGAACGGGACGGTGCTTCGCCCGTCCATGACGCTATACCAACAGAGGGGGATCGCCCCCCAGGCGTTTCGGATGTGCTTCAAGGACATCTCGGCCCAAGGAATCAGGTCCCTCGTCCCGCTGTAGCACCTCAAGAGCGGGAAATTGCCGCACCTCGTGGCCTCGTACAGGATGGCAAGATCTTCTGAACACCTCACCGGGACGCCGCCCGCGCCATCCTGGGTAGGATCCATCTCTCCGGGCCTGAAGAAGTGTTCCTGAGCATTCTGGTCCGGGCCGATGGAGAGCACGTCCAAGGCCCCCGATTCCGCGATCCGGGCAGCACCGGCGATCGTCGCAGCGAGACTGGGTTCTCCGTAGTGATGCCGGATGAGCGGGAAAGGGGCAGCCCATTCGACCCGGGAGACAAGGTCATCGGGGTAGACCTCCGCGCCGCCGTGCATGCTCCTTCCGAGGAGGAAGGCCTCCACCGAGCCGGGCGCCTCTGTCCCGTCGAAGGCTCGCTCAAAGAGACCGCTGTCCCGAGCCGCATTGGCAACGGGCGGTGTCCCTCCGAAAACCCACCTCACAGGCGGGTCCAAGAGCGCTGCCTGCTCCTTGATCTGGGCGAAAATGGGCAGCGCGTCCTCCGCTGTCAGCCGGTAGGAAACGGCTACCATATCCGGATGCTCTCCTCGGATCGCATTGAACAGGGTGCTCATGGACACGTCGGGCCCCAACGAAACGGCATTCCATCCCAGCTCCTCGCAGAGCCTGAGAAAATGATCTAAACCCCCGACGTGCACACAGGGTGAGAGCGCGGCTCCCACTACCTTTCTCTTTTTTCTCATTCCACCGGCTCCCCTATGGCGAGGCGCCTCAGTTGCCTCAGGTCCAGATTGGCGATGCCGAGATTGTCGACGTTTCTTCCCTCCGCGCGATAGTCCACCTTGTGCATCGCGGAGGCAAGCGTGATCAGGGCGTCCATGACGGGAGTTCGGACGCCGAATTTGGCGCCCACCGAACTCATGGGAACGAGGCTGCACGGAATGTCCTCGGTGACGTAGCGCATCTCCATGCGATGGGGCGCAAGTATGCCTTGGTAGCCGGGATTGGCGTGAATCGACTGATGGAGGTCCTTCCCGGCCGCGTCATAGGCCAAATACAACCACTCGCGAGCCGTGAGCGCCTGGAAGCCCAGGCTACCGGCCACGGCAACCCGCTCTCGGTCCAGGTCCTCCAGGACTTCGGCCACGGAATCGGTGGTGCCCTGGTAATAGAACTCGAAGTCTGCCGGATCTTCTACCCACCCCGTATTGAGGATCATAAGCGCCGGGTGGAACACTGCGCCAATATTATTAAAGCTCGTTTTGAACGTGCTGTCCCCGGGCACGAATTGTGGGTAGAGCTGACGAAGGAGGGCCAGGCATTGTGGGATGAGGTGGGCGCGCACTGTTGCGAGGGGAATAGAATTTTTGATCCCGAAGATCTTGGTCTGCCCCGGTCCCGTCACCCGACTCGCGTAGATGAAGGTCTGAGTCTCGGCAATGGTCGCATCCGCCGAACACCCTAAGCGCTGGAGGTGCTGATAGAAGGCGAGCGCCCCGAACGTGCGGCCCGGGTTCAGAACCACCGTTTGTCCATCCTTCAGGTGGGGAGCGATGGATTCCGCGATGAAGGGGTGGGCGGTGGCGGGCACCACCACCATGATGAGGTCCGCTCCCTGCATCGCCTCGCCCGCTTCATCTGTGGCTAGGACCACGGGGCCGAACCCGCTTGCCTCAGTGCCGCGCACTTCGATCCCGCCCCGGCCAATCACCGCGTCGAGCCGAGGTTTGCTACGGTTGAAAAGCCTGACCTCGTGGCCCATAAGTCCAAGATGCCCGGCCATCGCCATACCGCCGTGGCCTGCTCCCATGACGCAGACTTTCATTTGAACACTCCTTTCAGGGGATGTTGAAGCTCCGTAGGATCACAGAAGAACACCCCTGGTGTCGCTGAATTGGTTCGGGGCGAGAGGGGTGGACATCGCGCCCCCCCTAAGCGCATCCGTCGGCCCGACTCCATCGACGGCCTGACGGGCTAGGAACCGGCAAAGGGCCGCAATTTTACTGTGGCCGGGCGCTCAGGTACGGCACGTGAACCCCGCAAGGCAGGACTCGTATTGACATTTCCTGGCCCCGGGCTTATCTTCTATTTGAGAGTATAGTCATATTTGACTCAAAAGTCAAGTTCGTGCAAATGGGCAGCGAGGAGGCACATGGCAACCGGCCGCAGGGAAAGGAAGAAGGCGGCGAACCGGACCGCGCTGCTGAACGCGGCCCGGGCTCTGTTTAGCAGTAAAGGCATTTATAGCACGACCATCGAGGACGTGACCGAGGCTTCGGACCTTGCAAAAGGGACGTTCTATTCCTATTTCTCATCGAGGGACGCCCTGATCGCCGAGCTCGTCAGGGAGACGCTCTGCGACCTCGTGGATCATGCCGTTGCCGCCGCAAAGGCGGCGGAAGAGACCGACGTTGCGACCCACGCGATCATCGAGGCCCACGCCCGCTTTTTCCTCGATCGGCCGGACACGGTGCTCCTTCTTCACCAGGCCCGCGGGTGGGCCAAACTGCCGTCCGAGGCGGACAGCGAAGTGCGAAAGGAGTTCAAGCTTTACGTCGAGCGCCTAGCCGGAATCCTGAGCGCGGCCGAGGGGCGGCGGTCGGCCCGGCCTACTAAGCGGCTGCTGGCGACAGCCCGGGCGCTCGCGGGGTGCATCGCGGGCGTGCTTTCGTTTCAACGTATCACCGCCGACTCGGCGGGCCGGCCCGGGGACCTCAGCGCGTCCATTCGATCGCTTGTCCGGCTGTTGGCCCCCGCAACCGGCGGCCATCCTGTCCCCCAAGAGCTGAAGATATCCGCCCCAAGGTAGCTGATGCCGGGCTTGCGAGCGTAAGATGCGCGGGATCAGGACACCGGTGTCTGCCCACTCCTTAGAGGCCTGCGGCCTTTTGACCTGCGGGAGGGCAGCTGCCCATCATGAAAGGACGAGTCGAATCTGGAGTTCCGGGCATTTGGAGCTGGTCTCCGATTCGATTGACATCTCTTGGGGCCAATCGGAGCCGGGAGAGGTGGACGCCAAGCGCTGGAGAATCCTTGAGGCACGCTCCTTCGCCTGCTTCGTCCTGAATGCTGAAAGCGCTGGTGGCAGGAGCAAGGCGGCCCTCAAGGATCCGTTTCGGGGAAGGGGTACGGCCGATCTTTGAACCTGGGCAATGAATTCTGCATCCTGCCGCTCAGCGGCACGCGCGCAGAGCCCCACTGTCCCCCACGTCCTGGGCAAACGCCGCGCGGCGACCCTCACGTCCGGAAGCGATAGAAAGTCAGATGCGGCCTTCTGGTAGGTCTCCAGCGCCGCCGGAGGCATGGTGTCATCGCTGAGATAGGTCACGAGGAGCCCCGGCGCCCCCTCTCCGGTGGGGAGAAGAAGCTTGATGTCTACAAGCTTGAATCCCGAAGACACCGGCCAGAGCGTCCACAGGTTTGAATAGTCCTCTGCCCCGAGCCTCCCGATGAGCGTTGCGATGCTCATAGGTGCCATGCCGCCCTGCCCCGATGCGGAGAGCGAGTCGATGTCCCTCCCTTCGGCCACCTCCGTGTAGTCCACCGTCACCGGTTTGGCCAGGCGTCCGTTCAAATAAGCCTCAAGCTGGTGAATCCGCTCCTGTACGGGGCTCTTGCCCTGAACGAGGACAAGGGAAAGCCCCACCCTTCTCCGCTCGACGTTGAGCCGCTGGGCCAGGATGGGATGGCCTCCCAGATATTGCTTCAGGCCTTGCCTGACGGTCCCGCTCACGAGGACTTCCCACTTCACCTGTTTCAGCCCCGAATTAAGGGGAAGGATGAGTATCAGTACGGCGGCGGCGGTGATGAGGATGCGGTTGCCGACACCCCCGATCTTGCGAAGGCCGTTGGCCCACGACTGCCGCGCGAGCCAGGCATAGTAGCCCCGTCCTGCTTCATGCTCGGAGATGAAGGCCTTCTCTTCGGCAATGTCCTCCATCGCCCCGGCCCTGATGAGCAGGAAGAATACCATGGAGGTAAAAATGATGGCCGCCAAGTTCGTGACGAAGAGCAGCATCCCGCCCCTAAAGATGGCCCAGTTGGGTCCCGCTCCCAGCCCCCACCCGGCCACGCAGAGAGGCGGCACGAGCGATACGGCGATGGCGGCGCCGGGCAAGACGGTCCCCATATCCTTCGTCTGGGAGCGCGCCGCGGAAACCGCCGCGATGACGCCGACGAGCAGGGCGATGGCCATGTCGAGCGGATTGGGGCGAGTCCGGGTCAGGATCTCCTGCGTGGCTTCCTTGAAGGGGAGAAGCATGGTCAGGGCCATGCTCGCAGCCACGCCCACGAGGATGGAAAGCAGGGAGGCCAGAGCCGACTTCACTCCGAGATAGATGTCCCCGATGGCAAGGGAGTAGCCTACGCCCACGATAGGTCCCATGAGCGGCGAGAGCAGCATGGCGCCGATGACCACCGCCGCGCTGTTTTGAGCAAGGCCTAGGGTTGCGATGCCGCAGGCGGCCATGAGCGAGACCCAATAGAAGGCATGACCGGCGTCGGCGCTTTCAAAAATATAGCGATAGATCTTGCCCCTCATCGTCGGTTCGACGCCAATCGCGGCGGAAATTCGATCTCCGAGTTCCGGCAGATTTCTTGGCTGGAGTTTCGTGTCGGGCGGAACAGACATGGTCACACCTCTTTCGACTTGCGTCCCAGTGGTCCTTTTAGCAATGTTACAATACGCAAGCGGGCTCATCAATGGATAGGGGCGGCGGCACCATGGACCCCTCAGAGGGGACCGAGAAGCACGCCGTCTTCTTTGAACAGGGACGAGCCGCCTGCTATACTCATATTTAGTCATTGAGGAGCGGCCATGGCCAAAGGATCGCACTATCTCAACGGGCCCAGGATCGAACCCAGGCCTTTGAAAAAGGGCACGGACGTGGTAAGGCTCGTGGACGAGACCTTTCTGGCCTACAACGCGGGGCGCCTCCACGAAGCCTGCCACCTCTTCACGAAGAAGATGCTCCGCCCCGGGGTGACCGTGGGCATGAGCCTCACGGGAGCGCTCACACCCGCCGGCGTGGGGCGCTCGTGCATCGTGCCTCTGATCCAGGCGGGCTTCGTGGACTGGATCATCTCCACGGGCGCCAATCTCTACCACGATGCCCACTACGCCCTCGACCTGAGCCTCCATCGCGGCTCGCCGTTCCTGGACGACACGCGCCTGCGGGCCCAGGGCGTGGTGCGCATCTACGATATCCTCTTCGATTACAAAGTTCTTCTCCACACCGACGCCTTTTTCCGCCGCATCCTCGAGGAGCCGGATTTTCAGAGGGAGATGTCCACGGCGGAGTTCCACGCGCTGGTGGGCCGCTACCTCGCCGCGCGCGAAGAGCAGCTCGGCCTGAAAGTACCTTCGGTCCTCACGGCGGCTTACCAAGCCGGCGTCCCCATCTTCACCAGCTCGCCGGGCGATTCGAGCATCGGCATGAACGTGGCGGCCATGGCCCTCCAGGGGTCGGCGTTCCGCTTCGACGTGAGCGCGGACGTGAATCAGACGGCGGCCATCGTCTGGGACGCCAAGCGGCGCGGCGGCAAATCGGCGGTCCTCATCGTGGGCGGCGGCTCGCCCAAGAACTTCATGCTCCAGACCGAACCCCAGATTCAGGAAGTGCTCGGCCTGCCCGAGAAGGGCCACGACTATTTTCTTCAGGTGACCGACGCGCGCCCTGACACGGGCGGCCTGAGCGGCGCCACGCCCTCGGAGGCGGTCTCCTGGGGCAAGGTGGACCCGAGCCAGCTCCCCGACACGGTGGTCGTTTACACGGACAGCACCATCGCTCTCCCCGTGCTCACCGCCTACGCCCTTGACAAGGTGAAGCCGCGGCGCCTCAAGCGGCTCGGGGACAAGCTGCCGTCCCTCCACGCGGGGCTAAAGAAGGCTTACCTGGCTCGCATGTCCGGCAAAGGAAAGAAAAGGTAGCAGGGAGCAGGAAGCGGGGAGCCGAGAAACGCGCCCGCCTACGGGTCATCTATCTGCTCCCTGCTCCCTGCTCCCTGCTCCCCGCTCCCCGCTCCCTTAAAAAGGATCCCCATGATCATTTTCGGTCTCGCCGTCATCCTGGTCCTGGTCCTCGTGCTCCCCTTCTCCTTCCACGCCGTCGAGAAGAACCTCGAACTTTTTCTCTTCACCATGGGCCTGGCGGCGGCGGTCATCGGAGGTGTCATGAGCCTGGACCTCCTGGGGGACGCCCTCGTGCATCCCTTGCCCATCACGGCGGCGGTCCTTGTCATGGGCCTGGTGTTCAAGTGGACGCGCGGGCTCATCGCCCGCGCCGTCACATGGCTTCTCGGGCACATCCCCATGCATCTCTTCGTCTTCCTGGCCATCCTCGCCCTGGGACTCTTGTCCAGCGTCATCACGGTCATCATCGCTTCCCTTATCCTCGTGGAGGTGGTCGCCCTCCTCAAGCTGGACCGGAAGGCCGAGGTCAGAATCGTGATCCTTGCCTGCTTTGCGTTGGGCATGGGAGCCGCCCTCACGCCCATCGGCGAACCCCTGTCCACCCTCGCCGTAGCCAAGCTCGCCGGCGAACCGCACCACGCGGGATTCTGGTTTCTGATGAAGCTTCTGGGACCATGGGTCATCCCGGGCACAGTGGCCTTCGCCGCCCTCAGCCTGGTGTTCCATGAACGCGCGGCCCGGCCCGGCGAATCGGGCCTTGACGAGGCGCCCGAGGAAACGCGCCAGGACGAAAGCTACCGGGACGTCTTCATCCGCGCCTTCAAGGTCTTCCTCTTCGTCATGGCCCTGGTTTTTCTGGGCGAGGGGTTCAAGCCGCTCGTGGACGCCTACGTCCTGAAGCTTCCCGCCCCGGCGCTCTTTTGGCTCAATTCCGTCAGCGCCGTGCTGGACAACGCCACCCTCACCGCCGCCGAGGTGAGCCCGCAGATGAGCGCGGGGCAGATCCGGGACATCCTCCTGGGGCTCTTGATCGCCGGCGGCATGCTCATCCCCGGCAACATCCCCAACATCATCGCCGCCAGCAAGCTCAAGATCGGGTCGAAGGAGTGGGCCGTCTTTGCCCTCCCCGTGGGGTCGGCGGCCATGGTGCTCTATTTCGCCTTGCTGTTGGTGTTTCCCCACTAGCATCCCCGCCGGGCCCCTAGTTCGCGGCGCGCCCTTCCTTCTCCAGAAAACGGTAGAGCGTGGCCCGGGAAACGCCCAGGATCTTGATGGCCTTGAGTTTGTTCCCCCCCGCGAGGCTCAGGGCCTTGTCCACGGCCGCCCTGGTGAGCCACTTCCTCTTCCGTCCCGGCGCGGACTTGGCCGCCGTCACCCGCGGACGGCCTTTGCACACGCTGGGGGGGAGGTGCTCGGGGCGGATGGGGCCCTCCTTGCACTTGATGAGGGCGTACTCAAGGGCGTTTTGCAGCTCGCGGACGTTTCCCGGCCACGGCCAGTCCATGAGGATGCCCAGGGCTTCGGGCGAGACATCGGCCCGAGGACGTCCAGAAAGGGCGCATTGCTTGGCCAGAAGGTGGCCCGCCAGGAGCGGGATGTCGTTGACGCGATCCCTCAGCGGCGGCAGGTGAAGAGGCACCACGCATAATCTGTAGTAAAGGTCCTCCCTGAATCTCCCCGCGCGCACCTCGGCCATAAGATCCTTGTGGGTGGCGGAGACCACCCGGACGTCCGCGGTGATGGCCCGCTCCCCTCCCACGCGCTCGAAGGATCGCGTTTCGAGCACCCGGAGAAGTTTGACCTGCACGGAGTGGCCCAGGTCGCCCACCTCGTCCAAAAAAACCGTCCCGCCGTCGGCCAGTTCGAACCGCCCCTTCTTGTCCCTTACAGCTCCGGTGAAGGATCCTTTCTGGTGACCGAAGAGCTCGCTTTCGATGAGGCCGTCGGGGAGGGCCCCGCAGTTCACGGCCACGAACGGCCCGCCCGCCCTGTACCCTTCGCTGTGGAGGGCTCTGGCCACCAGTTCCTTCCCCGTGCCGCTCTCGCCCTGGATGAGCACGGACGTGCCCGTTGGGGCCAGCTCCCGGATGGTCTCGTAAAGCTCCAGCATCCTAGGATCCCGGCCCACGATGCCGGCGAAGTCCTGCTCGGCCTTCAGGATGCTCCTGAGGCTGCTCAGTTCGGTCACGTCCTCCAGGACGACGAGGGCCATCTTGGTTCCCTTGAACTCGAAGGGCGCCGCGCTCACGAGGAAGACCATGGCCCTGGGTTTTCCTCTGTCCAGGAGCACGAGCTCGGCCCGGCGCCGCGACACCTCTTGACCCGCGAGGGCGCCCAGGATGGGCAGGCGGAGCTGGCACACCTGGCACTCCTCCCTGGCTCCGCAGTCTCCGGATTCGCGGCGGGAGTAAGGGCAGTGCAGGAGGTCTCCGGGGAGGGCCGGAGCATCTCTTTTTCCTCCCGGCGTCCCGAAGGCACGCTGCAGGGCCCCGTTGGCCATCTGAACCCGGAAGTGCTCGTCCACGACCATGATGGCGGAAGGATTGGCGTCAAAGAGGGCAGCCAGAAAGCCCTTCTGATCGGAGAGGTCCGCGTTGGAGCGCTGCAGATCATGAAGGAGCGAGGTGAGCCGGGCTTCCGCCTCGCGCCGCTCGGACACGTCCCTGACCACCACGACCTCTCCGGCCGAGCCGTCACCGTCGGTGCGAATAGGAGCGGCCCTGAATTCCACGGGCACCGACGCCCCCGTCTGGGAGCGCAAAATCCCCCGGCGGGTCACGGGCTCCGGGGACGCGCAGCTCTGATCCAGTTCCGAGGGAACCGCCGCGGATTCGATACCCGCCTCGCCTTCTACGGTGAAGACCTCCTCCATCCGCCGGCCCACGGCCTCTTGGCTGAACCAGCCCGTGAGCGCCTCCGCCACGGGATTGAGGTAGGTAATCCTCCCCGTGTCGCCGGTCGTGATGATCCCGTCCGCGATGCTGCTGAGCGTCGTGGAGAGCCACTGCTCCCGGTCTCTCAGGAGGCGTTCCATCTTGTGTTTGTAGAAGGCGAGCTCGAGGGTGGCGCGAAGGTCCCGCTCCTCGAAGGGTTTGACAATGAACCCGAAGGGATGGGTGGCCTTGGCGCGGCTGACGGTTTCCTCGTCGGCGTAGGCCGTGAGGAAGACCACGGGGATATTCATGACGGCCCAGATCGCGTGGGCCGCCTGGATGCCGTCCATGGGGCCGCTCAGGTGGATGTCCATGAGCACCAGATCAGGGCGCCGCTCATGAACGGAGGCCAACGCCTCCTCCCCCGACGTGACCCATCCGCACACCACGTAGTTCAGCGCCCGCAGCCTCAGCTCCATGTCCTTAGCCACGATGCCTTCGTCTTCCACGAGCAGGATCCGTTCGCCGCTCATCGTCACCCCGCGCCCATGGCCGCGCCGCCGCACTCGGCCGATCAGGCCCGCTCCTCGAACGTCAGGGCGAACCGCGTGCCGCCGCGGCGCCGGACGTCAAGCGAGCCTCCGAGTTGCTTGGCCAGAATGCAGACGAGCTGGAGGCCGAGGGAGTCCGTATGCT